>CALDIA010000067.1 GCA_937901455.1 uncultured Bacteroidales bacterium | reverse complement strand
CCCGCCATTTCAACCTGCCCATCCGTCAAGTGGTAGCCCCCACCCTCGAAGAGGTCAGCAATCCCGATACCTGGAACGAAAGCCTCGACAGCAAGACCGGCGTGTGCGTGAACTCTGGCTTCATCACCGGTATGCCCGTCAAGGATGCGGCTAAGGCCGTGATTGAAAGAATTAAAACATTAGGCGTCGGCTATGGCACAGTGAACTACCGCCTCCGCGATGCCATCTTTAGCCGCCAACGCTACTGGGGTGAACCGTTCCCCATCTATTACAAAGATGGTATGCCCTATGCCCTCCCCGAATCTGAACTGCCAGTAAAACTGCCTTTTGTGGACGAATTTAAACCCACCGAGTCCGGCGAACCACCCCTCGCCCGCGCTAAAGACTGGACATACAACGGCTTCCCGATGGAGTATAATACGATGCCTGGCTTCGCAGGCTCCTCCGGCTACTACTTGCGCTACATGGATCCCCATAATAATGCTCGTTACTTCTCAAAAGAAGCTAACGACTATTGGCAAAATGTGGACCTCTATGTGGGTGGTGCCGAACATGCTACCGGACACCTCATCTACTCCCGCTTCTGGAATAAATTCCTCTTCGATATCGGCCTTTGCTGCAAGGATGAACCCTTCCGTAAACTGATTAACCAAGGCATGATTCAAGGACGCTCCAACTTCGTCTATCGTATCGTGGGTACCAATACCTATGTCTCCTATGGTCTGAAAAAACAATATGAAACTACTCCTATTCACGTGGATGTTAATATTGTGCATAACGATGTGCTCGATATGGATGCTTTCAAACAGTGGATGCCCGAATTCGCTGATGCCGAATTTGTTCTCGAAGACGGCAAGTATATTTGCGGATGGGAAGTGGAAAAAATGTCCAAGTCCAAGTATAACGTCCAAAATCCTGACGACTTGGTGGAAAAATATGGCGCTGACACGTTGCGTATGTATGAAATGTTCCTGGGCCCAGTGGAAATGTCCAAACCATGGGACACCAATGGCATTGAGGGCGTCTTCCGCTTCATCAAGAAGTTCTGGAGACTATATTATAATAATGATGGAGACTGGAATGTGAGCGAAGAGGAACCCACACGTGCCGAATACAAGATCTTGCACAAAACAATCAAGAAGATAGAAGAGGATAATGAGAAATTCTCCTTTAATACGGCCGTGAGCGCTTTCATGATCTGCACTAACGAGCTGGCAGATGCCAAGTGCTACAAACGGCAGATTTTGGAACCTCTCTGTGTGCTGATGTCCGCCTACGCACCTCATGTCACCGAAGAACTTTGGGCTAAATTAGGCCATACGACCTCCGTGGTGGATGCCTCGTTCCCCAAATTCGATGAGACGTATATGCAAGAAAACGACTTCACATACCCTGTCTCCTTCAATGGCAAGATGCGCCTGAAGATGACCTTCCCGGTCACCTATACGCTTGCAGAGATCGAACCCGTACTGATGGCAGATGCCAATGTGCAACGCTGGCTTGAAGGCAAAACGCCTAAGAAGATTATTGTAGTGCCAAAACGCATTATTAATATTGTATTGTAAAAGCAACAGCAAAGAATCGCTTATATGCCCGTTTCACCGTGCGCCAGCATCTCCAAGGCCGTAATCTTGTCGGCTGACAATTGGCGAATCAAAGCCTCTGTGCTCTCAAATTGATGCTCTTCCCGAATTTTACCCACTATCCGGAAAAGGATGTCTTCCCCATAAAGGTCCCCTTTAAAGCCGAAGAGGTGAATCTCTATGGTGAATGCTTCCAACTGTAGGGTCGGGCGTGTGCCCACATACATCATGCCCCCATAATGCAGGCCTCTCGCACGCACACACACCGCATATACCCCCTTTTCAATCACGGTGGGGACTTCCAAAGCGATGTTCGCTGTGGGAAAACCAAAGACAGTCCCGTTGTGATACCCGGGAACCACTCGGCCTGCAAGCCATTCGGATGCAATGTTAACCTCTTTTTTCATACGCAATCCCTATGTTGAAAGCGCAAAAATACGTTTTTTACGTTAATAAAAAAATGTGTATTTTTTACACGTTATAATTCAAGTTTTTTTCTATTTTTGCACGCTTTATTCAGCAAGCACTAATGTTAAGTGTAATGTTTTGTTACTCAGAAGAATAAAAAGGTGATAATATGATAATGATATGTTCAGAATGTAAAAACAGTGCGCTTGGAATTGCGAAAAAGACTTTCGTGGTAGTTTGTCTCCTGAGCGGAGCCCTTTTATTGGGATCCCTGTCGCTTTCGGCTCAGGCGCAGGATTCCGTGCATGTGAACTTGCAAAAGGCGATAGAAATAGCCCTGGCGGAGACCCCCACCATGCGCATTGCCGACCGTGATGTGCAGATCAAGCAATGGTATAAAAAGGAGCAGATTGCTTCATTGTTTCCGGATGTCTCCATCGCAGCCAACTACAACCGCACATTGCTCAAACAGCAGATGTCCATGGATATGGGCGGGCAGACGATGAACATCAAGGTGGGTCGCGACAATACCTACTCGGCAGGTGCCAATCTCAGTCTGCCGTTGATTGCCCCGGCTTTATGGTCCAACCTGAAGCTCAGCTCCATGGATGTGGAGATGGCCATGGAGGCCGCCCGCTCGTCCAAGCTGGAACTTGTCAACCAGGTGAAGCAGGCCTATTATATGTACCTCCTGTCCAAACAGTCGTATGACGTGCTTGTGCGGAGTTACGAGAATATAGAGGCCAGCACACAGCTGGTGACCAATGCCTACAATCAGGGACTTGTGTCTGAATTTGAGAAGTTGCGTTCCGATGTGGCCCTTCAGAACCAGCGTCCAGCGGTCAGCTCCGCAGCCAAAGGCGTGCGCCTGGCCATCATGCGCCTGAAAGTGCTCCTGGGCATGAATGCCGACGAGCCTGTTATATTCGATGGCAAACTGTCGGATTATGAACAACAAGTGCTCTCTGCTTCTATGCCGAATGAAAACGATATCCAATTGGCGTATAACTCCGCCCTGCGCCAACTCGACATTGGCATCGATGAGCTGCAACAGTCCAAGAAGATTATCACCGGCTCCTCACTTCCAATGCTGGCCTTGGCAGGCGCCTTCCAGTATTCCGGTATGGGCGACGACGGGCAGAAATTCAATAATTACCCCTATTCCTACGTGGCCCTCTCCCTGCAAGTGCCCATTATCTCCTGGGTATCCACCTCTTACAAATTAAAGCAGACAAACCTCAACATTGAGAATATGAAAGACCAACGCCTCGATGCCGAACGCAATCTGCGTCTGGGCGTGCAAAGCTACCTGAATGACATGCAACAGGCCATTGAGGACATCGCCGCCGATCACGAGACGATGCTCCAGGCACAGAAAGCTTACGATATTGCCAAACGCCAGTATGAAGTGGGTATGAACACATGGCTTGACCTGAACACAGCTGAAGTTACCCTCACAAGCGCGCAACTTACTTATTGCCAATCCATATACAACTATCTCGTGGCCAAGGCATCTCTTGATGCTACTCTCGGCAACGAGAATTAGCAATTATAACTAATATTTTTAGCCAATTTCTAAGATAATAAGTACAATAATATATGAAAAAAATCACATTCGTTAGTATGTTAATAACCGTTGCCATATTGATAATGGGCGGTTGTAAAAGCAAAGACAAGGCTGCCAGCATGGAGGTCCAGAAGATGAGCATCCGCACTGAGCAGGTACACGCTGAAGAGGTAGAGCAAACCTATGAATATACCGCTATCGTGGAGGCCAATGCGGTGAACAATATCGCCCCGCTTACGGGTGGCCGTATCGACCGTATCTATGTGGAGGTGGGCGACCGCGTCAGCAAAGGCAAGGTGCTGGTGCAGATGAACGAGAACAGCCTCAAACAAGCAAAGGCCCAACTCGACAACCTCAAAACCAGTTTCCAACGTATCGATGAACTCTACAAGGTGGGCGGCACCTCCAAGTCGGACTGGGATGCGATGAAAACCCAACTCGACGTGGCTCAAACCACCTATGACAACCTTTTGGAAAATACGCGTCTCATCAGCCCAATCTCCGGTGTGGTGACACAGCGCAATTACGATAGCGGCGACCTCTACGGTGGCCTCCCTGTTGTGCAAGTGCAACAGATTACTCCCGTGAAGATGAATGTCAATATTTCTGAAACCCTCTTTAAACAAGTGAAGGTGGGTACCCCCGTTACCGTGAAGGTGGATGCTTATGGCGATGAGGAGTTCAAAGGCAAAGTGAGTCTCATCTATCCTACGATGGATGGCGCCACACACACCTTTCCCGTGGAGGTGCAACTGGCCAATGGCGACACTCGCGTGCGCCCGGGCATGTACGCCCGCGTGACCATCAACTTCGGTAGCCAAAAACATGTGGTGGTACCCGATGAGGCTATCTTCCGACAGCAAGGCTCTGGCAACCGCTATGTGTATGTGTACAAGGACGGAAAGGTCTCCTTTAACCAAGTGAATATAGGTCGCCATCTCGACAAAGCCTATGAACTGCTTTCCGGCGATGTGCACGATGGTGACATGGTGGCTACCACTGGCCTCGCCCGCCTCAAGGACGGTCTGGAAGTGACGGTGGAAAATAAATAAACCTAATTCCAATAGCTAATAGCAATAGACAAAATCTAATATGAGCTTATACCAAAAATCAGTCGAGAGACCCATTATGACAGGATTGATCTATATCGCTGTCATCATCATTGGTATCTTTGCCATGACCAAACTGCCCGTAGACCTCTTTCCGCACATGGATGGAAATACCATCATGGTACTCACAGTCTATGGCGGTGCCAATGCAGAAGATATCGAGGATAACGTGTCCAAACCCATTGAAAACGTGCTCAATACTCTGAGCGACCTTAAACACATTACCTCCAACTCCAAGGAGAACTACTCCATTGTCTATTTGGAGTTCGAGTATGGCGTGGATATTGACCAAAAGACCAACGATGTGCGCGATAAGTTGGACATGGTCAAGTCGGCCCTGCCAGACGGGGCCAACGCACCCTATCTGTTCAAGTTCAGCGCCGATGACATGCCAATCATGATGCTTTCAGTGAAGTCGGGTCAGAGTACGCAGGCGTTGTATAAAATTTTGGACGACAAGGTGGCCTCGCCCCTCAGCCGTGTCAGCGGTGTGGGTGCCGTCTCCATCTCCGGTGCCCCACAGCGCGAAATCCAAGTTTATTGCGACCCCTATAAACTCGAAAGCTATAACCTCACGATTGAGACCATCGCCTCTGTGCTGGGCGCCGAAAACCGCAACGTCTCACTCGGTATCATGGATGTGGGCTCCAAGACCTACTCCATGCGCGTGGATGGCGAGTTCAACAGCGCCGATGAAATGGAAGATATTGTCGTGGGCAGCTATAACAATAAGAATGTATATCTGAAAGATGTGGCCCAGGTGAAAGATACCCTCCAGGAACGTATGCAGGAGTCTTATACCGATGGACAACGCGGCGCTATGGTCATCATCCAAAAGCAGACGGGCGCCAATACCGTGCAAATCTGCCGGAAAGTGCTCGACCAACTGCCTGACATTCGCAACTCCTTGCCCGCTGATGTGGAACTCAATGTCTTGGTCGATAACTCCGACAATATTACCAATACGATCAATAGCTTGGAGGAGACGATTCTCATCATCCTCTTCCTCGTGGTCATTGTGGTGCTCTTCTTCCTCGGCCGGTGGCGCGCCACGCTCATCGTGGCCGTGGTGGTGCCCGTCTCCCTGATTGCCGCTTTCATCTACCTGCTGGCTACCGGCAATACCCTGAATATCATCTCCCTGTCTTCCATCTCCATCGCTATCGGCCTGGTGGTGGACGACTCTATTGTGGTGTTGGAGAATATCACCACCCATATCGAACGCGGTTCCAAGCCCCGGGCAGCGGCTATCTTCGCCACCAGCGAGGTGTCCCTGTCTATCATCGCTTCCACACTGGTGATTATCGCCGTATTCCTGCCGCTGACTTTCCTGAATGGTATGGCAGGCGTGCTCTTTAAACAGCTGGGCTGGATTGTCACTATCGTGATTGCCGTCTCCCTGGCAGCCTCCATGACACTGACCCCAATGCTCAGTTCTCTACTCCTTAAGAAGAATCCTAAGAAAAGCAAATGGTTTGCTACCATCTACGCTCCCATTGAACGTTTTCTCGCATGGTTGGATGAAACGTATGCCCGCATACTCCGCTGGTGCGTGAATCATCGCAAAACGGTCGTCCTCGTTGCGGTGGGTGCCTTCCTCGCCAGCCTCTCCCTACTGCTCGTCATCCCTACCGAATTCTTCCCTACCCAAGATAATGCCCGACTCAGCATCACTGTGAAACTGCCACAAGGCACGCGCGTGGAGACTACCAAGAAGCTGGGCGACCAACTGGTGGAGGAAATCCGCGCCAAATACCCCGATGAGGTGAAAACCATTAACTACTCTGTGGGTATGCCCGATGAGGACAATACCTTCAGCCTTATGCGTGACAACGGTACGCATCTGCTCTCCTTCAATGTGCGACTGGTGAAGAAGACAGAACGAAAGAAATTTATCACCGAAATTGCGGATGGTATCCGTGATATTTTGCGGCAGCATATTGAAATCAACACATATACAGTATCTACTGGCCAAGGTAGCATGGGTGGGCAGTCAACGGTGGACATAGAGTTGTATTGCTATGACTTCAATACTACCGACCAGTTCGCTGCCGATCTTGCCGCGCGTATGCGCCAAGTGAAAGGCTGCTCCGAGGTGCTGATCAGTCGCGATGAGTACACCCCCGAGCTGGAGGTCGTGTTTGACAGACAGAAACTGGCCGAGAACGGTCTGAACTCCACGACCGCTGCCAGCTACGTGCGCAACCGCTTCAACGGCTATACCGCATCTCAGTTCCGTGAGGATGGTGACGAATATAATATCCGTGTGCGCTATGCACCCGAGTTCCGCGATGATATCCACGCTGTGGAAAATATCCTTATGTACAACAATCGTGGACAAGGCATCCGCGTCGGTGACGTGGGTAGGGTAGAGGAGACCTTCACACCCCCGACCATCGTACGTAAGGACCGTGAACGTATGGTTAAGGTGTCGTGCGTGGTGGCTAAGGGCACAGCTTTGAGCGAATTGGTGGAAACCTCCGAAAACATCCTGCAACAAATGGATGTCCCAACTACACTCGACTATAAGATCGGCGGTACGTGGGAAGACCAACAAGATGCCTTCGGTGACATGTTTATGCTCATGGCCCTGATTGTTATCTTAGTCTATGTGGTGATGGCTGCCCAGTTCGAGTCCTTCACTTATCCGTTTGTCATTATGTTCTCCATTCCTTTCGCTTTCACCGGTGTTTTCATCGGTCTGGCTGTCTCCAATACCGCCCTCGGCATCATGGCCCTGATCGGTGCAATGATGCTGATTGGTATCGTGGTGAAGAATGGTATCGTGCTGGTGGACTATACCAGCCTCTGTCATGAGCGCGGCATGAGCATCAAAGACTCTGTCGTGGCCGGCGGCCGCTCCCGTCTCCGCCCGATTCTCATGACGACCCTCACCACTGTGCTCGGCATGATACCACTCGCCATTGACAAGGGCGAGGGCGCCGAAATGTGGAACTCCATGGGTATGGTGGTGGCCTGGGGCCTCTCCATCTCTACTATGGTTACCCTGATCCTGATTCCTGTTCTCTATAGCAAGTTTGCCGAATGGTCTGAAAAAGGCCAGGCCCGCCGCCGCGAACGCCGCGAACGCAATAAAGCCCTCGGCGTAAATGAAATCTAAACATTAACCAACTATTCAACAATAATATGAAAGCTGTCTTCATATCTTTATACCAAGCCTTCTATGATGAGGTGATGGAAATTCTGGATAAAAACGAGGTGCGCGGCTTCACCTACTGGAATGAAGTTCAAGGGCGCGGCTCCCATGATGGAGAACCCCACTACGGCACTCACGCCTGGCCTACCCTGAACTCCGCTGTGCTGGCCTTCGTGGATGACGAAAAGGTTCGTCCGCTGCTCCACGACATCCATGAACTGGATATGTCCGCAGACCAGCAGGGACTGCGTGCATTCGTGCTCTCCGCCGAAGAGATGACAGATAAATCTTTCTAACAATTATTTGGTGATAAAAAAAATTATTTTCGTTTAAAATAAATTGTATATTTGCAGCCTCGAAAATAATGTAATAACAATAATAGTATGAAAAATTTATCATCTCTTTTCGGAACGTTAGCGGCATTTTTGTTAATATGCTGCTATTCTGTTAGTTACGCTCAGTGCGATGGTGATATGAGGTTCCTTTATGGCGATAGGAGCGGATGCCAAAAATATGGTATCGCCCTCGTAAAAGCCGATTCAAATGGGCAACATGTGACCCCGACATCTGCACTTTCGCTGCCCCATTTCAAAGGAGGCAACAAGGCAATGTGCCGTTACATCAAAAAAACGATGGTGTATCCAGTGAATATGAAAAACCAGAAAATCTCCGGCACCACCGTTGTACAAGCCCTTGTGAAAGCCGATAGCACCCTCGATGATATCCATGTGGCGACCTCCTCAGGTTATCAGGAACTCGATGATGAGGCTTTGCGCATCGTGAAGTCCTTCCCCAAGATCGTGCCCGCCACCCAAAGCTGCGAACCGATCGATTTCATCGTCCAAATTCCCGTTGTGTTTTCTATCGAGGAAGAAGAAGCGAAGGAACAATTGGCTGAAAAGAAAAAACTCGTTCGCAATATCGGACCGATCACCCTTTATTTCGAGAATGACCGCCCGGATCCCAGAACGACAAAGGATGTGACTTCTACCAACTATAAAGAGTTGTATGATGCCTATATGGGCAAGAAGAATGAATATGTGACCTCATCCGGTAAAGATCTCACTGGCGCTGCCAAAACCAATGCCGAGAATATGATGACTGCCTTCTTCAAGGATTCTATCGAAACCGGTTATGATCGCCTTAACACCTTCTGCGATGCCATTATCGACCTTCTGGAAGATGGTCAGTCCGTATCTTTCACCATCTCCGGTTTTGCAAGCCCGTTGAGCAATAGTACCTACAACCAGCACCTTTCCTCTCGCCGTATCGACAATGTGCTGAACTATATGAAGCAAGTGAGAGGCGGTGCCTTGGCACCTTACATCAATGGTTCAAAGCCTGGCCTTACAATCACCAAGAACCCAACTGGCGAGGTTAAACGCACGGAGAGCTCCACGGCTGAAAGCGTGACCGTTTATGGCCTACAGGCTGCTAAGGATAGAAAAATTGTCGTACACAATCTCAACGTGTACTAAAGACAAGATTCTGAATATATGACGAAGAGAGGGCTCCCGAAAGGGGGCCCTCTCTTTTTGTCCGCATGTCATCAACTCAAAGCATAAAAAAAAGAGCTGCTTTTCAGCAACTCTTCGTAGCGAGTAGGAGATTCGAACTCCTGATCTTCAGGATGAAAACCTGACGTCCTGGGCCAACTAGACGAACTCGCCATGGGTGTCATGTTTGACGCGGCAAAAATACGATTTTTTTTGACACCGCCAAATCTTGATACGTTTTTTTTATTCAGGGATATCCTTGTCCTGCTCAAATCTGAATCCCAGGCGTTTACCGGTTTGCAAACGGTTCAGGTCTTCAATTTCCAGCATGTCATCAACCGTGATGATCATGGATTTTTCGTAGTCTGGCACCAATAAATCGAAGTTTATAGTGTAGATAATAGCCGATTTCAAAATCTCCGAAACCACATCCTTGTTGATCTGGTTTACGCTGAAATTGTTCAGTACCTTGGCCAGCTCGCGCTTTCCCTCAATGAAGTAGTGCCCCTCGCGGTTGATTAGAATACGGCCGATCATATAACCCAAGTCGTTTATTCGGTTGTACTCAAATGAATCGCGCAGGAAGTTGAATATCTGAATCATGCCGCAGTAGGAGCGTGTCTTGTCTTCCTTGATGTAAGGCGTCTTCATGATTTCGTGTTCGCGCGAGAATTCAAAAATATTGCTGTGCATCATGAAAATCAACACATCGCCCGCAAATTGCAACTGAAACTGATATTGGTTCTTGTTTTTGTATAATACCGACACATTCTTATGCTCGTCGGCATAGTTGTCACGGTAAAACTCCTCGAAGCCCTTGGCGCACTCTTTGAATAGTTGCATGGTCTCCAAAGTGACCCCGAAAATTTCCTGTTTTAACTGCCCTTTAGAGATGAGCAGGTTGCATAGATTATCGTCCATATTTTTTCAAATAGATTAAGGCGCAAACATACACAAATTTTTCATGCAACAAACCAAGGCGCCCTGAATTTGTTTTTATCCCCATTGTTGAAAAAAAACGCTTTTCAGGTATTGGAAATGTCGAAAAAAATCGTATTTTGGTCTTTTATTTCGAATCAACCTAAAAAATTGTTATTTAGATACTTGAGAGAACTGATATTGCATTTATTATGATAGAAGAAGAAAATTTAGGAGAGAAAATCGTTCAAGTCAACATTGAGAACCAGATGAAGACGGCCTACATCGACTATTCCATGTCGGTGATTGTGTCGCGTGCGTTGCCAGATGTGCGCGATGGCCTGAAGCCAGTGCAACGGCGTATCATCTATGCCATGTGGGATAACAACATTATTTCTACGCAACCATACAAGAAATCAGCGAGAATCGTGGGTGAGGTGTTGGGTAAGTTCCACCCCCATGGCGACACGGCCGTGTACGACGCAATGGTCCGCATGGCCCAGCCATGGTCGTTGCGCTACCCCTTTATCGACGGGCAGGGTAACTTCGGTTCAGTGGATGGCGACAGTCCTGCGGCCATGCGTTACACCGAAGCCCGCCTCCGCAAGTCCGCTGAAGATATGGTAGCAGACATCGACAAGGATACTGTCGACATGACCCTTAACTTTGACGATTCCATTCCGGAGCCGACCGTACTTCCGTCCAAGATTCCCAACCTGCTGGTTAATGGCGCCTCCGGCATCGCCGTGGGCATGGCTACTAACATGGCCCCGCACAACCTGTCGGAAGTTTGCGACGGCATCTGCGCCTACATCGACAATAACGATATGTCCATCCCGGAACTGATGCACTACATCAAAGCACCCGATTTCCCGTCAGGTTGCGAGATTTATGGCTATCAGGGCGTTCAGGAGGCCTTCCTGACCGGCCGCGGCCGCATCGTGATGCGTGGACATGCCGAAATAGAGGTCGATAAACTGAAAAACCGCATCATTGTCACCTCCCTGCCCTATATGGTCAACCCTTCCGATATGATTAAACATACCGTGGAACTGGTGAAAGAAGACAAGATTGCCGGTATCACCAATATCGAGAACCTGACCAACAAGCGCAACGGTACCCGTATCGTGTACGACCTCAAGCGAGAGGTGGTGCCCGAGGTCATCCTTAATAAACTCTATCAGATGACCGCCCTGCAGTCAACCTTCAGTGTCAACAATGTGGCATTGGTAGGTGGCCGTCCCAGAACCCTCAACCTGAAAGATATGATTGTCGAGTACGTCAAGCATCGCCACCAAGTGGTGATTCGCCGTGCACAGTTCGACCTCAAGAAGGCTGAGGCCCGTGCACACCTGCTGGAAGGCTTCCTCAAGGCCCTCGACATCATTGATGAAGTAATCGCTCTCATCCGTGCCTCACAGACCGTTCAAGACGCTCAGAACGGATTGATGGAGAAGTGGGGCTTCTCCGAACTGCAGGCCAAGGCCATTGTGGAAATGCGCCTGCGTCAACTGACTGGCTTGGAACGCGAGAAACTCCAAAACGAGTACGATGAGCTCATGAAGCGTATCCAATACCTCAAGGATGTGCTCTCCGATGAACATCTCAGAATGGAAATCATCAAGGGAGAACTGCAGGATATCAAACATCGCTATGGCGACGAGCGCCGTTCTCCGATACAATATGCCTCTTCCGAGTTCCGGGTGGAGGACACCATTCCAGACGATGAGGTGGTGATTACCATTTCCCATCTCGGATATATCAAACGTACCCCGCTGGCTGAGTACAGAGTGCAGAACCGCGGTGGCAAAGGCTCCCGTGGCGGAAGCTCCCGCGATGAGGACTTCATCGAACACCTCTATATGGCTACTAACCATAATTATCTCCTCTTCTTTACAGAAAAGGGCAAGTGCTTCTGGCTGCGTGTGTTCGAGATCCCAGAGGGCGTCAAAACCTCCAAAGGCCGCGCTGTTCAGAACATTCTCCAGATTGAAGAAGATGACAAAATTGCCTCTATCATTAACCTGAAGACCCTGTCAGAGGAAGAGTATGTCAAGAATCACTTCGTGATTTTGTGTACCGAAAAGGGCGTCATCAAGAAGACAACCATCGAGGCGTATTCACACCCACGCAAGAAGGGTATCATTGCCATCAACGTGCGCGAGGGCGACCGCCTGATTGCGGCCCGCTTCACCGACGGCAACACCGATGTTATGCTGGCACTTCACTCTGGACGCGCGATCCGCTTCAAGGAGAGTGAAGAACTACGTGCATTGGGCAGAACCGCAGCTGGCGTGCGCGGCATCACCCTCAATGGGGATGACGACAAGATTGTGGGCGTGATCTGTATTGACGATAACCGCCGACATGTGCTCATCGTCTCCCAAAACGGCTTCGGCAAGCGTTCCCTGCTCGAAGACTACCGCATCACTCACCGTGGCGGCAAGGGCATCAGCACTATCAAGATTACAGAAAAAACCGGCAATCTGATCGCCTTGAAGGATGTGACGGATGAGGACGATTTGATGATTATTAATCGCTCAGGCATCGCTATCCGCCTCCATGTGTCCGAACTGCGTATCCTTGGCCGTAACACACAAGGTGTTAAGTTGATAGATCTGCGTAAGAACGATGTGATCGCCGCTGTCTGTGTGGTGCCTCGTCAAGAGGACGATGAGGAAGGTTTGGATGACGAGAATCCTGCATTGTCGGAGGAGGGCGCCGCCCCCGCCGAGGATTTAAACGAACCTCAAACACAACAGTCTGAATCCTAATTTTTTTCTAAAAAAATGAAACAATATATCGCCATTATTATCCTAATATGTGCCTCCGTTGCAGGCATGGCACAGAAGCCTTCGCTCACCAAGGCGTATAATGCTTTCTATGACAAAAACTATGTGAAGGCTATGGAGATGATAGACTTGTGCGTTCAGGACGAGAAGTTGGCCACAAAGGCCCAGACTTGGCTGTATAAGGGCAATATCTACTATTTTTTGTCCAATGAGGAATATTCTGCCAAACAAAAGGATGCCTCATTTGTTATCCAGCACCCTGATGCCCCCATAGAGGCTTTCGATGCGTTTCAGAAATCCTTGAGTATGAACGCCAATGCCGAGGCTATGGATATGTTTTCGGCCAAAGATGCCATGAAACAGCTCTATCCGCTGCTCTTGGTGCGTGGTGTCGATCAGCTTATCGAGAAGGATTACCCTAAGGCTAAGGCTACCCTGTCGAAGAGTATCGCCTCGTATGAGATGGAAAAGCCACAGTACCCGATGAATGGCGAAATATACTACTACTATGCTTATACCCTGGAGATGCTGAACGAGCTTGATGAGGCCCCTAAGTACTATCAAAAGGCACTGGACGATGGCTCGCAGAATCCCTACGTGTTTGTGAGACTGCTCGATATCTACAAGCAGCAAGACAACAGGAAGGCCGCCGCCGCCGTGATAGACAAGATTCAAGCGGTACCCGCCCAAGAGGTGAGTCTTCAGCTGGCCGAAATCGACTATCTCTACTGGATTGGCGATTCGGTTGGCGCCCGCAAGGCTTTGTCTGCTATAAATGCTTCCGAACTTAAGAATCCTGACGATATGGTCAACTTGGCCAACTTCCGTATCAAAGAAAAACGCTATGACTTGGCCGTGCCGTTGCTCGAAAGAGCCAATGTGCTGTCACCTGACAACTTTGTAGTGCTCTACAATCTTGGCGTGTGCAAATATTGCCTGCATGAGGAAGCCTTCAAACACTACAACGACCTGTTGCTAAATCCCAATGCTTCTGATCGGAAAGATTATTATAAAAGAGTGTCAGACAATATGTTGCAAGAATCTGCCGATTATTTTGAGCAGGCGCGTAAACTTAACCCCGCCGATCTAAGTCTGTTAAACACGTTGCGTTCCATTTACGTACAACAACAGTCTCCCAAAGCGGAAGAAATCAGTAAAATCATCAAATCTATAGAGAATCAATAAATTAGTAATAACCTTAAAACACAAACGACAATGAAAAAGTTAATGTTAGTCATTTTAGGTTTGGCTTTAGGTACCTCATTGTTTGCTCAATCTTGCTTGGATGATGTTTGGCAAGCGCTTCGCAACGGCCAGGCACCAAAAGCTAAGAAGTTCCTCGATGAGTGCATGAAGAGCTATCCAGACAATGCTCAAGTATGGCTCATGAAGGGCAATGTCTATTATCGTCTGTATGAGACGGACGCTGAAAAGCAGAAGGCCGATCCTTCCTACAAGGCTCGTTTTCCGAATGCTGTCATGGAGGCTAATGATGCCTTTCTACAGGCTTTGAAACTCGACTCCAAAGTTCAGCCCAAGTCGGGCATGATGGGGCCTAAGTTGGGACAGAGAGCTCTTGCCTATCCGTTATATGATATGGGTGTGGCTGCTCAGAAGGCTCAAAAGTTTGACGATGCCATCCAATATTTCAAACTGGCTGCCAACAACTTCGAGTTGGGCGAGGAAACTTCCAATGCCGCGTTGGCCTACTATGAGTCTGCAGTATGCTATCTCTTCAAGAAAGATTCCAAGAATGAGATCATCATGTTGGAGAAGGCTATTGCCAATGGCTATACTTCCCCCAATGCTTATACAGAGCTTTACTATCTCTATAAAGATCAGGGAGACACTGCCAAATGTGTGAATACTCTGAATATGGCCCTTACAAAACTGCCTCCAGAGCAGCATGTTCTTATGGCTGAGCCACGCATGGATTTCTATGCCATGGTGGATGACAGTGAAAAACTGGTGGCTGTGGTGGACGAAGTGATGGCTGGCATTAACGCCAAGAATCCCTCTTCCCCGGATGACACTACCATGATTACCATCTGCGTCACTTACCTTAATAATAACAAAGCGTATGCCAAGGCTGAAACAATTCTGAATGACGCCATGGCCAAATATCCTAAGAACTTTGACTTCATCAGCCAAATGGGTTATCGCTACTATGAGGAGATGCACGACTATATGGATAAGGTTAAAGAGCTTCAGAACGAAAAGAGATGGAACGATGCCAATGCCATCAATTTGAGTCCTGAGTTCAAACAAGTGAAGGTGGATGCCCATGATTGGTGCGAGCGTGCATACCAAGTCAACTCCGACAATTTCGATAACAACCGCCGTCTGCGTGAGTTGAAAGTCTTACTGCAGAAAGAGGTTCCACAAGAGTTGAACGACAAGATCAACGCCCGAATGAAAGAGTAACCTAATTCATTCAAATTGCTAAAAATCAGCCGTTTCAAAAGACGGCTGATTTTGATTGTTTTTTAGAGGATTGATAAATTTTACAACGAATATGAAAAATAGATTGTTATCCGTGCTTATGATCGGCATAGTGTGTCTCTTCACTGTTGGCATGCAAGCACAAAATTACCATAAAGAGACCTATCAGAATGACCCGATGAATGTCATCCACTACACGTTGGACAATGGGTTGCAAGTGTACTTGTCGGTGAACAAGGACGAGCCACGCATCCAGACCTATATAGCCGTGCGTGTGGGTAGCAAGAACGACCCGGCGGAGTCCACGGGCCTTTCGCACTACCTGGAGCATCTGATGTTCAAGGGAACCACCCACTTCGGCACCCTTGACTGGCCGAAGGAGCAGGAACAGCTTAAGAAGATCGAGGCCTTGTACGAGGTTTACAACCATACCACAGATCCAGCCAAGCGCAAAGCTATCTATCATGAGATTGACTCCGTGTCGTACGAGGCTTCCAAGTATGCCATCCCCAACGAGTACGACAAGATGATGTCGATGATTGGTGCGCAAGGTACCAACGCCTTCACCTCTAACGATATGACGGTATATCAAGAGGATATTCCGAGTAACGAACTGGAGCGCTGGCTTAAAATCGAGGGCGAACGCTTCGCCGACCCCGTCTTCCGCCTCTTCCACACCGAGTTGGAAGCTGTGTATGAAGAGAAGAACATGAACATGGCCAACGACAGCCGCACGGTGTTTGAGAAGATGAATGAGGCTTTGTTTCCACATCATCCATACGGTACCCAGACTACTATTGGTACCATTGAACACTTGAAAAATCCTTCTTTGACCAACATTAACAAGCATTTTTATACCTATTATGTGCCGAACAACTACTGCATCGCTATGTCGGGCGACTTTGATCCGGATGAGGCTATTAAGTTGATTGATAAGTATTTTGGCAAGATTCAGCCGCGCTATGTCCCCGATTTTACCTACGTGAAGGAGAAGCCCATCCGCGAGGTGAAGACCGTTGATGTGTATGGCTTGGAGGCCGAGAACGTGCGTGTGGCTTTCCGTATCGATGCAGGAACAGGCTCTCGCGATGTGCTCCTTGCTGAGATGGTGGACGCTGTGCTGATGAACGGCTCCTGTGGTATTATCGATGAAAACATCAACCAAAAACAGTTAGCCCAATATGCAGTTTCAGGTGTGGACGACATGAACGATTACGCTTACTTCCAATTGATAGGTATGCCCAAGCAAGGGCAAAGTCTTGAACAACTCAAAGACTTGTTACTTCAGCAACTTGAGATCCTGAAGTCTGGTAATTGGGACGCAGATCTGCTGACTGCCGCCATCAACAACCGCAAGCTTAGCGATATGACCTCTTTGGAGAGTAATACCAACCGTGCCATGAAAATGGCTATGGCTTATCTTGCCCATCAAAACTGGCAGGATGTGGTCAATGAGACCGAGAACATGAGTATGGTAACCAAGGAAGATGTCATTGACTTTGCTAATCGTATCTTCAAGAACAATAACTATGTGGTGGTTTACAAGCGTCAGGGCGAGCAACGTGACGTACAAAAGGTTGACAAGCCTGAGATTACACCAGTGGTCATGAATCGCGATGTGGAGAGCCCCTTCCTCAAAGAGGTTAAGGACATGAAGGTGAACCCCATCGAGCCGGTGTTCGTTGATTTCAGCAAGGATATGAAGAAGGGGAAAGCCAACGGTAACGAGATTCTCTACGTGAAGAATACCGACAACGGCCGCTTCCAGCTGATTTACCGCTACAACTACGGTTCCTATTATGACAAAAAGGCTGGCATTACCAATTCCTTCCTTGACCAGTTGGAGAGCGAAAACCGCACGCTCAGCCAGATCAACCGCGAGATGTATGACCTTGCCTGCAACTATACCATTGGCTTCGGCACAAAATATGCCACCGTCAGAATCTCTGGCCTGAGCGAGAATATGGAGAAGGCCATGGCTATTGTTGAGGATATTCTCAACCATCCTAAGATTTCTGAAGAATCGGTGCAGAATTCCATCTCTGATGTACTCAAGTCCCGTGAGGATGCCAAGTCCCGCCAGAACACCATCTTCCAAAACATGCTGCGCTATGCCTCCTACGGTAAGGACAATGTTCGCAAATATTTTGTAAACAATGATGAAGTGAAGAAGATTACGGCCAGCGATGTTGTTAGCCAGATAAAGACAATGACTTCCCAGCCGCAGCGCATCCTCTACTACGGTGACCTTAGTCTCAACGACTTGCAGAAGGTTGTTGCTGACAAGCACAGTGTACATCC
>CALDIA010000066.1 GCA_937901455.1 uncultured Bacteroidales bacterium | reverse complement strand
TGGCCAAGAACTATCTGAGTGAAAAAGAAGCTGCGCTACCGCACCGACCTCAATCTTTGCGATTGGGGCTATGTGATGATGACCGAGCAGGTGGCCGAATCCTTCTGCGGCGGCCACACCAACGAGGCCGTTGTGTTGCATCTTTTTCTGCTCACCCAGTCGGGCTACCAGATGCGCATCGGAAGGGCTGACGACCGGCTTTGCGTCTTGGTCGGCTCCAACGAGAAAATCTACCACTACAGGTATTTCAGGATTAATGATGTGCAATACTATTGCTTCGACCGTTCCATGGATTGTCGCGCCATGCAAATCTACAACCAGCCTTTCCCCAAGGAGAAGCTGATGAGCCTCGACATGACCCAACCCAAACTGTCCGTCAAAAAGACCAACCCAAGGACGATTGGCTCAAAACGCTTCACACAAGCGAAGGCCACCGTCGTCTTGAACCAAAACCTGATCGATTTCTTCAACAGTTGTCCGGTCAATTCCGAGTGGCAGCTTTACTCGAAGGCCTCGCTGAGCGACATGGCCAAGGACGCACTCTATCCGGCCTTGCGCGAAGCCATCGAAGGCAAGACCCAGGCGCAGGCCGCAAACATCCTGCTCAACTTTGTGCAGACCGGCTTTGACTATGCCACCGACCAACAGCAGTTCGGCTACGAGCGTCCGCTTTATCCCGACGAGTCGCTGTATTATCCTTTCTGCGACTGCGAAGACCGTTCCATCCTTTTCGCCTGTTTGGTGCGTGAGTTGATGGGCTTGGACGTGGTGCTGCTCGATTATCCCGAACACCTCTCTACGGCGGTGTGCTTTACGGAGGATGTCGCGGGCGACTATCTGTTGCTCGACGGCAAGAAATATGTGGCTTGCGACCCGACCTATATCGGAGCCGACATCGGCATGACCATGCCAAGCATGAGGAAACACACCGCGACGGTGATACCTTTTTAGTTTCGTGTGAGATAAAGTCGTATCTTTGCGCATCAAAACTGCATTTTATGAATAGGACGATACATTTTCTGCTTTACGGCCTTCTTTTGCTCGCCTTCCTCGTCAACGGGAAGGCTTCGGCGCAGATGGTGCAATATGGCAAGGTGTTGGAGATGAACTCCAAGGGCAAGACGCTGAGCGGCGTTTCCGTTACGGTGCCGTCGGCGCACGACTGCCATCCCACTTCGAGCGATGCCTTCGGCGTGTTCAGGATGAGCTTCGGCGAACACCAAACGGGCGATGTGATTCATGGCTTGAAGGCAAGGAAATATGGTTATGAGGTGGTCAACATCCACGTCACCCGCGACGGCTGGACGCTCACCGACCGCGACACGCTGCGCATCGTGATGGCGCCCACCGCCAAAATCAACGAGGCGAGGATGCGCTACTACGACCTCTTGGAAACCGCCTGCATTTCGCGCCACGACGCCACGATGCGGATTCTCGACGAGCATTATGCCAACCACAGCATTTCGCTGCCCGAATACCAATACTGGAAATTGGAGGCCGAAAACGAACTGCAACGCGCCTACCAAAGCATGGTCGACTACGCCTACGCCTTCGCGCGGGTCAACGAGGATGACAGGGACGATGCGACGGTGGAGCTTGTCTCCAAGCTGAAAGCCAACGACATGGAAGGTGCCATGGCCTTGGTGGACGGCAAGCCCTACGAAACCGTACTGCAAGCCTATACCGACTTCACTTCCGCCTATCCCTTGGAAGAACACGAGGAAATGCTGCCCAAGGCGGGCTTGGATTCCATCCCCACGTCCGATTCGCTCTATTCCGACATCATGGTTCTGCAAACCTATGCCAACCTGTTTGAAGGCGACTTCGCCGTTTCCGGCGCAAAATACGCCAAGTCGTGCGCCTATCTCGGCGTGCTTTACAAGGAGAAAGGCTGGGACGAGGCTTCCAAGAAATACCTCACCAAGGCCTTGCGGATGTATGAGATGCTGAACGTGATGGAAGGTGTCGAGGTGCAGGACAAGATCGACAAGATAAGGCAGTTGCTTGAAAATTGACCACCGTTTATGTACGACAAGAGAATAGCTTATTTCGACAGCCTCGACGACCGCGCCTTGGTCGGCTTGCTTTTGGCCAACGACAAGGAGGCGGTTGAATACGTGTTTTTCCATCGCTGCAACGGCATGTTTGCCCACATCATCCACAGCATGTTCCAGTCGCAAGGACGGAAAGAGGAACTGATTGGCGAGTTGTATCTCTACCTCAGCGAGAACGACTGGGACCGCTTGCGCAAGTTCGGCTTCAAGTCGTCGCTCAACACTTGGCTGACGGTCATCGCGGTACGGTTTTTCAGGAAAAAACGACTTAGCCAGACTAAATTAGTGGCCGTCGAACCTCAATTGATCGTGGAGACCCAAAAGGACGAGACCGACGACTACGACATCATCCACGAGATGACCCGCCTCGAACTCTACAAGGCCATCGACCGGCTCTCCAAGCCACGCGAGCGTTACGCGCTGTTGGCCGAACTGACGGGCAAGAGCGCCGACGACATCGCCGCCGAGATGGGATGCACCGTCGCGGCGGTCTATAACCTGACGAAGAAAGCAAGAATGGAATTGAGAACCCTATTGAAAGACAAAGAGATATGAACAACGACAGAATTGAAATCACGGATGAGTTGATGGCTTGTTACATGGAAGGAAACGTAACCGACGAGGAGCGTGCTGCCGTTGAAGCTTATCTTTCAGGCAACAACGAGGCCATGGACGATATGTTTCTTGCCCGAACGGAATTGGCATATGTGAATCTCGTCAAACGTCTTGTGTCCGAAGGCATCATCCTTGACGAAAAGATACAACGCAAACGCAAAATAAGGCTTTACGTTTCTGGTGGTATTGTGTTAGCCATCATTGCCGCTGTATGTTTCTGGATATGGCGAATCTCCACGCCATTGCACATGAAAGTGAGTGTGTGTGAAGATACAGCCAATAGTATTCCTGCTTTGCCTTTTGAGAACGGCACACTTTATTGCGAATATGCCGATAATGCCGCACAAACCTTTCAGGTAAATGGCAAGAATCCAACGGTGTTCCTCGACGACATACCTTATAAATACAGGCACGCGCCGGTTCACCTCGTGTTTGAGGCCGAGGGCTACCTTCCCATCGATACGGTCGTGCCGGTACAGAAGGCCAGCAGCCTTGCCATCCGTCGCAACAACGAATTGGGCGTGGTCTTCGGTCGGGTGACCGACTTCAAGTCCGGCGAGCCGATCGTCAACGCCACGGGGCGCCTTCAGGACATGGACACCCAGACCGACGCCTTTGGCCGGTTCCGCATCGACATCCCGTTTGCCAAGCAGGACAAGTCGCAGCTCGTGCAGGTGTTTGCCGAGGGCTATCCCGTTTGGGAAGGCTATTACCGCCCTTCCGCCTCTGAACCTTGGACGATTATGTTAGGTGAAAACCAATGAGTTACAAAACAATTGAAAATAATTCGGATTTTTTTTTGGACTAATTTTGAGACATGAAAGGCACTATTGGACAAAGACCAAACAAAACAGTTAATCATAAGTTAAAGTAAAAGAAAGGAAAACGAAATGAAAAAGCTAAGAACACTTTTGGCGCTTGCACTCTCAGTGGTCATGACGACCAGTTGCGCCTCGCAAAACCTCACCAAAGACCAGAAAAAGGCGGAGAAATCCATCAAGAAGGAAGTGAGGCAGTTGAAGAAAGACGGCTGGAAGGTCGCCCCGGGCAACATCGCCATGGACCTTCAGTTGAAGGAAGCCTATTCCAAGGCCTTGGAGAAAGACGACAAAGGCTATGAGAAGTTTGTGTCGGGCGAGGCCATGACGGTGGGCGAGACCTACGATGCCGCCCTTTTCCAAGCCACCAACCTTGCCAAGCTCGACCTCGCGGCCAAGATCGAGACCGAGATTACCGAGTTGATCGACACGAAGTTGGGCAACAAACAGCTTTCGCAAAAGCAAGCAGCTTCGTTAGCGGAAAGCGTAGCAGCCAGCAAGAATCTGATATCCCAAAAGTTAGGTAGGGTGATTATCCCCGTGAAGATGTATCGTGACCTTGAAAATGGCAACGTGGAAGTGCGTACTATTGTTTATTACAGCCACGACATGGCTATGGACATTCTTAAGCAGACCATGCGGGAAGACTTGGAAAAGAAAGCCGACGACCTCTCGAAGCAGTTGGATAGGATTTTGGGGTTCTGACGACCATGCAAGCGACACGCAAGGCGAGGGCGATGCCAAGGGACGAGGCAGCCTTCGCCTTTTTTGGAAAAATGCCTGATGTTGATTCGTTGTAACACAAAATTCTGTTATTTTGTAGGCTCATTCACGCAAATCCGATAGCCAATGAAAAAGATACTGTTCACCCTGTTGTTTTCCACGCTTTGCCTTGCCCTTGCTGCGCAAGACTTTGAGATTGTCAGCGTCGAGTCGCTGCCCGCCGACTTTTCAGCGCGGGAGGAGATAAAGGCCGACCACAGCGACCGCCAATGCGCCTTGCTGCGCATCGCCACGCAGAACATCACGCCCAACCAGCGCGAAGGCTTCAGCTTCGTGCCCGACCTTGGCTCGGAGGTGGTGGAACGCGCCACCCGCGACGGCGAGATTTGGCTGTGGGTGTCGCCAGGTCTGAAGTACCTGCGCATCAAGCACCGCGAATGGGGGCAATACGAGCTTCGGATGCCGGATTATGTCGCTCGGGTGGAGGCGTTGCATACATACAAAGTTACGGTTAAAGGGACAATGTTGATGACGTTACAGGAACAGAACAATAATTCGCCTACTCAGCAGTATTTGGTTTTCCAGTTATTGCCCACTAACGCCACTCTTGAAGTTGATGACCAGCTTTGGAGCGTGGATGCCGACGGCACCGCCATGAAATATGTCAATTTTGGTACCTACACTTATCGCGTGAGAGCATCAGATTATTTCTCGGAAACAGGCAAAGTGACAGTGGATGACCCCAATAATACCAAAATTGTAACACTTTCACTAAAGCCCAACTTCGCCACTGTAACTCTAAAAGTGGATGCTGATGCAGAGATTTGGGTAAACAATGTTAAGAAGGGTGTCCGTTCATGGACAGGACAATTAGGTAGTGGAACATACAAGATTGAATGTAAAAAAGTTAACCATGAAACCACTGTTGTTTCAAAAGAGATAACGACGGAAATGAATGGACAAACTATCATATTACCAACCCCTATACCCATCTATGGCTCATTAAATGTGGAATGTTCGCCAAACATCTGCAATCTTTTTATTGACGGGAAAGAAGCTGGTTCTACGCCTAAAACAATACCAGAAATGCTTATTGGCATACATGAAATACGTCTAGCAAAGGATGGTTACAATGACTGTATTGATTCCGTAATAATCACAAAAGGTGAACAAGCACTTGTTAAGGCTACGTTAGAAAAAGCAAGTTCGGTTAGGTATATTTCTGGTGTGAATGATAGTCTAACTCCATTTTCTTCTAATAGTTACCCCAATAATTCAGATTTACTTTTTACCGTAAATGGTGTAAGTTACACGATGATATTTGTTGAAGGTGGTTCTTTTCAAATGGGAGCATTAGAAAAGCAGGATGACGCCTTTAATAACGAAGAACCAGTTCACAACGTAACGTTAAACAGCTATTACTTGTCAGAAACAGAAGTGACCCAAGAACTTTGGGAAGCAATAATGGGTAATAACCCTAGTTTTTTTAAGGGAAAAACACTTCCTGTAGAGCAAGTTAATTGGGATGATTGTCAAGAATTCATCCAAAGGCTTAACCAGATGACGGGTAGAAATTTCCGATTGCCTACAGAAGCCGAATGGGAATTTGCCGCTAGAGGAGGAAAAAAAGGAAAAAACAATAAATATGCAGGAAGTGACTTTATTGATTGCGTCGCATGGTATAGTGAAAACACCAATGACAAAGGTACAAAAGGAGTAAAATTGTTACAGCCGAATGAATTAGGTATGTACGATATGAGTGGTAACGTTTTTGAATGGTGTAGTGACTTCTATGGTGACTACACTAAAAAGTCACGGACAAACCCTCAAGGGCCCTCTAAGGGCAAAAGCTATGTACTTCGTGGAGGTTGTTGGTACTATTATGCAGGAGGTTGTCGGGTGTCGGCCCGGAATAGTTCCACTCCAGATACCCGTAGTAATTATATTGGTTTTCGTCTTTGCCTATCAGAATAAAAGATTCAATTATGAACCACATATTTGTTTAGCATATTTAATTAGAACAAAGAGAGAGTAAAACGGAAAAGATATGAGAGTCAATAAATTATACAGAAGCTTACTTGATAAATCGGTTGCCAGTATGATGTCTGCTATTGAGATTTATAATAAGCCCGATTTCAAATATAGAGAAGAGGCTTTCTCGATATTGGCTGTCAATTCATGGGAATTGCTTTTGAAAGCAATTGTTTTGAAAAACAATAAGTATAAAGAAAAATCCATTTATCAACAAGAGCCTGCAATTCTACATGATGGAAGTAAGTCGAGAAATAGATGTGTTGTCAAGAAAAACAGATGCGGCAACCCAATGTTTATTTCTATAAATGAGGCAATTGCACTATTAGGAAGTCAACTACCAAAGAACTTAATTAACAACATTGAGGTGTTGATAGAATTGAGAAATAATGCGGTTCATTTTGTAGATTATGATGGTTTTGGAAAACAAGTGCAAGAAATTGGATATGCATGCATTAAAAACTACATATTGATTATTAAGGAAAACAATGTTGAAATAGATTTTGACAAGTATAACCTTTATCTAATGCCTCTTGCATTGGTAAACAAGGATATCGTACAACCTGTGTTAACTTCTGAAGTCAAGAATTACCTTAATCTTGTCAAATCCAAAATTGATAGCAAAGATGAACAAGATGAACAGTTTGATATTACAATTTCAATTGATGTAAACTTTCAAAAAGGAAATGCGTTTGATTCAATTTCTGTTAGATACGATCCTTCTGGTCTGCCTATAAACCTTACGGAAGATAATCTATTAAAACGATATCCACTTACTCACGACAAATTAGTAGAAAAATGCCGTAATAGATATTCTAATTATTTGAAAAACAAAAAGTTTTATAGAGTATTGGCAGAAATCAAGAAAAACAAAAAGTTGTATTTATTGAGAAAACTCGATCCAAATAATCCAAAGTCTTCAGAACAGGGCTTTTATAGTTCTAATGTGTTTCAAGAGTTGGACAAACATTATATCAGAAAATAGCTCCTTGTTAATTGGAGCACCAAAAACAGTAATACTATGAACCCAGAATTCGAAGATTACAAATTCCATAATGTCTATGAATTTGCTGAAATAATATCAGGGATGGTTGATTATGAAACAGGTTTCTGGAATTATGATAAGCAACAATTCATCGATGCCGTTAGAAAGTATAACAAAATTAGCTTGTTACATATCTATATCTATACACAACTCTTAAACTATTATAATAAAGAGTATTCTAAAAATGGTGATTGTTTTGATCAAGATGAATATGATAAATGGATAGAAATAGGAAATGCTTATGGTGTTCAGTTTAAATCAAAGTTGAAAGGTGATTTCTATAAATGGTATAAGAAAAACGAAGTAGTTTTTGAAGAATTGTTTCAGTATATTAAAGATGAGGTTTTCTTTATTTTATTTGCTAATCATTCTTTTTTGGTCAAGTTTAATAAGATAGTTGCCGATGAAATAAAGGATGAGGACAGAATCGCTGGATTGACTTTCCCAAAAGAAATGATGAATGATGATGGTACTGTGAAACGGGCAAGAATTCCTCAATGGGTAAAAGATGCCGTATTTCATAGAGACCACGGAAGATGTGTGTTTTGTGGTCAAGATCTAACCAAAGTTTACACCCATTCAAATGCTGTGAATTTTGATCACATAATTCCTTTGCACAAATACGGAACAAACGACCCGTGCAATTTGCAAACCACATGTGAGCATTGCAACAAGTCCAAGAACGACAGGGAGGACAACCCTCAATATAAATATGAACCTTGGTGGTGAATTAGTCCCCGTTCTTCCGCATTTGCAATGCGGAATCAACCCACAGAACTACTACGACCGCTACCTCGGGCGAAGTGTTTGCCTGGTCTGCCCTGCCGAGTAATTCATCCTTGATACCCATGAGGAAGCGTCGGGATTTCGGGGAAAGGCTTGCCATTGGAAAAAAATGTGTATCTTTGCAGCGTTTTCAAGGTAAAAACCGTGAAAACAACTTTTGGATACCAGTGTTTTATAGATTCTATCGAAAGGAGGTGTGGAAAAATATTATGAAAAAGTATTAGACAAAAGACAAGATTGCTGAAATTGTTTTCAGATTTATTGAGATCGTTTCTATGGCAGATTGGGTGGTCCGAGCTTTATTCGACATGTTTGTTCAATAAGGGCAATGATTAGGGCGACTGACCCCCGTTCTTGCGAATTTGCAATTCGCAAGGTTAGGGAAGGAAGGGAATTTGCAATTCCTACATGATTGTAGAGACGTGTCGCGGCGCGTCTTTACGGTTTTTGGTTTTGGGCGGCTGCCACGATGTACGGCTGCCGTGGTACGACAGCCCTACAGCCCAACGGTGGGATTGGAGGGCGGACACACTGAATGAAACACTACCGGTTCACATTGCTTTTTAGTCAAAAAACCCTGCAATTATTCCGACTGAAATTCAATAAAAACAGATGCAAGACGCTGAAATTAAGAAGATTATAAGCAAGAAAACCCGAATGAAAATCAAACTTGTTCCTTAACCCTTTTCACAAATGCCCTTAATTCAGCGTCTTTCGTCATCAAGTCTTGTGGGATGAGATAAGGGATGATTCTTGGCGCATGGCGTAGTTTCCCATATTCCAGTTTTTGAATCATACCGTTTTTCCCTTTACGCGTGTTCTCCAAATCACGCTGGAAGATTACCTTCATCACAAAAGAAGGCTTGTGTTGCAGATGCTCGATATCTTTGCCTGAAATCAGAGGATCTTCGGCAATGGGTTTCTTTATCTTGATGTTTCTGTCAATAGCCCATCGCTCAATGCTTTGTGGCTGCTTCAGAAACCATGCCTCCATTTCTTGTATCCAAAAGAAAACATATGCTTTTCTCTCGTCAGGAATGACAATGCCATCTTCTTCCAAATGGGCGAACCAATCTGCTCGTTTTTCTGGAATATAATCCAAATCAGTGTAGAGATAGTTTTCCTCTGGTTTGGAAATAAATACCTTAGCAGCGTTTTTGTACCCCGCCTGATAACTCACTATGATACTAATGTCGGCAATTCCAAGCACTGTCGTGAAAAACTTCTTCAATTCTTCACGCAATACTTCAGAACCGTCAAGCGTCAAATCTGTCGCAGAATGGGGGGTGTTGGGATATGCACCACCCTCAACAATAATCCTAATTACCATCTTTTCCCTCCTATTTCGCCTCTAAGCCATAATTGCCCAGGCAACAAATCGCCTTCGTACATGCCAAAATCCTCTTCATTATACCGCTTGACGACCGATGCGTTGTTTTCTTCCTTTTCGAAAACGAGCACATCTTCCAATGTGAAAGCATTGAGAAGCAGCGGTGAATGAGTGGCAATAATCAATTGTGAACTGTTGGATGCTCGGCGCAACATTTCAGCAACGGAATTAATCATGTCAGGATGTAATCTGCCTTCAGGCTCATCCAATCCGACAATGGCTCCACGATGCTTGTTGAGCAGAATGCCCATCAACAAGAGGTATCTCAATGTTCCGTCCGAAATATGCTGCATTCCTATGGTGTGGCTCATATTAGCCTCGCGCATTGACAAATACAACTGGGAGCCGAATGGGTTGAACTCAAGGGAAATAAATCCTGGGTTCACTGTTGACAACTGTTTTTCAATCTCTTGATAAGTCCACAAATCAGCGTTTTTCAAATTAGAGAGCAATTGCACCAAATTCTCACCTGATTGGTTGAGCTTCATTGCACTGCTGTATTCGGCAGGTTTACGTATTTTGCTGTCGCTGGTAGTACTGAAAGTGTCATAGAAGGCCATAGACGCAATTGCAGTCTTTATGGTGTGTGAAGGGAGGTATCTTCTCGGGTCGCTGATTTGTCTAAGAACCAGTTCTTGCGACGACACGTCGCCCCCATAATTCTCATGTTCGTTTCTTATCCCATCACTATGCCTTACGCTAAAGATGCCTTTGCCATCCTTGAAGTCTAAATATGTGAAATGCTCACCAATGTTTTTTGAGCTTTCTGAATATAAGCGTTCCGCCAAACTATAACTTGTCTTTCCAATAGGCCTGATTTCAATCTCATAATACGCATCGTTCTTGAAAGGCGATTTTGGCACCAATGCTTTCAGCTTTTCATGGTCAAACACAAAAGTCAGCTTTATTCTGTCTGGTGTGTCTTGATGGTTGGCATTGACCACATTAGAATAACCGCCCCATGATTCTTGAAACAGCTTTTCAAAGCCATTGCCAGCAACTCCTTCATAGAGCAATCTAAAAGCATTGAGGAATGTAGTTTTTCCACTGCCATTTATGCCATAAATTAGCCCTTTTGTAATGCATCCTTTTTCTACTATATCACTATTAAACTCATAATTTGCCGGGCTACCTAAATCCCAAGTCAGTTTTTCTTTAAAATTCATAAAATTTGTTACCGAAAATCTTTTTAACATGTGTCCGCACCTCCCGCATAAATCAAT
>CALDIA010000065.1 GCA_937901455.1 uncultured Bacteroidales bacterium | reverse complement strand
CTCCTGCTCGTCGTCCCACACGGTGCGCACCTTCTTCTCCTCAAAGAGTTGTATCGCTTGCTTCTTCGTCATGCCGAATGTTTTTTCCGACTGCAAAGATACGACAAAACAGCCACATGGCAAAATATTATTTTGTCATGTCGCAGAAAGTGCGTATCTTTGCACCTGTGTAGTCGTGCCGAGGGCACGCTACTATTCTTTAGACAATCAGAACTCGGCAGTCTTCAAGGTGTCAGCTGATATATCCCGCCATGCGGCAAGACTGATGGAATTGTAGCAGAGCGGAGATAAACTCGTTGGCGTTGAGAAAGTAGCTCGGGTAGGCTTCGCGCAACTCGTTCATGTCGGACACCGAGACCAGCACCACGGCTCCCGATTTGTCGGTGATGCCGCTTTCCACTTTTGAATACAACTCGTTGGCAGTTTCAATCTCGTTTGCTTTGAAGTGACGCAGGCGTGATATATGGTTCTCAAAGTCGATATGAACGACGACATATCCCTTGTTAAAGGAATGTTCGGATGCCATCTGCACGGCTCCGACAAGCGAACTGAGCTGCTCAGTAAACCTATACTCTTTCTCGACTAAATCATATTGTCTACAGAGATCGGCCTCGGTGAAGTGTGCAAAGCGTTCTGCCGTGGGCTGCTTCTCCTGACGGGCGAAAATGGCGCTGACCAGCTTGAAGTAGTCCTGCCAGTGTTCGTCACCCACGCTGGCCTTGAGCGGCGACTGGGAGATAAGTTCTGCCGTCTCGACGGCGGTGGCCCAGTCATGTTGCAGTCGTGTACGGATTTGCAGCTCCACCAGCATCCCGTCATAGTCATTGTCGGAGTGGTATTTGTAGACAAAGTGGATGCTGCGGTAGCCGCTCTCTTTCGGTTGTCTCACGTAGTCATAATGGGATTTGAGTTCAAATCCTTCCAATGAAGTATCCAGCAAAAGACGCGAAGCCTCCAAGAGAGTTGGGATGTCTTCAAAAGCAAAGCGGGCTCCACCTATGTCCTGAATTCCTCCAAGTCCCATGGTCGGGTTGTGCATGAGTTTATTCACGATGGATACCATGCGCTTAAGCCGCTTGGAAGAAAAGGCAATAGGGAGGCCATGGGCTGTCAGTATCTGCATCACCTGTGCTGACATCCTGTCAAGCACAGGTTGATGCATCGCACGCCAATTGTCGATGAGTGTGGTTGCTTCCGCAAACTTGAACACATCGTCGTCGGCTATGACAATCTGCCCTGCTTTGTTTAACTGATTACGTGAATACTTCATTGTTTGCAAGTTTAGAACTCGGCGGTCTTCGGCGTTCTCGGGAAGGGGATGACGTCGCGGATGTTCTGCATACCGGTGACGAAGAGGATGAGGCGTTCGAAACCGAGACCGAAACCTGCGTGGGGACAAGAGCCGAACTTGCGGGTGTCGAGATACCACCACATGTCCTTCATCGGAATTTGGCGTTCCTCGATTTCGTTCATCAGTTTGCCGTAATCTTCCTCGCGGACAGAACCGCCGATGATTTCGCCAATCTGTGGGAAGAGCACGTCGGTGCCCTGTACGGTCTGCTCCATCTCCTTGCCGTCGAGCATGGGGTTCTTCTCGTCTATCTTCATATAGAACGCCTTGATTTTCTTGGGGTAGTTCGTCATGATGACAGGCTTCTTGAAATATTCTTCAACGAGGAAACGCTCATGCTCGCTGGCAAGGTCGTCGCCCCAGTTGCAGGGGAACTCAAACTTCTTGCCGTCCTTGATGGCTTGCTGCAGGATTTCGATGCCCTTGGTGTAAGGCAGACGCACGAAGTCTTCCTTGAGGATGCCCTCAAGACGCTCGATGAGTCCCTTGTCAATCATCTTGTTGAGGAAGTCGAGGTCGTCCTTGCAATGGTCGAGTGCCCAACGGACACAATACTTGATGAAGTCTTCCTCAAGATCCATGAGGTCGTCCAAATCCATGAAGGCAATTTCCGGCTCAATCATCCAGAACTCGGCCAAGTGGCGCGTGGTGTTGGAGTTCTCGGCGCGGAAGGTCGGGCCAAAGGTGTAGATCTTGCCCAAGGCCGTGGCCGCCAACTCGCCTTCGAGCTGTCCCGACACGGTGAGGTTGGTCGACTTGCCGAAGAAGTCCTGCTTGTAGTCGATGTTGCCTTGCTCGTCGCGAGGGATGTTGTTAAGGTCGAGGGTGGTCACTTGGAACATCTCGCCCGCGCCTTCGGCGTCGGAGGCGGTGATGAGCGGCGTGTGGATGTTGTAGAAGCCCCGCTCGGTGAAGAACTTGTGGATGGCGAACACCATCGCGTGGCGCAGGCGCATCACGGCACCGAAGGTGTTGGTGCGGAAGCGCAGGTGGGCGATGTCGCGCAAAAACTCCAACGAGTGCTTCTTGGGTTGCAGCGGGTATTCGTCGGGGTTGGCGGGGCCGAACAGCCCAATCTCCTTCACCGAAAGCTCAACGGCTTGGCCGCTGCCCATCGAGGCGACGAGGACGCCCTTGGCCCATAGCGAGGCGCCGGCGTGCATCAAGGCTAAATTCTCTTCGGGGATGACGTTGAGGTCGACGACCAGCTGTAGGTTGTTGATGGTGGAGCCGTCGTTGAGGGCGATGAAGGCCACGTTCTTGCTGCCGCGCTTGTTGCGCACCCAGCCCATCACGGTAATCTCATTGTCAGACGCTTGCATCTGCAAGGCTTGCTTGATTTCAACTCTTTTCATGTATGGTGGTTTTTCTTTTGTCCGTATTTTGACTCGGGATTTCGAGACTTTTCGTCCCGTAGTCTCACGTCCCGTAGTCCCGCGTCTTATTTTGGTGCAAAGAAACGAAAAAAAACGCAAAACCTGGATGATTTTGCGGTCTAATTTGTTTTGCGTTCTTTAGAAATCTAAGGGAAGTAGTAAATCACCTTTGAAATCTATTGTTTCTTGGTAATGTTCTGGATGTTCAAGAAACTCCTTTACTTGGTTTTTTATAGCCGTAGCAAGGAATGTTGGGACTGCATTTCCGATTTGAAGGTTCTTGTCGCTTCTTGAACCAAAAAACTGATAATCGTCGGGGAATCCTTGAAGTCTTGCGCCCTCTCGCGTACTCAAAGGACGAGCTTGCTTCGGATGAATACAGCGGCCAGATGAAACGCAACCAAAATTCCTTGTTATAGTTGTACTGGGTCTATTCCACCATAGGCGGCAATAGCAGTTGGCGAATCCACTTTTTGGCCTCAAATCTTCAGGAACATCTAATGGCGTGCCACCGTCTGGTAAGGCTTTCATCAATTCAATCAGTTTTGGATTGTTGTTGGGAGCGTTGTGGTCTTGTATTTCTTTGGGTGCGTTTTTCCGCATAAGTCTTTGATAGTCATTTTGAGGGTTGGATAAATACTGGGTTCCTGTTTGATTGCTTTCTATAATCGGTAGGTCGCTAATGGCTTCTCCCAAAGTGATATATGGTTTCAATCCATCATGATTATCTTTAGTGTCTTCAGGATTAAAATGAGTCGGTTTTGGGTAAGGAAACACGCCGTGAAAATTATTCCCGACAATAATGACCCTCTCTCTGATTTGAGGTGTTCCATAGTCAGCGGCATTTAGGAGCTTAACATTGACATTGTAACCTAATGATTCGAACAATTCAATGATTTGTCTTATCAATTTGCCTCCGTTCATGGAAAGCAAACCTTTTACATTTTCAAAAACAAAGACCTTGGGCTTGAGTTCTGACAGAATCCTATAATATTGTTGGAAAAGTTGACCTCTAGGGTCTCCTTCCGCCCTCTTGCCTGCGGTGGAATAAGCCTGGCATGGAGGCCCGCCCACAATAATATCCACATCACCTTCATTTATTCCTAAATCTGATTTTAAATCGTTTATAGAAAAGTCTTTGATGTCGCAATTATACATCTTTACTGTTGGGTGATTTAATGAATAGGCTTTAGCCATTGGCTCAAGTATCTCATTGGCAGCCACGATATTAAAGCTGTCGTCATGTGCAAAGCCATAGGAGAGGCCGCCTACACCCGCGAACAAATCTATTACTTTATACGCCATATATCAAAAATTTTTGCAAAGATACGATTTCTTTTGCGAATATTCCAATTTGGAATATAAAAAGGAATAGTTTTTTTTTGCAGCCATGGAAAAGAAAGTGTTCAAGCAAAAAAACCAAAAAATCGGTGCTCTTTTGTATCGGTTGAGAAACGAAAGGGGAATCAAGCAAATAGACCTTCAAAATGAGGGTTTTATCAGCCAAAGTCGCTTGTCAAAAATTGAAAATGGAGAAGTCGTCATATCTGCTGTCCAGCTGATGGAGTTTGCCGAAAGATATGGAGTTCCAATTGTGTTTTTTTACGATAGATTAAATGAGAATAGAATATGAAAAATCGTAGTCAAGGATGGCAGTATGCTAAATTGTCCGGTCATTTGAATGAGCAACTTGTTTGTGACGAAATAAAGTCCAATAAGGACTTGCAAAATCGATTGATCACTGTTGCAGGATGTAAAGGCCACTTCAAAAGTGTTTCGATTGGCGGGTTGCATGAGACGGAAGTGATTTCTGTTTTTGGTGATAAAACGAAAGCCAAGCCTGATGTAATTGTTAGCTTGGATAATGGAGAAACGGTTCGGGTCTCTATCAAGAAGAGTTTGTCTGGCCAGGTTTATCTTGTTACTATTGAAAGGTTTATCGCGTGCTTTGAGATTCAAACGGGGCGGATTATCCCTAATGATGTAAAAAAGGCAATTTCCTTGTTTTGGGGTAGTGCTACCAACACAAGAACTATCATCAACGAAATTAATGGTAAGCACAAATCTTATGAGTTACGGAAAAACAGGTTAGTGAGTGAGACACTCTATGCCTATGACGCAAGGTTGTCAGAAGGGTTGATCGATTGGTTTAATGATAATATCAAGGACATTTTTGAAATTTGTTTTTCAAAAGGTTCGGTAAGGAATAGCGCTTATTGGGCCAATGTCGTTTGGTACATCAATCTAATCGGAGATGTTGTTGTGGATGAGATGTTCAATATAGAATCTCTCAAACAAAAGATGCCAGCAAACGCCCACTATGGTAATAGGGGCGGGGGCACTACTATCCAACTTCCATTTGGTTTTGTGCAGTGGCACAGCCCATTTAAGACCATACCAGGTAGTATCCAGTTCCATCATCAATTCAAAGCAATAGAGGACTTAATTTGAAGAGAAGATATCGTTATGAAACTTGTTTCTTTCTTTTCTGGTTGCGGGGGTTTGGATTTGGGTTTTGAGCAAGCTGGATTTGATGTGATTTGGGCTAACGAGTTTGACCCAAGCATCCACAACACCTACCATCACAATCACCCAAAGACGGTTTTGTGTGGCAAAGATATTAGGCAGATTGATGTTTCTGAAATCCCGGATTGTGACGGTTTTATAGGAGGCCCTCCATGTCAATCGTGGAGCACGGGCGGAAGTATGCGAGGCTTGGACGATAGCCGAGGCAAGGTCTTTTTGGATTACATTAGATTGATAAAAGGGAAACAACCAAAGTTTTTTGTCATAGAAAATGTTGCAGGCATTGTCAGCGACCATCATTTTGTAACCTTTCATGGCTTTTTGTCCACATTATCAAAAGCCGGGTATAGGGTGCAATATTCGATTTTCAATACAACCCATTTTGGGATTGCACAAGAAAGATTGCGCGTGATGGTCGTAGGCATTCGAAATGACTTGAATTGCAGCATCATGTTCCCTGCTCCCAACGAGAGGGGCAAGGTTACAATAAAGGATGCCATTGGTGACATGGTGTTACAGCCTCGACCCTATTTGAAAGGCGAGAAAGTGGTATTGACACGAGAAGGCCTCGCGAATAATGACTATTTTGCAGGTCCGTTTGACAAGTATTACTTTGAGAGGAATCGCCGCCGTAATTGGGACGAAGTGTCCTATACGATAGTTGCTTCGGCAAATGTGACGCCACTTCATCCCAATAGTCCTGAAATGATTCGAGACAATGGAAAAGGTTGGCACTTTATTGAAGGAAAAGAAAACAAGTATCGGCGTTTGAGTGTGCGTGAATGTGCACGGTTGCAAAGTTTTCCTGATGATTTCGTTTTTTATTATGATGAGATTCGTGATGGATATAAAATGGTCGGTAACGCAGTGCCTCCAAAATTGGCATACATTATCGCTAAAGCCATGAGAGAAACCTTGGAAAGCGATGATGGCAATTGTCAACGGAAATCTGTTTTGGTGGCTTATTATAAAAACGAAGAACATTTAACGCTTGTTTTGCGGAACGGTCTTTATTATGTTCGTACAGGATTTCGCAAAGGATCTATGCAAATGCCTTTGGGAGAGAAACAGCCTCGGTATCTGCTGCTCCATCATGGGAAGAGTAAACATCTGTATGAATTGAAAGACAAAGAGCCGTCAGTTAGAACCGCGAAGGATTTGCAAAGATTGGGCTTTCGTCCAAATGGAGATGTGTATTTGTGCTTTGAGTTGGAATCGTCTTTGGAAGTTCAATTCGATGTAGTGCAGATTGAGGAAACTTCACAGCGCAATTTTGCTCCATATATTGTTGATATATAGGACTTCACTAAAAGGACGGCAAAATACTATAAGCCCACGCCAACCACAATAAACAAAATAAGAGTTTAGGATATGAACATATCATTAAAACCCTGGACCATCGACGACAAAGCGGAATGGATTGCCTTGTGCAATGCCATTAACCCCCACAATATCATACGTTTCAAGTTGTCGAATCCCGACGGGACGATACCCCACATCCCGTATATCATCGCCGGCCCATGTAGCGTGGAATCCGAAGCGCAAATCATGGCCACGGCGAAGGCCTTGGCTGAAATCCCGGAGGTGAAGCTGTTGCGTGGCGGCATCTGGAAGCCGCGTACCCGCCCGGGCGACTTCGAGGGCAGGGGAGAGGAGGGCCTCGCGTGGCTCCGCGAAGCGAAGCGCGAGACGGGCTTGCCCACCGCCACCGAGGTGGCCACACCCGCCCATGTTGAACTGGCGTTGAAATATGAAGTCGATGTGCTGTGGGTGGGCGCCCGCACGGTCGTCAACCCGTTCTCGGTGCAGCAGTTGGCCGATGCTTTGCAGGGCGTGGACATCCCCGTGTTCGTCAAGAACCCCGTCTCGCCCGACCTGAAGCTGTGGATTGGCGCCTTCGAGCGTTTCCAAAAGGCGGGCGTGAAGCGGCTCGCGGCCATCCATCGTGGTTTCTCGTATTATAAGGAGTCGCCGTACCGTAACTTTCCCATGTGGGAAATTCCCATCGAGCTGACGCGACAGCTCAACGTGCCGCTCATCACCGATGTCAGCCACATCTGCGGCAACCGCGAGTTGCTGCTCCCTACGGCGCAAAAGGCTCTCGACCTCGCCACTGACGGACTGATGCTCGAATGTCACATTAACCCCGACGCGGCCCTGACCGACGCCCAGCAGCAAGTCACGCCGGAGGAACTGAAGGCGATGATCAGCCGTCTCGTGT
>CALDIA010000064.1 GCA_937901455.1 uncultured Bacteroidales bacterium | reverse complement strand
ATATATATGTATTGATTCTGAGGCATACTTTTTGAACCGAAGGATCGTGTTGGGATGATTGCATGGTACTGCCTGGCACTATGCTTCAAAATATCGCTCTATAGTAGCATTTCCACCAATTAGGACGCACTAATTAGTCGCCAAAACTCATTTTTTTCTCATATTTATATGCTCAAAATGATGTTTTTCCATATGTTCCATAGCTATTAAAATCCTAATATACAGATTATTATCAAATATTATGTAACAAAAAAAAAAAAAACATCGTATATGTTGTATGGTCTAAAAAAAAATGTATTTTTGCAAGTTGATTATAAATAGAATTATACTATGATAAAAAGTCTAATAAACAATGCGATACGTTTGACAAGACTACCTGGCAGTGCTCTGATGCTTAGCACCAGAAACGAGTGCCATCTATTTGGTATGAGAAATAATAAAAATAATAAATAAACAATAGTAATAATTAAATTCAAAACGATGAAAAAATTTATGATTTTTCTGCTCATGACTGTCCTGCTTATCGGGACTAGTCAAGCGCGCAGTGAAGCGGCCCATTTCAAAAACTTGGGCTTCAAGCTGCCAAGTTGGATCTCCCAAGGATCTCATTCGTTTTTCACGGATGTTGAAGCGACGAACGTCGTCAACGTGCTCGTCGTGGGTCCAACGCATGCCTGTGAGACTGACATAGTCACGCTTACGGCATTCGTTACCGGAGGTGGTGATGGTCTGAACTATCAGTGGAGACTGAATGGTGAACCTATCCCCAACGCCAATGCACAAAGCTACTCATTCAATGTTTCCGACTTGCCTAGTCTGTCGGAGGATACATTGGCATACGACTTCGATGTCTATGTGTGGGGTGACGCTTGTGCCGAGACTTACTCTGCTGTGCACTACTTCACCGTATCACAAACACCTGTGCTTGTAGTAGATGCTCCTGCAGCTTGCGAAGGTCAAGAAGTGATGGTCTCCGTTGCCGCTTACGCTGCTGGCAATGAGCAGCCTTATATGTGGATTTGGTTCCATGGCGATGAAGCTGATACCACATTTGTCAACACACATCTCTTTTTATCTGGTGATTATTCCGTTTTGGCTCTTTTCCAAGACTATGCTTGCCATTCGGACACTACCGATTTCACAGTAGAATCAATTGAAGAAGAAATCTCTGAAAACACCTTGACACCTGAAACTTCTACAGTTTGCGAAGGTGCTATGGTGAACTTCACCTTGACGGACAACAACACTTCAGCTGAACAAGTGACCTACGCTTGGTACATGGACGGTAACCTGATCGAAGGTGTAGAGGGTACTACCTATGCTGTCAATATCACTGGCGAAGGCGTGCACAATGTTTCTGTAGTGGCTACCTACACTTGTGCTGCTGATACCGCTAAAGCTACTGTAACAGTAATGGCCACTCCTTCTGTTGTGATTACTGGACAGAACGCTATCTGCAACGGTACCACTGCTACCGCTACCGCCAATGTGATTCCAAGTGAAGATATTGAATATTCTTTCCAGTGGTTATTTAATGGTGAAGAGACAAATGAGACCACACAAACCGCGCATAATTTGCTTGCTGGTGTTCACAGTGTCTTAGTTACCAATACAGAATCTGGATGTTCTATCATGGCAGATCCTTTTATCGTGACTGCTTTCGGTACCGATGTGCAGATTACTGCTTCGGAAATGTCTGTTTGTGAAGGTCAGTCTGTTCTGCTCAACGCCAACACAGATGGATGGAACGGCAGTGTTACTTACGAATGGAGCACTGGTGCTACTACTCCTACCATTGAAGTGACCCCTGAACTTCCTGCCGAGGGTAATACTGTTACCTATACTGTTACCGCTACCTTGAATAATGACGAGAATTGTATAGTTGAAAGGCAAATCAATGTTGTCGTTTACGAAGCTCCTGAAGCTCCTGAGGTAAAAGGTGATGATGTGATATGTGAGAATGCTCAAGCTACTTTTGAAATAGATGAACCTGAAACTGGTATGACTTATACTTGGTATTTGAATGGTATTCAGATTCCGAATGAGTCGCTTTCTACAATTACTTTGAACTTCTTCCATGCTGGTACCTTCACGATTAATGCAGTTGCTGTTAATGCTAATGGTTGTGCTTCAGAGGTTTCTGATGATTGGACATTAACCGTTAATGCTGCTCCGACATTGGTCCAAATCAGTGGCAACAATGTGATTTGCGAAGGAGATAACGCTGTTTTGACCGCATCAGTATTGCCTGCTGATCTTGAAGATGTTAGTTATACTTGGAGTAATGGTGATGAAGAAACAGAGTCTGTTCAAGTTCCTGCTGGTGTTTACACTGTTACCGCAACTATTGGCGATTGTCAGGCTGTAGCTACCGAGTTCACAGTTTGGGCTTTTGGTGCTGATGTGCAGTTGGCTGCTTCCGCTACCGATGTGTGCGCTGGCCAGGCAGTAGTTTTGAATGCTAATGCTGACGGCTGGACTGGCAATGTTGCTTATGCATGGAACGACGACAATGAATCTACTGGTTCTACCATTACGGTATACCCGGAAGAGACTACTGAATATATCGTCACTACTACTCTTTCTAGTTCCAATGGCAATGCTTGTGAATTAGAAGATGCTATCATCATAAATGTACATACTCCAGCAACTGCTCCTGAGATCACCTATGAGGGAGAGGAGACAGTTTGCGTGGGTACGATGGTTACCCTGACCGTTGCTTCCAGCGAAGCTGAAACTGATGGTGATGGTGAGACTGATGGTGATGCTGAGACTGATGGTGATGCTGAGACTGATGGTGATGGTGAGACTGATACCGACGTGATTGAGACCGAGGTTACTCCTTCTTCCTACATTTGGTATCATAATGGCGTGGTGATTAATGGTGAGAACTTGGAGACGTTGAGCATGACCTTGACTGAGGCAGGTATTCATCAATTTGCCGTTCGCGCTATGAGCGCTCAAGGGTGTCCTTCTGAACTTTCCGTGATTCAAGAGATTACTGTTGAGGCTGCTCCTCTCGCTGTTACAATCACGGGTGCCAATGTGGTTTGTCAAGGTGCTGAAACAACTTTGACTGCTGCGGTTGCAGCCACAGACGAGGAAGTTGAGTACACACTTACTTGGAGTGATGAGGATGCTACCGAGGGTGAAGAACTCATTGTTACCGTTGGTGGTGTTTATACCGTGACTGCTACATCTGAGAGTGGTTGTATTGCCGTTTCCGATCCTTTCACAGTAACTACCATTGGTGCTAATGTTACAATCTCCGCTTCTGAGACTTCTATCTGTGCCGGCGGATCTGCCACATTGATGGCTGAGGCTCACGATTGGACTGGTAATATTACCTATAAATGGAATGTTGATGGAACGGTTATGTATGGTAGCACTGTGAATGTTGCTCCGACCACTACTACTGCTTATGTGGTAACCTCAACTTCTACCGTTTCTGATGATATTACTTGCGAGAGAACTGACACCGTTACAATCGTTGTTCTCGGAACACCTGATGCTCCTGCTGTAACCGTTACCAGTGGTACTGAAGTCATCTGTGAAGGCTCTCAAGTCACTTTGACCGCTGAAATTGCTCCTTCTGAGACAGATGAAGGTGATGAGACTGAAGAAGGTGATGAAACAACAGATGACGCTAATTACACTTATATTTGGTACCAGAATGGCATTGAAATTCCTGGCCAGAACCTCAATGTGATTACTTTGAGTCCTGCTGCTGGTGTTTATGAATATTCTGTAAAAGCCGTTACTCCTGATGGATGTCCTTCTGCTGCTACCGCTTCAGACGATGTTGCTATTGTAACTGTACTTCACAATCCTACCGTTGAGATTATGGGCGATCCTATTGTATGTCAAGATAGCGTTGTAACCTTAGTGGCTAATATTAATGATACCGCTATGGTTTCAAGCAACTACCTCTACGACTGGAGAGTTTACAACTTCTCTGTGGATGATGAGACTCCTTTTGTCAATCCTCAAGACGGTAACAATGAGCAAGCTATCGCAACTGGTAATGCTGCGACTTTCACTACTGAGAATTTGACTCCGCAAGACAATCCTTATATCATTACTGTCAACACTACCAATGAACAAGGTTGTGTTGCTCAAAGCCAGCCTTTCTACTTGTATATAGGCGAAGCTCCTACTGTAGCTGTTACTGTTGACTTTGACACTATTTGTGCTAATGGACTTGTTACCGCTACTGCTCACCTTGGAGACTATAATATGGATCATATCGTTTACCAATGGTACACTATCATTGGCCAAGATACTACTGCTATTCCTTACGGTACTTCGCCTGTAGTTTCTGTCAATGTTACAGAATCTACCACTCTTTATGTTGAAGTTACCCAAACAACAACTCAATGTACAGCTTCCGGCTCTGCAGATGTTGAAGTTATCAATGCTCCTCAAGTTAATAATATTCTTGTGATCAATGACGGTCACCTTGCTCAGAATGTTTGCGAAGGTGCTGAAGTCTTTGTTACTGCTTATCTTGTTGATGAAGATGGTAACCAATATGTTGATAGCTCCTTAACTTATGTTTGGTATGAGAATGGCTTCTTAATGCCGTTAGTTGATGGTCCTTCCTTCAACAAACAACTCACTATTGTTGATGAAGATGCTGCTCATTATGTATATCAAGCTTTCATTAACTATGGTATGCCCGGCTGTGAGGCTATTCCAGTAGCTTCTGATACTATCTTTGTGAAACGTAACCCTATCGTTATTATCGATGGTGTACATCATATCTGCTTCCAGGGCGTTCACTCACCCAATGTTCACTTAACTGCTTGGGTTGATGGTGAAACTGACCTCGATGCTACTTATAATTGGTACAAGAATGGTATGTTGACTCACAATGACCTTACTTTCTTGAACCTCTATAATGAAATGTTGGAGCCTTCTTACCAAGATCCTTACACCTTTATGGTTGAAGTTATCAATGGTGATGGATGTTCTTCCTTCTCTGATCCTTTCGTTGTGAACATTCACGATATTCCTTATGTAAATATCACTGCTTCTGAAACTGAAATTTGCCAAGGTGGTGAAGTTCTGTTGAGAGCAAACTTGAATGACTACAATGAGACTGAACTTACTTTCCAATGGTATGAAAATGAGTTGAACGTTAACCATATATTACCTGGTTACACTCATGAATTCCAGACCTTCCAACCTACTGAAACCACTAATTACATCGTTGAAGTTATCCACTTGCTGAATGATAACACCAATGAGTATTCTATTTGTGCCGCTTATGACACTATTACCGTCAATGTTAATGCCATTCCAGTTATCGATACAATCGTTACTACTTTGGCTGATGGTAATGAGGTATGCGAAGGCGTTCAATATACTCTGACCGCTCAAATTTCCGGTGGTGTTACTGGTGGTGAGGTTTACACTTGGTATCGCAATGGCGAACTTGTTCCTGATGTTCACTCTGCTTCTATCACAGAGTCTCCTGTCGCTGTTGATGGTGATGTTACCGTTTATACCTATACGGTTTCTGTTAAGCAAGATGCTGCTGGGTGTGAATCTGAGATTTATGCTCAACCTGTTAATGTAACCATCAATCCTAATCCTACTTTGGCAATCGAGACCGATCCTATAGTATGTGTTTCTTCTGAGAATAACATTACTTTGATCGCTCATGTTGATCCCACTCCCGCTACTCCGTTTACCTATACTTGGTATGAGGACAATGCTGTGATTGCTTCCAATGCAACCGACACCTTAACAATTACTCGTCCTTATAGAGATTATCCTTACAACTTCAGCGTTTCTACTGTTAATGCCTATGGTTGTAATGTAAGCGCTTCCACTCAGGTTTATGTGAACGATAATCCTGTTGTAAACATCACAGTTACCGAAACTGAGATTTGCGAGGGCGGTGAGATTACCCTTACTGCTAATTTAAATGATTGGAATGCTGATCAATTAGTATATAGCTGGTATGATAATGGTACTGCTATTAATGGTGCAACTGCTTTGACATACACCGTTGTTCCCACTGTAGGTGAGCATGTTTATACTTTCCAAGTTGATCAATTGACTTCTGGTTGCTCAGCTACCAGCAATGAAATTACGGTTAACGTGAATGAAGATCCTGTTATTGAATCCATTACGACTGATCTCACCGATGGTAATGTTCTTTGTGAAGGCGCTCAGTTCACCCTGACTGCAAATGTTTCCGGTGGTGTTACTGGTGGCGAGACCTACACTTGGTATCGCAACAATGAGGTTATTGAAGGCGCTAACCAGGCTTCTATTACCGAATCTCCTGTGACTGTTGACGGAGATGTGACCGTTTACAACTACACTGTGGCTGTTTCTCAAGATGCCGCTGGTTGTGGTTCCGTAGTATTCAGCACTCCTGTTACTATTACCATCAACCCGAATCCGACTTTGGCAATCGAAACCGATCCTATCGTGTGTGTTGCTTCAGAGAATAACATTACTTTGATTGCACACGTTGATCCAACTCCTGCTACTCCTTTCACCTATACTTGGTATGAAGACAATGCCATTATTGCTGATGAAGCTTCTGAAACCTTAACAATTACTCGTCCTTACAGAGATTATCCTTACAACTTCAGCGTTGCTATCGTAAATGAATATGGTTGTAATGCTACTACTGCCACCAGTGTTTACGTAAATGATAATCCTGTTGTTAATATTACAGCTACTGAGACTGAGATTTGCGATGGTGGTGAGATTACACTTACTGCAAACTTAAATGATTGGAATGCTGATCAGTTAGTATATCAATGGTATGATGGCGATAATGCTATTGCAGGTGCTACTTCCTTGACTTATACTGTTGTTCCTTCTCAGGGTGCTCATGCTTATTCTCTTAATGTTGAGCAATTGACCTCTGGTTGTACTGCTACCAGCAATGTTGTCAACGTAAATGTCAACGCTGATCCTGTTATTGCTAATGTGACGCTGTCTAGTTATGCCGCTTGCCAAGGCGCTCAAGTTACCGTTACTGCTAATGTTGAGCCTTACGATTCTCAACTTGGTGACGCTGTTTATACATGGTATAGAAATGGTGTCTTGATTTCTGGCGCTACTGGCCAAACATTGTATGATAGCCCTGTAACAGTTGACAATAATACGCAACAATTTATCTATACTGCTGTTGTTACCTTGACTGCTTCTGGCTGCCAGTCTGCTCCTGTTGCTTCCGATGCTTTGACTATTTATCCTAACCCGACTGTACAAATTACTGGAGATCAACACGTATGTGTAACCACTCCTGTTGTATTGGTTGCTAATGTTGATACTATCGGAACCAATGTTGGTCTCCTGCACTACACTTGGTATGAGTCTGGTCAAATCAGAGACAACATGGCTTATAACCTTGGTGACAACCAATTCTATAGTGAGTACTTCTATGCTCGTACCGAGCCTTACAGATTCACTGTTAATGTTGAGAGAGACGGTGTTCCTGCAGGTTGTGCTTCCATGTCTCAAGAGTTCCTCGTTTGGGTTTATGAGCAGCCTGTTGTAAATATTACCGCTACTGAAACTGAAATCTGTACCAATGGTGAAGTTACCCTTACTGCTAATTTGAATGATCCTAATGCTTCTAACATTACCTATCAATGGTATGAGGTTAGAGAGCAACAAGATTCCTTAGCTATTGGTTATACTGAGAATGGTGATTATATTTGGTACGTACAAACTTCTACTTATCACTATAATATTCCTGGTGCAACCTCTGCTACATATACTACTACTTACGATCATACTGCTACTATGGGTGTGTTCGTACAACAAACTCCTTCTCAATGCTACGACAGCGATGAGATCTTGATTACAGTTAATCCTATTCCTGTGGTTTCTGACATTACTGTAAACGGCGAGCATGCAATTACTGTTTGCGATGGAGCTCAAGTTACTGTATCTGCTTCTGTTATTCCTGAAAATGCAGAAGGTGCTGTTTACACTTGGTTCAGAAATGGTGAGTTGATTCCTGGTGCAAACCAAGCTACTTTCAGCGAAAATGTTTACACCACCCCGAACCATATCACTACTAATATCTATACTGCAGTTGTCACCTTACCTGCTTCTGGTTGCGTTTCCTTAGTTTCTGAGGTTTATGGTATTGTTACCGTTAATCCTGCTCCTACTACTGTAACCATCAGCGGTCATAATATTATTTGTGAAGGCGACCAGACAGTTTTGACTGCTTACTCCGATGTTGAGGGTACCTTTACTTGGTCTAACGGTTCTCATGAGAATCAGATCACTGTTCCTGCTGGCATCTACACAGTAACAATGACCACTGCCGAGGGTTGTGAGATGACTTCTGAGCCGTTTGAAGTTCATTCCTTCGGTACTGACTTGTTCGTTACAGCAAGTGCTACTTCTATCTGTCAAGGTGAGCATACAACCTTGTATGCTAACCAAGATGGTTGGGAAGGCAATGTTTCCTACTTGTGGGATGCTCAAGCTGGCAATAGCGTTTCAACCACTGTTGATGTTCAACCTGAGGTTACCACGACTTATCATGTGACTGCTACTGTTACTTCAACTAATGGTCTTATCGGTTCTTGTAGCGCTGAAGGTGAAATCACCATCATCGTTCACGAGTTACCTGCTCAAGTTGAGGTTACATTGAACGAAGATTCTATTTGTGAAGGTGAACAAATTACCCTGCACGCTTCTGGTAATGCTTATGCATACATTTGGTATCAGAACGGAATCGTTATCCCTGGTGAGAACCAAGCTGACCTTATCATTAACTTGAATGAGGAAGGTACATATGTTTTCGCTGCCAAGGCTATCAACGAGGAAGGTTGTGTTTCTGCAGAGGCTTCTGAGCCTGTTGCCGTAACTGTTAGCGCCGCTCCTGAGTCTGTGACCATCTCTGGTCAGCTCGCTATTTGCGACGGTGGTTCTACCACGCTGTATGCTAATATTACACCGAATGTTCCTGCTATCTATACTTGGTACTACAACAATGAAATTATTCCTCATTACAACCAAAATTACTTAGTTGTTACTGAAGCTGGTTCTTACAGAGTTGAGGCTACTACCAATGGTTGTACCACTTCTTCTGAGGCTGTAGTAGTTACCGTTGAGCAAGCTCCTCAATTGCAACTCACCGCCACTGAGACTACTATCTGTCAAAACGGTACTACTGTAATTACTGCAGAAGCCACTGGCTGGAATAGCCAGAACGTAATTTATACCTGGTCTAATGGATATGTTGGTTCTGCTTACACTTTCACTCCGACCATTCCTGGTGACTATACGTTCATCGTGACTGCTTCTCAAGCAACTTCTGGTTGTGTTGCAGTTGACACTATTACCATTTCTGTAATTGCTACACCTGAGACTCCTGTAATTGTTTACAACTATTCTCAGATTTGCGATGGTGGACAAGTGGTAATGACTGTTGACAATAATTACGCCACCTATGGTACTCCTGTTTACACTTGGTATCGCAATGGTCAAGTTATTCCAGGTGCTACTATGGCTACTTTAGCAGATTCTCCTGTAACTGTTGACGGCGACCTTACTACTTATACTTATAATGTATCTGTACAGTTTGCCGCTTCAGGTTGCGGTTCTGCCATCTCCAATGGAGCCGTTGTAACTGTTATTCCTACTCCTGTTGTAGCAGTTTCTGTAACGGGTAATACCACTATTTGTGAAGGTGGTGCTACTACTCTGCATGCGAACGTAACTCCTGCTGGTGTTGATTACGGTTATCAATGGTATGTTAACAATGTGCTTATCGATGGTGCTACTAATGCATCTTTGACCGTTGCTCCTCTTGCTAACGAAAATGCTTATAACTATACTGTCGTTGTTACTGCTGCTCCTGGATGTAACGTTACTTCTGACGTTACCGCTATCACCGTTGTTACAGATCCTGTTGTTGTTGCTTCTGTTGACAATGCAATCACTTGTTTCGGTGGTACTGCAACCTTCAGCGCTGTTGTTGACGGTGGTGTTGCTAACATCAATGGTTTGAATGGTTATTCATTCGCTTGGTACAGCAACTTCTCCAGCACTGAGCCTATAGCTACTACTCCTACTTATACCACTACTGGTAACGAGACACCTGATGCTTATTCTTATTGGGTTGTTGTTACTTCTCCTTATGGTTGTCAAACCACTTCTAACGTTGTGAATTACACGGTTGTTGCTGATCCTTCTGTTTCCATTGCTGTTGCCCAAGGTTATCCTACTACAGTATGTGATGGTGGTGTAACTACTTTGATTGCCAACGTAATCGGTGGTTATGGTACTCCTTCATATCAATGGTATAAGAATGGTCTCCCATTGTATGGTGAAACCAATCCTACTCTCGTTACCAACCCGATTTACTACAATGAGACAGCTGACTATACAGTAGTTGTTTCCCAAACCGGTATCGGTTGTGAGGCTGTTGCAGATGCCTTCAACGTTGACGTAGTTCCTTCTTACACTGTTGATGTGACTGGTTATGACAATGTATGTGTTGGTGGTACTGTTACGATGACTGCTCAGGTTAACGGTATGATTCCAGGTGATGTTCTTACTTATCAATGGTACACCATCAATAATGGAACTCAAACCGCTATCTATGGTGCTAATGCTCCTCAATTCACAACTTCCCCGTTGCTAATTGCTGGTGCTTATGAATATTTCGTAGTTGTGACCAGCTCTATCTCTGGTTGCTCCGTAACCCAATCTTACTCTGTGAACGCAAATGTGGTTGCTGATCCTACTGTTCAAATCGTTGCTAACGGTTCTGCTGTAATCTGCGACGGTGGTAACATTACCTTGAATGCCATTGTTAATGGTGGCGTAAATGACGGCAACTATATTTACACTTGGAATTGGTTCGGTGCCTCTAACGGTACTGCTATCACGAACGATCCTACGTATGTTCCTCAATTATCCGCTAATGATCCTGCTAATCCTTATTACTTCACCGTTTCTATCGCACGTCCTGATAACAGCGGTTGTGCATCCACTTCTGATGCATTCCAAGTTAATGTATTGGCAGCTCCTAGCGTACAAATCACTGCAGACCATGCATATGTTTGCGCAGGTGGTGAGGTTACCTTCACTGCAAATGTAGCTGAGTCTGGTAGCACTTATAACTATGTATGGACAATCAATGGTGTAACCCAAGCCACTAACTCCAACACTATAACCACTTCTCTGCCTGCTGCTGGTACGATTACTGCTTCAGTGGTTGTTTCCAACACGAACTCCAGCGTATCCTGCTCTTCTGTCGCTACGCTCGCAGTTCCTGTACAAGTTGTGGCTGATCCTGTTGTGACTATCGCGGCTAATCACACGACTATGTGTGCCGGTGGTACTACCACATTGTCTGTTCAGAACCTCACGATTGATTCCAACATTCCTGCTAACTTCTCTTATCAATGGGCAGTTAATGGTCATGACATCGTTGGTGCTAACAATAGTACCTTCGTACAAGCCCTGACTACTGCAGGTACTTATGTTTACACCTTGAAAGTGACACAAGATGACAACCTCGGTTGTGCTTCTGCTTTCTCTGCACCGGTTACGGTTCAAGTTGCTGAACAACCTTCTGTTGCTCTTAACTCCGATTATGGTTTGGATATCTGCGAAGGCGGTTCTATCACTCTCACTGGGGAGGTAACTAACTTCGGCAATACAGTTGGTGGTGTTCTCAACAACTCCATCTATGGTCCTATGACCTTCAACTGGTTGTCCAATGGTATCTCTACAACCGTGAATACTGGTATCACCACCGCTCAGAACCAGATTACTGATACTTTGAATACTGTTGGTTCTTATGATTATCAAGTTGTTGTTACTCCTTCTGGTTATGCATGTCAACCTGCTGTTTCTAATGTTTACACGGTACATGTGAATGCAGCTCCTTCTTGGACCGACATCCATGTTCTCTATCCTGATGTATGCGTTAACAGCGTTGTTTACCTTGAGGCTGGTGTCCAAGGTGGTGTTGCAGACCATATGGGTAACACGAATGGACAAATCCAATGGACCGTTACCTATAATGGTATCACCTCTAATGTTTCCGGTGGTGTTGGTGGTAATTCCTATGACCTCCCAACCGTTGCTGGTGACTATATCTATACACCTACTTGGATTGGCAATATCGGTAGTGGTTGTGAATTCAACAATACTGCTGAAGCTCAAACCTTCGTTACAGTACATGACCTGCCTACTGCTTCCTTCGATAGCGATAGTTATGGTCAAACCATTTGCGGTAACGTATCTGACGCTTCTGCAGAGTTAGTAATCCACTTCACCGGTACTGCTCCGTTCACCTTCCAATTACAAGATCTTGAGACTGGTGTCATTTTACCTGCTCAGGTATCTGGTAGCAATACTTATGTTGTTCATGTTGCTCCTGGTCATACTACTCAGTATCGCATCATCATGGTTTCTGACCAATATTGTGAGAACGGTATGCTTGACAATGCAAGTTCCATCATCACGGTATTTGTTAACGACATTGAGTTCGATCAAACAACATTCATTTCCGGTTGTGATGACAATGGCATGGTGACCATCAACTTCAACATGGTATCTGGTACTCCTAACTCCAACTTCGTTGCTACTTATCCTACTCTTGGTTTGAGCTACACTGGTACAATAAACAACAATACAGCTACATTCCCCGCTCCTGAAACTCCTGGTGATTATCCTGTGGTATTCTCTGTTGAGGGTTGTAACTATGACATCATTGTTAGAGTACTTGTTGGTGATTATTCCTTCGGTGGAGAGCTTCCTATCATGGATCAAAGATGGCACGATGTTGTGGTTGTAAACAACAATCCTGAGACTAATGGCGGTCATACCTTCGTTGGTTATCAATGGTACAGAAATGGTATCTTAATCCCTGGTGCTATCTACTCTAACTACCAAGAGATCGGTGGTCTTAACGGATTCTACTCTGTAGAGTTGATTGAACAAGGTGAAGATGGCTCTATGATCACTTACATGACTTGTGCTACCTACTTCTCCTCTGCTTCTACCATCAGAGCTTATCCTGTTCCTGCACGTGTTGATCAGCAAATCACTATCGAACTTGATTTAAGTGCTGAACAATTGAATGGTGCTGTTCTCGATATCTACAATGTAACTGGCTCCTTGATTAGCCACGTTTCTAACCTCGAACCTGTTACCAAGATATCCGGTTTCCACGCACAAGGTACTTACTTCGGACGTATCTTAACCGGTACTAATGAAATCAAGACTGTTAAATTCGTAATCGTAAAATAATGTGATGCTTGTCAGGTGGTAGCCATCGGCTACCACCCGGCAACTTCCTAATCTTAATAATGATAAAAGAAAAAAAGTATATTATGAAAAAGAATTTATTAGCAATCAGTCTTATTTTCGCTATGTGTTGTACCGCATTCGCCCAAGAGGTACAAACCGAAAATGATTCTGTTAAGTCGGACAACTACGAAGTTTCTACTTTCTGTCCTCACCACATCAATATTCATTTTGGTGAGGCCTTTACCAACAACATCTACCATCGTATCAAAGAACTCGGTTTCAATCAGTATTATTCTTTGAGTTCTATGCTGGATGTTGACTATGCTTATTTCTTCAATGAGCATTGGGGTTTAAGCTTGGGCGTTGGTGTTAACCGTATAGGTGCAAAAGCTTCTATTGCTCGCAGTGGCGTTATCTACGATTATGACGTTGCAAACGACAATGCTTTTGATCAACCTGTTACGTATGACCCGAACTACGATCTTTATTATGACGCCAAAGGTCTTCGAGAGAAGCAAGTCATCTGGGCTGTTGAGGTACCTTTGAAAGCCCACTTCGATTGGCGTTTCGATGGTCGTAATGGTATCTATGCTGCCTTAGGTGTTCAGGGCTATTTCCCATTCAAGGCTTTCAATAAGTACAATGGACAAGGCCATATCACTACCTCTGGCTACGAGGCACTCTTCAACCAATGGTACACTGTTCATGATGAAGAAGGTGTAACTAAAATGGAAAATCACTTCGGCACCTACACCTATAATGGTCGTGGTAAAGACGCTAAGATGAGATGCTCTGTGGATGTTTTAGCTGATTTCGGTGGCGTTTTCGCTATCAGTCGTATCGCTGACTTCTATCTTGGTGTTTATGCTAAATATGGTTTCTTGGATATTCTTCCTAAGAATAAGACTACCTTCTTAGGTGCTGATGAGCGCGGCGTTACTACACTGAATGGTACGCTTCCCTCTAATATTCTCACAGAGGCTAAGGATGCCGGTATCTGCAAACGCGACAAATGGAATCTTCTCCAAGTTGGTTTAAAGGCTGGTTTCCATATCAAGGCTTGTGCTACACCTCAAGAGAAATCCAAAAAACAACTCGAGAAAGAAATTCTTGATGAACTCAAGAAGAAAGCAAATGAGCCTATTATCATTAAACAAGATCCTCAATACATCTATATTGTTCCTGTTTGCGATCAATTAGGTGATGATGATGATACATTCTCTCCTGAAGAAAAGCGCGCTGTCAGACAGTTGTCCGACGAGCTGTCTAAAACAAAAATTTTATTTGACTTAGATAAGGATATTCCTAAGATTCAGGATGAAAATGATAATATTAACAAGTGCGTTTCTATCTTAAAATCCAATCCTGGTCTTAAGCTGATCGTTGAAGGTTATACTTGCGACCTTGGAACGGAGCAACATAACCGCGATCTGGCACAAAGACGTGCTAACAAGGTTAGAGATTTGTTCATCCAAAAGGGTGTAAATCCTGCTCAGATAGAAACCGCTTCCTATACGGTTAATGATCCTCAAAATGCTCAGAACATTCAGGATTCTCGCCGTGAGGAACATCGTGCAGCTATCTTTAGAATCGTCAAAAGATAATTATTACTATTCTCTTGGAAAGGAAGGAGATCATCATTAGATGGTCTCCTTTTTTTATTTTTCTATACTCTTCTTTTAATTCTTATTTGTATCTTTGCCGCCTAATTGTTTCCTATGCGCTGTATTTTGAGCTTCATAGTACTTCTTTTCCTTATATGTGTTTCTGCCTTTGCAAAAGCACCTGATTCCCTTTCTGTGGGCCATTTGGAGTTTGTGCCCAATTATGGTCAGTTTGAGCCTCAAGTCCTTTATCAAGCAAAGTTGCGCTATGGAACCCTATTTGTAGAAAAAGATGCCTTGACAGTGGCCCTTGTGAATCCTGCACAGATGGAGGCCATGTACAATTCAAAGGTGAATGGCGAACTCTTTTCCACGAAGATTGATGCTTCAGCCTACCGCATAGTTTTTGAAAATTCGCTTCATTCTTCCCAGGTTGAAGGCTTGTATCCCTATGAACATTATTATAACTACTTCAATTCCTCCGACCGTAAAAAATGGGCCTCGCGTGTTTTTCCTTACCCTGAAATTGTTTACCATAAATTATATGATGGTGTTGATTTGCGTGTTTTTCAGTCGAATGACAATTTGAAATACGAATTTTATGTCACCCCGCAAGCGGACCCTTCTCTTATTCATTTGCGTTATGATGGCATAAAGTCTATTTCCTTACAAAATGGCAATCTCATTATCCATAATCATCTTTCGCAAATTATTGAATTGTCTCCAATTGCTTATCAAATCTCTGGCTTTGACACCTTGTATGTAGATTGTAAATTTCGCTTGAAAGGAAACGCCCTCACTTTTGTCCTTGGGAGCTACGATCCATCCTTGACCTTGGTGATAGATCCCACTGTGGTTTTCTCTTCTTTTTCAGGTTCTACGGCCGATAATTGGGGCTATACTGCCACCTATGATTCCCAAGATCATCTTTATGGCGGCGGTATCGTCTTCGGAATAGGATATCCAATCAGTATTGGAGCTTATCAGGTTGATTTTTGCGGCACAACGGGCTATACGGATGTGGGTATCTCTAAGTTCTCTGTCAACGGTAACCTTATGTTTTATTCCACCTATTTGGGTGGCGGATTTGTGGACATACCACATAGTCTTCATGTGAATGACAATGATGAACTTTACATATTGGGCACTACAGGCTCGCCGGATTTTCCTGTCACGCCTAATGCCTTTGACACCTCTTTTAATGCCGGGGAATCCATTACGTTGTCCACTTCTATGCATTTTCCCCATGGCGCTGACATTTTCGTCTCCAAGTTGAGTACCGATGGCACGCAGTTGTTGGCTTCTACCTTTGTGGGCGGTTCCGATAACGATGGGTTGAATACTGCCGATACCTTGTGTAAGAATTATGCTGACGATAATAGGGGAGAGATTATTGTGGATGAAAACAGTGATGTCTATGTCGTCTCGTCCACACGGTCTGTCGATTTTCCAGTAACGGCAGGTGCCTATTGTCAAACCTTACAGGGTGATCAGGATATTTGTATCTTCAAGATGAGTCAGAATCTGTCACAAATGATTTGGGCAACCTATTTGGGCGGGTCAGAGGATGATGCCGGTTATAGTATGATGTTGTGTGATGACCACTCATTATACGTGACGGGGGGTACATGCTCCTCAAATATGCCTGTTTCTTCGACCGCGCATCAGACAGTCTATCAAGGGAAAGGTGATGGTTTTGTGGCTCATTTCTCCCCCAATGGGATGCAACTGCTACATGCCACATATATAGGCACGCCGCTATACGACCAAAGCTACCTCATTAAGGGTGACAAATTTGATAATCCGTATGTGTTTGGTCAGACTGACGCCACAGACAATAGTTGGATACAAAATGTTGCCTATTATGTGGTGGGAGGTGGCCAGTTTCTTACCAAGCTGCATACCGACCTTTCGGGGGTGCAGTGGTCCACCGCTTTCGGTTCTGGTGGCGGAGGGCCAGATATTTCCCCTACGGCCCTGTCGGTGGATTATTGCAAGCATATCTACATGTCAGGCTGGGGGTCCGCTGCTCTGAATGGTTTCGGTGGCACCCACGGTTTGCCTATCACCTCTGATGCTTTTCAAGTCACCACGGATGGTTCAGACTACTATTTTATTTGTCTTGACTATGACGCCACGGGCCTGATATATGGCAGTTTCTTTGGCGGGTCGCAGGCCAGTGCGCGAGAGCATGTGGATGGAGGCACCAGCCGCTTCAACAAAAAAGGGTGTATCTATCAAGCCGTATGTGCTGGTTGTGGCGGGCAGAGCTCCTTTCCTACGACCGCCAATGCCTGGTCGCAGACCAACAATAGTTCAAATTGCAATCTGGGAGTCATCAAGATGGACTTCGGGATGCCGGTGGTGGTGGCTGACTTTACCATGCCCCATGCTTTGTGCGCTCCCGATACCATCCATTTTGTCAATCACTCACAAACGATAGGCAGTAGCACCACCTACTTCTGGGATTTTGGCGATGGAACCACTTCCACACAACCTGCGCCATCGCATTTTTACAACCAGACGGGTAGCTACACCATTACTCTGATAGTTCAGGACAACGGCAGTTGCAACTTTGCCGATACCATGACTCGCCAGCTATTGGTGCTTTCCAATAGTGAAGAGACGATGCCCACCCTCACCATGTGCGAGCATGAGTCCATTCAGATTGGATTGCCGCCAGCCACCGATGTTTCTTACCAATGGATTACTACAGAGGCTATGAGCGATCCATCTATTTCCAACCCGATGGTGAACCCTGACTCCTCCTGCCTCTATATCCTTATCGCTCAGACCGGACAGTGCTCCGACACCTTATACCAATGGGTAAATGTGGAAAATTACAACCTGTCCTATGCCAATCAGTATATATGCTGTGAAGATGGACAAGTAACCCTTTCTGTAAATTATCAGACCCCACCGGGCACCACTTTGAGCGTGGATTGGTCATTGTCGCCGACTTTCGCCTCGGTTATGGCCCATAATGTCGATACACTCGTGGTGTCGCCCGACAGTAATACCGTTTATTATGTGCGTTTGTCTGGTCCTAACTGTGAGGTGGTGCGCCCCATCACGGTGTATGTGTCCCGTATTACACTCACCGAGATCCCCTATTTCGTTCTCTGCTTTGAAGAAGGCATCACGTTGGATTTACCCTTGATACAGGCAGATGCATGCAGCTTTTATTGGTCGTTTGGCGATGGTAACCATTCCACCCAAGCAAATCCTTATGTTGCTTTCGATGAGACCACCCCTTATACAGTAGTCATTACCAATCAATATGGATGCCAGAAAGAGTTGAGCGGCTTGGTGGTCAGACAGGAGGGAACCTTTGACTATCCATTTGATGCGTGGTGCGACCCCTGTTCTGTGTTGCCAGGTGAGACCGCCATGTTGTTTGCCACACAGTATGGCCAGGACTATAGTTATCAGTGGTCTCCCCAGCAAGGTCTTGCGCACCCCGATTCTGCTTCCACTACTGTGGATATATTAAATACTACCACTTTTACGGTTCAGGTGACCGATACGTTCCTCTGTAGCAAAAAAGATACAGTGACCATAGAGGTTGTGCATGTTTTGTGTGACGACCCATATGTGTTTGTGCCAAATCTCTTTACTCCCAATGGCGACGGACAAAATGATGTGCTGTATGTGCGAAGCATCATTTTGGGAGATTTCTATTTTGCCGTATATAGCCGCTGGGGTGAGAAGGTGTTTGAAACCACTTCCAAAGAAGAAGGGTGGGATGGTACCTACAAGGGCCATCCATGCCAAAATGGGGTTTATGATTTTTACCTGAAAGGCAATTGTGTGGATGGTCAGGAGGTCCTGATGAAGGGGAATGTAACACTGGTGAGATAGCAACGTACAAATACAGCGTCTATACCCTTTTATTTTTTGCGATATTATATAAAAAAAGGCTATTTTTGCGCCGTTTTTTTGATTCTGTAATTTTAAATGCAATCGTCTGACAATCAGGATAGAAAATCCCTTTGGGCATCGTGGAAAAGCTTTAAAGTCCGTACTCGTATTTTCATTGTACTCACTATGCTGATGGCATCGGCTGGGGCTGCTATTATCGGTGCCTGGGGTGTGTACAAGCTGGGCTTGACCAATAACAAGGGGGCTGTAGATGAGAATAACCGCTATCTGGCTGACTATAAGAATGTGTCGCTGGAAGACACGTTGGATACGAAAGCCAACGACATGCGGAACTATTTGCAGATATTGGCTTTGGACAAGTTCTTTCCGGCCAATGCAGAGAAGATATTGGCAGCCAAGAACAATTCAGCACGCCATGATGCTGCCAATCGTATGTTATATGCGGCTGATATGTACTTGGGTGAAACGGATGAGGGTGGCCAGTATGCCCAGATGTGCAAGGAGTTGATGCAGGTTTATGACCGATATTCCCCGGTAGCCACCCAGCGAAATCTTATCCCTTGGATGAATGATTCGGCCTGGCCAGTGCTCAAGCAAGCCATACTCAAAGACAAGGAGGCTATTTTGGATGCTGCCCGCATTACGGGTGTCGAGCCCCGATTGATTGTGGGGTGTCTTGTCGGAGAACAGATCCGCTTGTTTAACAGTAAGCGGGAGATGTACAAACGCTATCTCGGACCGGTGAAAGTGCTTAGCGTGCAGAACCAGTTCTCTTTTGGCGTGACAGGGGTTAAGGATTATACGGCCATGCTGGTAGAACGCCACTTGGCTGACACTACCAGTCCATACTACATGGGTAAGGCGTATGAACACATTCTTGATTTTGAAACAGCCGACCACACCTCGGAGCGTTACAACCGCTTGGTCAACTATCGTAACCATCTGTATTCCTATATCTATACGGGCTGTATCTTGCACCAGACCATGTTGCAATGGCGCAGGGCTGGATACGACATCTCAGACCGTCCTGATATCCTGTTCACGCTCTTCAATCTTGGCTTTGAGGTTTCCAAGCCTAAGCCCGACCCCCAATGCGGCGGTTCCCGAATCATGGTGGGTGGACGGCAATACACCTTTGGAGTGATTGGCAACGACTTCTACTATTCTGGAGAGTTGGCCGAGGAGTTTCCCATTCAGGAAAAATCTTTTGCCGATGACTAAGGTGGAATTGTTGATACCCGCCAAAGATCTTAGTGTTGGCAAGGTGGCTGTTGACCATGGTGCTGATGCGGTCTATATTGGTGCGCCCAAATACGGTGCCCGGCAGGCGGTAGGAAACAGCTTGCAAGACATTGAACAGTTGGTGTGCTATAGCCACCTGTATGGTGCCAAGGTGCATGTCACCCTCAATACATTACTGTTTGATGATGAAATACGCGAGGCGCAGGATATGGCCTACCGCCTGTACGAGATGGGTGTGGATGCCCTGATACTTCAGGACCTGGGTCTTGTGGCGGCGGGCTTGCCCCCTATGGCATGGCATGCCAGCACCCAATGTCACAATGCTTCCATAGAGAGGCTGCAGTTTCTGCAACGATTGGGCTTCCAGCGGGCTATTCTGGCCCGGGAACTCAATCTCGACACTATTCGCCAGATGCGTGCCAATACGACACTTGAGTTGGAAACCTTCGTGCACGGCGCCCTGTGCGTATGCTATAGCGGTCAGTGCTATATGAGTTGCCACGCTAATGGAAGAAGCGGCAACCGCGGTGCCTGTGCACAACTATGTCGATACCGTTATGCGCTCAAGGATGCCAAGGGACAAACGATTGCCCCGCCTCAATATCTGCTCTCGCTCAAGGATATGAACAGATCCGCTTTTATCCCTCAGCTTCTCCAGGCAGGCATTTGCTCCCTGAAGGTGGAAGGACGCCTCAAAGATGAAGGTTATGTGAAAAATGTGACCTCGTATTACCGCCAGCAACTGGATGCTTTCTTGAACGGTCGTGAGAATTTTAAACCCTCAAGTAGCGGTCATGTACGCTTCTTCTTCACCCCGAATCCCCAAAAGTCTTTCAATAGAGGTTTTACCAACTATTTTATCGAAGGAGAACGGGAAAAGATGGCCACTTTGGCAACACCCAAAGCCATGGGCGAACCTGTTGGTATGCTGACAAAAGATGGCAGGGGAAGAATTCTGTACAAAGGAGATCATCAGCTGGCCAATGGCGATGGACTCTGCTTTATTAACAACCAAGATGAATTGGAAGGTTTTCTTGTAAATCAGGTCGTGGGAAACCAAATTGTGCCCCACAAACCCTTGGGCCGCTTCGATAGTGTACAGGTGTTTCGCAATGAGGACAAGGCATTCAATGATGTGCTCAGCAGAAAGACAGCCGAGCGGAAGATAGAAGTGGATGTCGTGTTGGAGCCTCAGGAGGGAGGTTTTGTTTTGCAGATGATAGACGAGGACGAATGCATGGTCTCCAGCTTTATGTCCATCGAGCATCAACCTGCCCGCGATACCATGATGGTCCGACAACAACTTTCACAGGCTTTGTCGAAATTAGGCAACACCCCTTTCCAACTGCGTCATCTTACCGTCATCGGTGACTATTTCATTCCTACCTCATTGCTGAACAACCTAAAAAGGACAGTGGTTGAAAAACTTATCGAAGAAAGGATTCGATTCTTTAAGCCCAAGGATGTGATGCATCAGGTGCAGCCTTTGCCCATGTTTGAGGAGGTCTCCTACAAAGCTAATGTCATCAACGAGTCACATAAGGCGTTGTATAAATCTTTTGGAGCTCTGGAGGTTGCGTATGGATTGGAGAAAACCCTTGATTTTGCCCAGAAAGAGCTGATGGTTTGCAAGTATTGTCTTCGTTATGAATTGGGTTTTTGCACAAAAGAAGCCAAGGGCAGAGAATTGCAGCCTCCGCTATACCTGACCGATGGAACCTATCAGTATCGTTTGGAATTTGATTGTGCTCACTGCGAGATGAAGATTCTGCAGGAATAGAAGAGATTCATCCAGCTCTTTCACGATATAGGGGCGAGCACGAGTGCGGAACGGCTCGGGATGTACACTTTAAGGTAGGTTTTTCCTTGTCGCAAATAGGAGACGTGCTCGATGGTGTCGTCCACATTGCCTTGTCCGTTGTAAGTCAGCGCATCACTGTCCAATACAATATGATAATGTCCTTTCTCGCACGGAATCTCATAGTCGGCGAAGGAGTGTGCGGGACTGAAATTGAATACGAAGAGTAGCCCTTTTCTTTCATAAACGAGCACTTGGTCTTGGCCATGTTCATAGGTTTTTATGGGGTGTGCGTCTAATAAGTTGTGTTTGTTGACGACTTGGATCATGTCGCGATCAAAACGGTTGAGACCGGCGTACTTCAGGGTCTCATCATCGGCAAGGTGCCATTGCCGGCGGGCATATTGGTATGACCAGCCATTGCCCTCGCGCGGAAAATCTATCCACTCGGGATGCCCAAACTCATTGCCCATGAAATTCAGATATCCACCGGATGCCAATGTCAGCGTGACCAGTCTGATCATCTTGTGCAGTGCCACGCCCCTATCCACAATCAGGCTGTGTTGGAACACCGACATCTTGTCGTACATCTCCTTGTCAACAAGGCGAAAGATTAGGGTCTTGTCGCCTACCATAGCTTGGTCGTGGCACTCCACATAACTGATAGTATCCTCCTCGCTACGTTTGTCGGTCATGTGGAAGTAGATGTCGCCAACCCCCCACGCCTCGTCGGGCATCTTCTTAACAGTCTTGACCCAATAGTCGGCAATGCCCATGGACATACGATAGTCGAAGCCGACACCGCCCTCCTCGGCGGGGAAGGCCATGCCAGGCATACCGCTCACATCCTCGGCAATGGTGAGCGCATCGGGCCGTATTTGGCGTACCAACATGTTGGCCAACGTCAGGTAGGCGAGCGCATCTTCGTCCACATTGCCGTCAAAGTATTGTCCATAGTCCACAAAATCGACCCCGATGCCATGATTCCAGTAGCACATACTGGTTACGCCATCAAAACGGAATCCGTCGAAATGGAATTCTTCGAGCCAATATTTCAAGTTGGAGAGCAAAAATTGGATGGTTTCGGTCTTACCATAATCAAAACAGCGGGAGTCCCAAACGGGGTGCTGGCCCTTTTCACCGCTGTGGAAATAAAGGCAGTCGCTGCCATCGAAGAGGGAAAGACCCTCTTTTTCATTGCGTACAGAGTGGGAGTGTATCACATCCAGAATGACAGAGAGGCCTGCGCCGTGTGCAGTGTCAATAAGCTCTTTCAGTTCCTCCGGAGTCCCGAACCGTGAGGAGGGTGCGTAGAAGTTGGCCACCTGATAGCCAAAGGACCCATAGTATGGGTGTTCCTGGATAGCCATCAGTTGAATGGTATTATAGCCTAATTCTTTGATGCGTGGAATGATGGTTTCTTTGAATTCCCAATAAGAAGAAATCTTGGCCTCCTCTGAGGACATGCCCACGTGGGCTTCGTAGATGAGCGGGTGGGCAGGCTTGTGGGGTAGGGGATGCTGCCACTGGTAAGGCTCAGGGTCCCATACCTGTGCGCAGAATACCTTGGTCTGCTCGTCTTGTACCACACGGGTGGCATACGATGGCAGACGCTCGTCAGCTCCTGACAACCAAACCATCCATAATTTGTAGAGTATGCCGTGTTGCAACGCAAATGCGGGAAGATGCAACTCCCAGTCGCCATTGCCAATGGACTGCAACTTGAAAGCAGGCTGTATCTCCCAATGGGAAAAGTCACCATACAGATATATCTCCTTGGCATTGGGAGCTTTTTCCCGAAATACCCAACCCTCCTCCGTCTTATGCAGGCCATAGTAGAAGTGTCCGTTGGCAACATCAGAAAGAGGACGTGCCCCATCGGTAAGTGATAGTGCCTTGAGTACTGCCCGCTCCCGCCGTTTCTGCAGCTGGCGATTGTAAGGCTTCAAATAGGGGTCTTTGGCGACCAATGCCACTGAAAATCTGTTGATCGTATTCATAACTATCGATTCGTGGTGTATATCAAATCATGTTGCTCGTCCCATAAAGACATCATCTGCTTGAAATCCTTATACTCGTTGGGCCTGATGATTTGTTGGGTGACAGACAATTGGCGTGTTATGTGCATGGTGTTGCCATCTATGGAATATTGAATGTGGATTTTTCCAAAGGGGTACTCTTTGAAAATTTCGTAGGGCTGCGTTACCCAGCGGGCGCCATTAGGAAGTTTGAGTTCATATTGATACTGCTCTTCAGTCAGAGGGGTGGAGAGTGGAATGGTGCGCGTGCTTGTTAATCGGGAGGCCTTGACAGGAGTTCCCGAAACAGTGGGGTGCAGCTGGAGCTGGTAGTAGCCGTTGTGCAAAGGGGTGACCTTGGCGTCTATGCTTGGCGTTTTTGCCGGCCTAAGGGTATGCTGGTCCGCGCTATGCAATGTGATGGATATGAGTGGCTTTAAATCAACCGATACAATGGCACCCAAATCCACCCGAACGGGCGGGATGGTGAGTGGTACCACCTCACCGCGCATGGAGATGAAACTGTCGGGCGCGCGACGGATGTCCATCGGTACATTGTCGGTATAAGCACTTGAGATGTAGTATGGCTGACCGTCAATTATGACTCTGACCACACTCTGCACATCCGTCATCATGTCTTCATAGAATATGCCGAATTCAGCATTGAGCCCTGCAGCCTGTAGCATCTGTGTCAACAGCATGTCCTTTTCAAAAGGCGTGCCACACCCGCTGTGCCATATCGTGTAGGAGGAAGCCACCAAGTAGTTGACGTACTTGATAGGCAGGTTGTTGGTGCGAATGCGGCGAGCCACATAGTCGCGGATGGCTAACATCTGATCCACCTTGGAGTCCTCGCGATTGACCACCTCTTTCAAAACATCTGAAAAGAGGTGGGCATCATTGAAGAGGAAGCCGGTTTGCCCCAATAGAAAATCGGAGAAGGAAGAGGGGCTGGGGATGGTGGTTATGAGCAGGTAGGGTAGGAATCCCGGTACCAAATAGGAATCGGCAGGCTTCTGCGCAAGGTTGGTGAAGGTCCAGTGCACCACGATGGTGTTGGTGTCAGTTCGCTTTTCGGTGTATTGCTCTATACGCTCATCGTAGTTTTTAAAAATGTTGAGTTGGAGCTCATCGGGTACTTCCACGGTGATTTCATAGTGCTCAATGGGCGCGTCTTCGTAAAGATTGATCTGTTCCATGAACTGTGCAAAGAAGATGGGCTCTGTATGGATGGTGTAGTCCAATACGATGGTGGCATCGTATTCCAGGGCTGTGTGGGTGACAACCATCTCGCGCATGGAGTTCAGCCGGTCGCAGTCGGTGCAGTTGTAAGGTAGTGAGGGGTTGAAGGCGTTGGCGGGCGTCTGCACAATGCTGCCGTCTTTGCGGATGGTGTAGGCCTCATTGATAGTCAACGTCTGAAAGTCGGTGTTGTAAGGGATGAAGGTCTCCCCATAAGTGTCGAAAAAGGCATCCAAGGAGAAGAGTTGCAGTTCTTTGCGGAAACGGACATCCAAGGTGCCATCCTCATGCAGTTTGTAGCTGCGGATGATTTTGTGATAGACGGCATCGGGTTGCTCGCCTGCCGAAGCAAAAGTGACGGTGAGTATGATTATGGCGACAAGGGTCAATGTTTTTTTCATGTCTTTGTTTTTTGGGGTTCAACAATCATCTTCTACAAAGCGGGTTTTACAACAATCAGCGGGGTGCTTTGGAAAAACTTTTGGTTTTCCACCACCGTTCGGTAGGCGGGCCAGTCGGAGGCTTCGTATATGCGTTTGCCGAGGCGGATAGTCTCCTGAAAGACGAATTTGTTGTTTTCGAATTTATAGCCTCCGTCGAAGGAGATGTCCTTGCCAGCGAGTTGCCGGTGCTTTGGCGTTTTGGCGGAGGTATATCCAGAAGGGAGGGTGATGGTTTCATGCAAGACGACCAGCCGGGAACAGCGATCACTGAAAGGATAGTCGCGTTTCTCGAGTTCTGTATCGTAGTAGAGCTCGCGCATGGCGAAGGTGAAGATGCCCCGGGCCAGCAAAGGCGTGACGATGACCTCCCTGTCGCTGACAGTGGCGTAGTGGGGTATGTCAAACTTGTATGTAATCTTCACGGGGTGCTCCAGGTAGGTCTCTTCATCAGAGTATTTGACGGAACGGAGGCGCACGTTAGGGTAGAGGGAGCGCATCTGGGCCTCCACATTGTCGCGCCACTCGGACTTGCGGTCGCTGAACAGTGCGCGTACAGTACGGTCAGATTGCCCTTCGGCGGTGATGGTCACCGTACCCGACAGCGTACCGTCTTTCTTGACCTTAGTGTTGGCAGTCATCTTGAGGAGGTGGTTTTCCGGACGGGATGTCGGGGTTTTGCCAAGGGTGGCGCCTTGAGGCAGGCCCATCAGGTAGTTCTGCTGCTGCTCGGCGCTGGACCACAACTCGCGCACGCCCGGTACCCAGGTCGGGTCCAAGAGCTGGTAGTTGCCGTTTCGCCGCTTGACGACTGCCACGCAGTGGTTGAACTGGTCGGCGGGGATGTCGTCAATACGCTCACCCGCCATCGTCATGGCAGCATACGCCTCAAACCCCGCCGCCCGCAACATGCTGATGAGCATGCCAGCCTTGTCTTTGCAAACCCCACAACGGTCTGTGTAGTTCATCTCGCATTTGTGAAGCGTGAATCCCTCACCCTCGCCCATTGAGATGCCTGAATAGCGCATGTTGTCGGCAACCCAGTGCGTCAAGATCGAAATACTGTCATTCTCGCTCTTGGCCTTCTTCAGCAGTTCAGCAACTTTCTCCTTCACCTCCTCTGTGGGTACAAAGCTGCCATAATCCTCATTGACGCTATAAAACCAACGCGACTTTGATTCCCAATCTTGGGCTGTGGAGAGCAGCAGCTTGGTTTGTATGTCGTTGTTTGCCAGTGTGTAACGGGGTGTTCGTATGGGTATGATGTCTTTCTTGGTGAAGGTGTAAAGCGTTCTGGCACCATCGGCAATCTCTTGGGTTTCCTGCAACGTGCCATGATATACCGTATAGCGCAACTTTTTGTCTGTAAGTACGTTTACCTGATAGGTTTTCTCCATTACAGGCTGCTCGCTCCAAAATGGCACAATATCGTAAAAGTGACCTCTCATGGGAGGTATATACTTGGCGTCTGGGTCATCGCCCTGTAGTAGCGCATAGGTGAAACCCTTCTTGTAGGTCTGCACTTCCACAGCGTCGCCCACCTCCAGACGGCCGAGGCAGACCATCTTCTGACGCGCGCCCCAGTAAATCATGTAGGCTGGAGCAGGATAGTCGAACACAGGCGCATCCACCACTTCCTGCTGGCCGTTTTTGCGGTATATGACCACCTTGCGAATCTCCACATAGGCCGAAAGAGGGTCGTAATCCATTTTTACTATGCTGAAGTCCCGGCCTCCATCATCGGACAGAATTTTCCATAATTGGTGGTTGTACACATGGCTCAAACCACTCTCTTCCATCATCACATAGGTGCTGTCAAAAACAGTCACCTTGTCGTAGGAAGCGTAACGGTCGTCAGGTACCGCAGCAAGGCGCTGTGCCATCGGCTGGGAAAAAGCGGGCCATGCAAGCAATAGGGCTAAAATGCTGTAGAGAAATGCTCGTTTCATATTTTTTGAGATGATTTGCGTTTTTTTACATGGTAAGATTGTCGCGGAAGTCGTTGTGCTTGTTGTATTTCAGGACATTCTTCAACACGTTGGCTTTTACATTGATGGTGAAACTCCACCCTTTGCGATATCCGAAAGGTATCCAACTGAAAGCCATTTCCCAGCAGTGCATATCACGGTGCACATCTACAGAGGTGTAGGAGAAGTCTTTCTGCACAAAGTCATAGCCTGTGGTAAAGCCAATCTTCCACTTTTTGGTTATATAAAAGTCGCCCACAACGTTTAGGGTATGGATTATGTTGCGGTTGTAGAGCACAGAGTCTTGCAGGCGATAGTAGTAGATGTTGTCGGATAAGCCGTATGAGAAGGTGTAGTTGAAGGTGAAGGACCAAGGAAGCCCTCTTTTGCTGGAAGGCTCTTTTTGTTTGTTCTTTTTGAAGGTGTTTTGGTCGATGCGCCAGTTGAGAGCAATGCTGAAGTCTGTGGACGACATACGGAAGAGCCGGTGGTTTGCCTTCCACTCGGTAATGTTGCAGCGCACCCCGTTTTCGTTGATGATGTAGGGGTCGAAGACAAAGTTGAAGGTCAGATAAAGTTGACGGAATAAGGTGCTTCGGCCCGACACGGTCAACTTTGACCAATTCAACGAATCGGCGGCAATGTTGTAGCTCATGCCCACGTTAAGGTTGTCAAAGATGGATATTTTCCGGAAGCCGGTGACAGTGTCGCGCTTGGAACGCACCTTGATTTCCAAATTGTTGCCGAAGGAGAGCCGCACCAATGCCTGCGTGTGCTGGTTGACGGTGCCAAATATGGCATTGTCAAAATAGGAGTATTCCACATACGTGCCCGTTATGGGGTTGTAGTATTGGTCGTTAATGCCTTTGCTGAAGGCTGGTTGATAGGTCATGTTTAGGGTGGGCGTCACGATGTGTCGTATGGCATAGAGACCTCCTTTCTTGAAGTTGTACATAAAGTAAACCTTGGTGGTGAGGTCGGAGGAGACGCGCAGATCGTGCAATGCGTCAAAGCCGCGATGGAAATAGCGGTTTACAACGCCATAGGCCACGTCATCCACTGTGTCGATGGTCATGTCGCGAGTGTAATTCTGCAAATACCACTTCTCCGTCAAGGTCACCACGGTGTTCCAATTAATCAACTTCGCAATTTTGATGGGGATGGTCAGGGGGATGGTGTGCATCATGCCTATGTTCATGTCAGTCCACGTCTGCGACTTGAAAAAGAGCGAGTCGTAAGTGTCCACCTGCCCGGTGAACTGCGAGGTCCACTTCATGGAGATATTGTCAAACCACTTCAGCGATCCGACCTTGTTTTTCTTGCGGAAGGGGTAGAACTGGATGACCGACATGCTGATGTCTGGCAGCTTCAGGTTGATGGCCTTGGTTCCTGTGTTCTGCGAATAGGAGAGGGAGGCATCCACAAAGAAGACGTCTTTGGCGGATGTGGAGACATTGATGGAGGAAGTGTATTGGTTCGACAGATAGTCGTTGGTGGAGGTCATGTTGTACTTGGCATAGTTGGAGCTCACAATGTCAATGTGGGCATTGAAGCGAGTGGTGGGGTGCGACTTGACGTCCTGCTGGTGGTCCCAAAATAATTTAAAGTCGTTGGAATGGTAGAAGGATGAGTCGATGAGTCGCTCGCCCATGTAGGTTTGCGAGAAGGCTGCCTTGATTTGACCTTTGCATTTGTAGCGGTACACATAGTTGGACTGAGCCTTGATGGCCCAGGATCCGCGGGTGTAGATGTCTGCCGACAACAAGAGGTCAAGGTTCTCGTTGATGCCAAAGTAAAAGCCAAGGTCTTGCAGATAAAAGCCCAGGCTGGCGGACTCGCCGATGTTGGGCATTACGAAGCCCGATCGTCGGGTCTTCTCAAGCGGAAAGAAACCGAATGGCAAAGCCAGCGGGGTAGGTACTCCTGAGAAACTCAGGTAGGCGGGCCCTATGATGATCTTGTCGTGCTGGATAATCTTGGCTTTGGTGAAGGCAATCTCATAGTGCGGGCTCTCCAGATCGCAGGTGGTGTATTTGCCATTCTTGATGAAAGCCTCATTGTCGCCCATCTTTTTGACCTGTTCACCATGAATGAACCCTTCGTCCTCAGTGGTGATTACATGGGTGATCTTGCCTTTGTGTGTTGTGAAGTTGTACTTGATTTCGCGAGCCTTGTACTCCATCTCGCCTTGCACAAAGACAGGGTTGCCTTGCAGGGTGCCCGAGGTGTCGATTACCCCGGAAGCATATAGCTCATTGTTGCGGAAGTCAATCTCTATGTAGTCGGCGCGCAACTCCATGTCCTCATATTTGACCACAGCATTACCGAAGAGATAGGTGAAGCGGTTTTGGAGGTCGTTAACGGTAGAATCCTCTGCACTGTAGTACACAATCTGTTCGATCGCGTTGGGGGAAATGCGCTTTGGAGACTTGCTGGCGCGCACAAGAGAGTCCAAGTGCACACTGTCAAGAGGTGTCACCATGACGGCGGTGTCCACCGATTGCTGAGGAGCCTTCCGCGGTCGTTGCGCTTGCACATACGAGCAGAAACAAAGGACTGTCAGACACAGAAAGATCCTTCGGAAATATAAAAAATCGTATGTGTATAATTTTTTATCCAAAAACGAGTTAATTAAGCAATATAATTTATTTTTGCTTTTAAATTATAAAGTGCAAAAATACTTAAAGTTTTAGTATTATGAACAAAAAAATATGGTACTTATTGTGTTGGGTGATATTTTTTATGGGCGGGGTGCTTTGCGGCCAAACAGAGCAGAAACCGTTCAAGGTGGTCATCGATGCGGGGCATGGCGGTCATGACTCCGGTTGTCTTGGCGCCCACTCCAAAGAGAAGGACGTGTGCCTCTCCACCGCGCTGAAATTAGGCAAGCTGATCACCGACAACTGCCCGAATGTGAAGGTCATCTACACGCGCAAGACGGATGTCTTCGTGGAGTTGTACCGACGGGCGCAGATTGCCAACACCAACAAGGCCGACCTGTTCATCTCCATCCACTGCAATGCGGCCGAGAACCATTCCGCCGGCGGCACCGAGACGTGGGTGATGGGCTTGCACAAGAGTGAAGCCAACCTCGCGGTGGCGCGCACCGAGAATGCCGCCATGCTGAAGGAGAAGAACTACGAGAACAACTACGAGGGCTATAACCCCAACTCGCCGGAGGCCAGCATCATATTTTCGCTCTATTCCAACGCCTACCTGGCCAACTCCATCCTGCTGGCCAACAAGGTGCAGCAGAACATGATCAGCACCAACCACTTCGTCAACCGCGGCATCAAACAGGCCGGCTTCTGGGTGCTCTACAAGGTGGCCATGCCCAGCATCCTTATCGAGTTAGGCTTCCTGACCAACCTGGAGAACGAGAAATACCTGACCCAAGACGCCAAACAAAACCAGATAGCCACCGCCATCTACAAAGGCTTTGTGGAGTATTACAACACCGTCACCAACCAACATCTGGAGAGCACGCCGGCAACCCCGCTGGCATCCACCGAACCCACCGAGGAACCCTCCACCGTCACGGAAAACGAAAAAGAGAAAGAGGAGAAGCCCGTCATCACCCCGGCCATTTCGGAGAAGACCTTCAAGAACGATGTGCACTTCAAAGTACAGTTTATGAGTTCCCCCAAGAAAATAGCTCTCTCCGATAGCCGATTCAGCAATATTCCAGAGGTGAACTTCTACCACGAGAATAACACATGGAAATATACTGCGGGCGATGAGCCAACCCAGTCGCAGGCCATCGAGATTCTGAACAAGGTTAAGCCTCAATACACAGATGCCTTTGTCATTGCTTTTCAGGGTGATAAAAAAATAACTGTCGCCGAAGCCAACGCGCTGCTGAAAAAATAGTATCTTTGCAGCATAATTGCTTGTCTTGACTATTTATTAAAATAGTCAAAATAATTTGGCAAATAAAAATAGAGGTATGTGAATTAAAAAACGTCAAATACTAAATATAAAAAATTATGAAAATAAATAAAATCATTACGCCTTTTCTATTATTTGTTTTTTCGATTCTTCTCTTGACCATATTAAGCTGCAAGAGACAAAACAACTACATGATGAAAGGAAAAATAATAGGATATGAGCATTGCACAAACGATTATTACGGCTATCTTATTGAGGTACAGTCACCTGCTGATATCGGGGGTGTAGTATCCATTAATGGCACACAATACGAGAATGTTGTCAAAACATACTCTAAACCTAACGCCGAGCTTCCAGTTGGAAGCGAAATAAAAGGAAGATATCAAATGACACCTAATTGTAGAATTTGCGAAGATTTTTATTTAGTATATGATTTGCCTGAAGTTCAAATCATATATAAGCATTGAATATGAGAAGAACTATATTAATTATTTCTTTGGTATTGTGTTGTTTAAATGGTCAAACGCAATATTATTATTGCTTTGATCAACAAAAGCAAATCTTTCCTACAGATACCGTATTGTTGGTAAATGACAACCCATTTGTTAATAATTATATTTCCAATAATTCTACTTTGGTAATTTCACGAAATAAAAGATATGCAATAGTAGCGAATAGGGAAAAAGCCAGAAAAGAGAATTTGATGGTATATCCCGTTTTTAAAACAGAGGAAGGAGAACTATTGGGCTGTAATGGACAAATATTGTTTTGGCCAAATCATGAGAATAATTTAGAAATCATTGTTCAATCGTTTCCCTTAGAAATTCTTCAGATTAGCACTTCTTACGTATTGGCTAAAGTGTCTGAGGGCTATGAGTATGACGATTTGTCAATTGCAAACAAACTACAAGAGTCTGGTTTGGTGTTGTTTTCACATCCAAATTTTGTAGTGAATTTTCAACAATGTACAGACACTATTAGCGATACATATTTCTCGTATCAATTCTATTTGCACAGTATAGGACAAACCATAAATGACGGGCATGTGACTACCATAGATGCAGACATAAATGCTCCTGAAGTATGGAATATCACAAATGGTACTTCTTCAATTATAATTGCTATCATTGATGGTGGGGTAACAAACAATCATCCAGATTTGCCCAGTTCAAGGCAAATAAGGTTATCCGGCAGCAACTTTGCTGCTACGTATGATGGTTCTTCGGAGAACGACCCGTCGCCTGTCGGGAATGACAACCACGGTAACGCTTGTTCGGGAATTATTGGTGCCACGCACAACAATGAAGGAATTGCTGGCATTGCTCAAAACTGCCTGATCATGCCTATACGTGTTCCTTTTGAGAATAATGCGACAGATGCTTTTGTGGCGGCCATAGATTTTGCTTCTAACAATGGTGCTGATATCATTTCTAATAGTTGGGGCGTAAACACTTCAAATCCTAATGCTTTCCCTGCAATAGTAAATGCCATCAACAATGCTACACTTAACGGACGTAATGGTAAAGGATGTATAATAACCTTTTCGGCTGGCAACACAGCTCATCGCGCAAATAACGACAGCGGATATGTTTTATTCCCCGCAAATTGTCCTAATGAAATAATGATCACAATTGGCGCTTCTGACAGAAATAACTATGTGGCCAATTATAGTCCTAATGGTGATAAAATATCTGTTGTAGCTCCTTCTCATAAAGCATATCCTTCTCAAATATCAGGGGAAAAATTTGAGGTTTGGTCTATAGACATCCCTGGTTCTCAAGGTTACAACCCAGACTCAAATAATAACGAAACACTTCCATCTTCCGGAATCAATTATTTAGCCTATACAGGTCGCTTTGGTGGCACTTCTGCTGCTTGCCCCCAAGTGGCAGGTGTAGCTGCCTTAATGTTATCTGCCAATAATAATCTGACAGCTAGCGAGGTTAAATCCATTATAGAGTCTACCACAAAAAAAATAGGAACAACATCATACCAAATCAGTAATACCTATCCTAATGGCACTTGGAATCAAGAAATGGGCTATGGTTTGGTTGATGCACACAAGGCTGTGGTTTTTGCTATGGAATATGGATACGACACGTCTATTAGCGGTGACAACACATTGTCTGATTGTGATAGAAAAACTTACACATGCGACATCCTGCACCCTGAATTATTCACATACTCCTGGACGACCACACCGAATATGAGTATCGCATATGACAACGGCAGTTCTGTGACTATTATACCAACAAGTACCGGTATGGGTATTCTTACTGTGAATGTTTACCAACAGAGCAGACTGATGTACACGATGACGAAAAGCATCAATATTACTTCAGTATTGTCAAATCCTTTCCCCATATCAACCACACCTTTCCATATCAGTTCCAACACTACATGGTCAGTGAAAACATTTATGCCTGTAGAAGTCACTATTGATTCTCTTGCAACTTTGACCATTACTGACACTCTATTATGCAGATCCTCTTCCCGCCTCATCGTCCGTCCCGGGGACAAGCTCATCGTGGACGGCGGCACGCTGACCTCCGCCTGTGCCAATGAGATGTGGCAGGGCATCGAGGTGGTGGGCGACCGCACCAAGCACCAGACCGCCGCCAACCAGGGCACCGTCACCCTGCTCAACGGAGCCACCATAGAGAATGCCCACTGCGCCATCAGAACAGGCCTCGAGGGGAACGAATGGCTCACTGCCGGCGGCATCGTCCAGTGCTCCAACTCCACCTTCCGCAACAACCGCCGAGCCGTCTCCTTCTACTCCTATGT
>CALDIA010000063.1 GCA_937901455.1 uncultured Bacteroidales bacterium | reverse complement strand
TCTACACTCTTTCCCTACACGACGCTCTTCCGATCTCTTGCCTCGCCTGACGGGTATGTGGACGCACTTAGAGAAACAGCGAGGCGGCATCGGCATGAGAGGACCTGGCGAGAAGGAGATTGAGACCGACCGGCGTATCATCCGACAACGCATATCTCTATTGGAAAAACGGCTGAAGGAGATTGACAAACAGAAAGCCACCCAAAGGGGGCATCGAGATAAGTTTGTTCGCGTAGCTTTGGTAGGCTACACCAATGTCGGCAAATCCACCATGATGAACTTGCTCAGTAACTCCGACGTATTTGCCGAAAACAAACTCTTTGCCACCTTAGACACCACCGTGCGCAAAGTGGTCATTCAGAACCTGCCGTTCCTATTGTCAGACACAGTAGGATTCATCCGCAAGCTACCCCACGGACTGGTGGAGTCGTTCAAGTCCACCTTGGATGAAATACGCGAAACCGACCTGTTACTACACGTGGTGGACATTAGCCATCCGGAATTCGAAGAGCAGATTGCCGTGGTAAACCAGACATTGGCGGAAATCCAGGCTGCCAACAAGCCTATGATTATCATCTTCAACAAGATAGACCAATATACATGGGTGGAAAAATCGCCCGATGACCTGACTCCCAAAACCAAAGAGAACGTCACCTTGGAGGAGCTAAAATCCACTTGGATGGCCAACAATCAGCAGAAGGCGCTGTTTGTTTCCGCCAAGACCAAGGAAAATATCCAAGAGATGAAGGATATACTGTATGAAGAGATCAAGAAGTTGCACATTCAGATATATCCATACAATAATTTCCTATATTAAAGGCCAACAATGTCCTAAATAGGCAGCCATCAAAGTAGGCGTCCTTCCTTGCCCTTTTGTCCAAGTACTGTATAAAGAGCCGCTCGCCATGCTTGCACCACCCGAATAATTTTTTAATTGCCTGATTCCCAATGCTCGGTATTGACTGGCGCAAAAAGTGATAAAATCAAGAAATAGTCGTTGGCTATAAACCATTAGTTAATGGTCGCCAGTTAAAATATGATATCAAAATTCATCTGTTTCTTAATCAGATCCACAGAGACGACCTTTACCTTGATGGGGTCCCCGAACCGGAGCGCGCGTCCCTTATGTAGGCCTACGAGCGTATAGTTTTCCTCATCAATATAGTAGAAGTCGTCATCGAAGGATTTCATTGGAATCATACCTTCGCAGTGGGACTCTGACAGTTCAGCATAGACACCCCATTTGGAGATGCCGGAGATGGTCGCATCGAACACCTCCCCTACTTTATCCATCAAGTACTCGGCCTGCTTGTACTTCACGGAGTCACGCTCCGCTTGCGTAGCCTGCTGCTCCATCTGGGAACAGTGCTTACAGTATTCGACGTACTCGTCACGGTCCACAGGGTCCTGGTTGGTCAAGAAGCGGTCGAGGAGCCGGTGCACCATCAGGTCGGGATAGCGGCGGATGGGCGAGGTGAAATGGGTATAGTAAGGGAAAGCCAGTCCGTAGTGGCCGATATTGTCGGTGGAATACTCTGCCCGTGCCATGATGCGAATGGAGAGTTTACTGAGCATATTGTAGTCAGGTTTGCCCTTCTCGGAGGCGAGCATACTATTCAGGGAAGCGTTGAGTGTCTTTACGGAGGAGGTGCGCAGGTCGAAGCCTAACTTTTTCACAAAGTTCTTGAATGTATTGAGTTTTTCGTCAAGGGGTTTGTCGTGGACACGATAGACAAACACGTTCGGTTTGTCAGGGTTGGTCCGCTTCCTGCCCACCTTCTCAGCCACGCGGCGGTTAGCAAGTAGCATAAATTCCTCTATCAGCCAGTTAGCCTCCTTTTGGACCTTGAGATAGACCCCGATGGGATGGGCGTTCTCGTCAAGTTTGAACTTCACCTCCTCGGTCTCAAAGTTGATGGCATTATTGTCGAAGCGTTTCTTGCGGAGCACTTGGGCAATCTTATGTAGCTGTAACATTTCCTTCGCAAGATCGCCCTTGCCTGTCTCGATAATCTCCTGTGCCTCCTCATAGTTGAAGCGGTGGTTGGAATTGATAACCGTGTGTCCAAACCACTCCTTGTGCACCTTGGCATTCTCGTCAATATCGAAGACGGCGCTATAGCAGAGTTTGTCCTCATGGGGGCGCAAAGAGCACAGGTTGTTGGATAGCGCTTCGGGCAGCATCGGAATAGTGCGGTCCACGAGATAGACGGAGGTTCCGCGCTCGTAGGCTTCGGCATCAATGGCGGAGCCAGGTTTCACATAGTGAGAAACGTCCGCTATATGGATACCCACACGGAAGAGGCCTTCTCCTAATTTTTCATAAGAGAGGGCATCGTCGAAGTCCTTGGCGTCTTCGGGATCAATGGTGAAGGTCGTCACAGAGCGGAAATCGCGGCGGCCCTTCAGATCGTCGGCGGTAATCTCCTTGGGGATAGCCTCTGCAGCCTCCTCCACGGCTTTCGGGAATTTGAGCGGAAAATCGTTCTCGGCAAGGATGGAGAGCATCTCCACCTCATTGCCGCCGGGTTTGCCGAGCACATGGATCACCTCGCCCAGCGGGCTACGCGTGCCATGGACCCAGTCGGTGATGACCACCACCACCTTGTCGCCACTCTTGGCTTTCTTGAGCAGGCGGCCTGGGATGATGACATCGCGACGGAAGTAGGCGTTATCAGGAATAAAGTAGGCCACCCCTTTCTGGATATTGATGGTACCCACCAACTGTTTTTTGCTGCGGGTCACCACCTCCACCACCTGGCCTTCACGACGCTTGCCCCGGCGCGTCGGGAAGACCAGCACCTTGACAATGTCGTTGTGGAGAGCTGTACCCAAATTGCCATCGGCAATAAAGATGTCATCGGAAAGCGATTCATCAGTCTTATTGACAGGCTCTTCTTGGGGGACGACAAAGGCCATACCGCTGCGTTTCATCTCGATACGGCCCACCACATAGTTGCGGTGCGAGTCTTTGCCGCTGACTTGCTTGTAGTTGATCCGGTACTTGCCGCGGCCCGACTTGAGCAGTTGTTTAGCGGCCACCAAACGGTCGATGGTCTGCTTCACCTGTTCGCGGCCCTTCTTGTCGAAAATTCCGACCTTGGCCGCTATCTGTTTGTAATTCAACTTTTCAGTCTTGCCCGTTGAGAGGGCTTCTATGATTTTCTTTCCTAATTCTTCCATGATAATGATGATAATTCAAGGCTGCAAAACTACATATTTTTTGAGAAAAGTAGATGAACAATAGGTTTGAGCAAATCGTTTGTTATTCCCTAAAAAAATGCGTGCAGGCAGTCTGATACTGTCCTTTTTCATCAAAGATGAAGTAAGCGTCCAAATCGGGATGTTTCGCAAGAAACCGCATGGACTCCTCAATGCCCATCACCATAAAGGCAGTGGCATAGGCATCGGCGGCCATGCAGTCGGGGGCCAATACAGTGACGCTGAGCAGGTTCGTCTTCTCGGGCGTGCCGGTGCGGGGATCGAGGATGTGGGTATAGCGCTTGCCCTCCTTCTCGAAGTAGTTGCGATAGTTGCCGGAAGTGGCCACTGCGCGACCCGAAAGGGGAAAACGAACGTCACTGCTTTTCACGGCATCCTCTTTGTCGGCCGTGGGTGTCTGGACGCCCACTATCCACGGTCGTCCGTTCTCTTGGCCATCCTTGTTGCCGGCGCAGACCACCTCGCCGCCAATCTCCACAATAAAGTTCTCATAGCCTTGCTGGAGCAGGAATTGCGCCATCTTATCCACAGCATACCCTTTGGCGATAGCGTTGAAGTTGAGTTGTGTGCGAGGATCCATGCGGACGAGCACACTGTCGCGCAACGCCACTAAATTGTAGTTGACGAACTTTCGCACCGAGTCAAGCTGTTCGGGGCTAACTTGTTGGGGTTTCTTGTTGCGCCCGAAGCCCCAGAGCTCCACTAACGGCTGCACGGTGAAATCAAAGGCCCCGCCGGTTTGAAAAGCCACCTCGGAGGCACAACACAGAACTTTCTCAAAATCCGCGTTTATAATACTGTCCGAGCCTGCGTTAATGCGCGAAATCAACGAAGTGGTATCGAAGATAGAGAAAGTACTGTTAAGCTCTGCCAAGAGGGAGTCCACTCGGGCAGGCAGCTCCTTGTCCTCATTGCCCATATAGGTGATATGGTACATCGTGCCGAAACAAGTGCCGGAGAGTTGCTGCAGACGGTTCTGGTGACAGCTGGTCAGCAGCATGACAAGGGCGAAGAGGAAAATGAGAGGGGAACGCATGGGAACTTTGACTTTAAACTTTGACTTTAGCCGTTGGCTATTGGCTGTTGGCCTTTAGCGCTATAGACTTTCATTAATAAGGGGGCAAAAATACACAATATTTGGACAATAAAGGCAACCCCCTGCCGTTGTTCTTTCATTTATAACACAGGGTATCTCTTTCGTCGTGCCAAAGATCCGTGACATTGTTCATAAGCTGTCAAACTGTTTAATAGTTGATTATCCCATGTTTTTGTTTCCATAATGTCTCCATATATCCAACAGCATTTTCTGGATACGAAGAGACTATCATACTCGCAAGATGAGTGTGATTGACCGCTTTAACTTTGAAAATAGTACCATTGCCAGCAACTCTATATTCTCCGATTTTCTCCGTCCTGCCATGCTGCAAATCGTAAAGCCCATAACTGAAAACCTTGTTTCCCCTATAATGCCTGCTGATAACAACAGATTTGAATTCCTCAAACACAGGTGTCTCAACCAATGATTTTTCTTCTACTATGTATTTTATCCGCCAATTGAGATTTTTGTCGTATGTGAGTTTGTATTGCATAATAGCATTATAGGTTGTTCCATTGTGCTTTCGCTCTCTAAAAATCAATTTTTTTCCTCTTTGCTCCATCAATGGCCTTGTCATGAGTTTGAAGTCAAATCCCTCTTCTCCTTCTGCAATCCACGTGCCACCAATCATGAACGGTTGAGAAGACACTTGCATTGTCTTTGGATTAAAAAGCCAAAAATAATAATCCTCGAGTTTATCCACTCCCGATTCGTTGTATCTCACCACATATAATATAAGATTTCGATGGTGGATTTCAAATATCTGATTTCTTACCGAAGGGTGATGCGATTGATAACACCGTTGAAAGATTTCCTGCAATTCCACTGGAACACTTGAACGGGGACTCATAGTATCTACAAAAGTACAATATGTGTTATCTGGACGGCATACCACAGAATCCAACCATTGTGGAGAAATAGAATCTTTCTCAGTTGTTTCATCTCTTGGCTCTGGCCATATCAGACAGCACAAACAACTGTCTTCCAAATAGGATTGAATGTTTATCGTTACCGCAGGAGTTCGGTTAAAACATGTTATTATCGCTGTGTCAAATTCAGCTATGTTGTATTTACAGCGGGTGATAATGTCTTTTACAAACAAGGTATCTTGATCGAACACATAGGACACCTTAAATTCCCAATTATAGTGGGCTCCAGCCTGATAAACAGTTTCGAATCCTTCGGCACTTCTTTGCATTCTGTTATAACAGGACATTACTCATCCCATTCCATCATATTGTTGATAATAAACATCCTGTATCTTATAATTTCCTGTTTGGGGATTCTGTAGCAATACCAGCATGGATCTGAAACACATCGAATCAGCCAAAAAATCGGACTGATGTTTTTCTTCGTACAAATATGTCGGAGAAAGCCGCAAAACCATATCATCCGCATCATCATTATTTAAATCAACAGTAAGGGAGTCTTCAATTACATAATATGATGAAATATTAATACTTTTATAGGTAAAGAAATCTTCCGCTATTCCCCTTTTTAAAAATCCTCGAGGAAATCTATAGAATAATGTGTCCTCAGAAGATGCCGAATTTTGGCCGAAAGCAAAACTTGGTAAAAAAATCAAAAAAATGCCCGAAATTATTTTCAATAGTTTTTTCATTCTCCCTATCTCCAAAATATTGTTTGCCCATAAGTGCCAGTTGCAATCAAAGAATGATACTTTCCTTTTCCTTCTTGAATGAATTCCATCTGTTGAGAGTTTCTGAAAACCTCTGCCTCTTTACCATCAAATGAATTAACAAATTTCAACAATATTTCATTGGAAATCGTTATTTGTGTATATTCTTTGAATTTATTGTGATCCAATCCTTTCACAAGGAAATCCACACCATCCCACAAAACAGAATTATCCGTTGGATCTTTTCCTTCTCTTAAAACATGTATCAATGCGAATCGTACATTTAAAGCTTTCTGATTATTTTGGGACGTATTCAATGTCGTTTCATTTCGCGCAGCGGAGGTTTTAGAATAGCCGGAATCTGTCAATTGCTGATATAGTGTCTGATTCTTTTTTCTCCAATCTATTGCGTTATTGTCTTTGGCATTATTTGCAGCATGAGCTATCCACAGACATTCATTTTTATCACCTAAAGATGAAGCCTCTTCAAACAACACTCTTGCCATAACTTGAAATTCCTTATGTGTTACTCCCAGATTAATGGGATTTATGTAGGATGAATATTCATTCCCTAATTTATCTTTTGTTGTTTCTCGCCTATCGGCAACATATACTTTCCCGTCTTTTGAGTCTGTTCCTAAATATTTTCCGCTTTTATTATAGTAGCCATTAGGATAATCTTCGTCTGTTTCTAAAAAAACCGCCGCCGTCACCTCACTCGTGTCAGTAACCGAATTCCACTCGTTGCGCCAGAAATCCATGATATTGTTCATATTCTCACTGTTTTGATTGAACAATAGTAGAGACGCAGTACATTGCGTCTCTACTGAATAATTGTTATCCATTGATGATTTGCGTTTGCGGGCAGCTACAGCATTCACCGAAGACTTTCTTGTACAGTTCCGCCTTCTGCTCGGTACCAGATATCCCTTCCATAATCTCAATCTTCTGCAATAGTTCCAGATTCTTTAGGCTCTCACCAACAGCTATGGCATCCTGCGCCTTGATATTGAAACAGTCTAATGCTTGTCCTTGGCCTAACAATGCATCCACCACCAAGCTCGGTGTCCTCAAAATGTTTGTCTGCACCTGTAGAATGACGCCTGGGACCTCAATAGCAGACTCTTCTTCTCCGTATGAGTCTTTTTTCTGTGTCCGGGTCCAGTAGCTTTCAGTCAAACCCTCCTCAAAATAATCATCATATTCCACCGTCTTCAACTCCAAAAAATCCACCATATCCCCTTTATGATTCATAACTTTATGGTATTTTTTCAAGATTGATTTTTTTACTCTCAACCTATCTTCCTCATTTATTACATCCTCCAACAACTCATCCAAATCCTCCACATCCACAACTCTGAGCGAATCCATGTAACCATTTGTATATGCTATTTTAATATTGGACAAATATGTAATACTGATGTACTCTTGCAACAACTGTCGAAACACAAAGTTCAATACTCGGCTTTTATTAATATTTTGCAGCTCTCGTACCGTGGTGTATTCCTCACCTTCATTAATCTCCTCGCTGGTAGTAGTGTTGATTTCTATATTTCTTGATGTATTACTCTGAGAAACATGCATCTCCAATGCACGATTCAAAGCTCGAGCATTGGAAGACCTGCTGGCTGTTACATTTTTCTCATGACTATATCCCGCTGACAAAGAAGCCGACACTATTTTGAACAACTTTGCAGACAAGCTGACATCAATTTTGGCTTGATTGGTTTCACTCGTAGTATAACTACAGTCTGATCCGCACTCCTCCTCCAACAATTTTTCCATCTCATCAATACTGCTTTGGCTCACACTGTCCAATAAATTCTCGGATTGTGTTTTTGTAGTTGTCTGATCCTTATATGTTCTTATGGTAATGGTCGTTTTCTCTCCCGGTAACAGCGAGAATGTCTGCAGGGTTCTTCCTGCTCCATAGCGGCCGAGGAAGGTACTGGTCCTATACTCTTCGATAACAAAGATCTTTGGGGTAACATTTTGTTCCGATGGCTTTTTTAGAAATCTGACCTTGCTCCCATATCCGTTCAACTTCTCCACTACTATTGGTTGCAAATTGTTTCTCGCAAACTTGGCTAATTGCTTTTCATTAAGAAAAGTGTTCTTTGCCGTCAACTTGGTTGCTTCATCATCAACCTGATTCGCTATCGCCTCCAAATCTGTCTTGCCGTCATCCAAGTTTTTATGTATTAATTCCACGTTGGCTACCAAAGTGTTTCCAGTATCCTGAAGTTGAATAGTCTCCTTTATATCCTGTTCTAAAGTGGTATTCCTTTCCGCAACCTCCACATTTGCAAAATAATTATTGGCAGGTGGTTGCAAACACTGTGCCTTGAAACAACCTCTCTCTACCTGAATAGGAACGTCTCCGTAAGTGGCAAAACTAACACTTTGTGGCAGCTTATAGTCCAAAGTCGGGGCTGCTCCTTCTCCTAATTTTATAAACGGTTCATGTGTCTGGCAACTCTCGTCCTGCAAGTATTCGCGCAACGCTTGCAAATTGTCAATCTGATCTGTTATCATAAGACTAAAAATTTAAGTGGTTTGTTTTTTTGTGTTCTTTGTTGTTTTCTTCCGTGTTGATCGCAACGGCAAAGATAGTTTTTTGTGGACAACAATGCAAATATTTATTTAATCTGACAAATAGTCAGAACAATATTGTTTTGTCCAACCAGTGTATAGCCTGCCTTCTTCTTTGAAAGCAACATTAAGAAATCCACTTTTTATATCTGCTCCTATCACCCAGACTTCATGATAACCTGTTCCCAGAACATGTTCTTCACACCTTGATTGCTCTGTAGGAGCGTTATACAGTCTGACAATATTATGATCTTCTTCATAGATTCGTAAAAAAACACCACAATGTTTTTTATCAATCCAGCCTATCAAGCGAGTGACATCATCAAATGTGGCAATTCCTACTTTAAAACGAAGGGGAGAGTCTTCGTAAATAGAAAGGCTGTACCAAGGTTCAAACACTGTATCTTCCATTATGGTATGAATCACCCTTTCAGACAGCTCGTCATTGTAAATACTTATCTGCTTGTTTTGGCTTTCCGATTTAACAAAAACCCCTATGCTTTGTGGGGAACCTTCACAATACATAAAAAACAAAACAATGATTATAACAGTTTTTTTCATGACCCTATATTCTATCAAGTATTATTGTTCCATTATTAACGCCTTCTAATTGTTCGTTAAACTCATCCCAACCATTTCCACTCGTACGACAAGAAGGAATAATCAATATACAACCTTCTGAAATGCCATGCAAAATGTTATATTTATCATAATAAGTCCCGGCATATCCACTTTTATTAGTAGCATGGATAAATATTCCATTTTTGTATGGGGTTCCTTTCAATTTTGAATTGGGATTAGGGTTATTCCCATTCAGAGCATCTACTTTTCCTCTATTATTTATTGCCCAATGAGATTCCAAAGCACCACTCTTCCCTTTTGAATCATAATTTAAACTATATGTCCCACTGGCAATTGCCCCAAACAATTCCGAATCTGAACTCATGGTGAACCCAATATATGTTTTTTTATCGTTTTCTCCTCCTGGTCCATATACCTTTACTTCAGCCGTTATCGCTCCTTCACCGTCAATGTACCCATCTGTATGTTTGCCATCGTAACCAGCATCGTTTTTCTTCTTAGAGCCTAATTTTTCATTTAGAGAACCTTTGATATTGACAACAGCTTCACCCAAGAAAGATCCTTCTACTTTGGCTTCAGACCACTCTATAGGACTTTTACACTCCGTCCACTTTATATCACCATTCTCATCCTTATACCAACCACCTTTTATTTCATGTACTCCCATAAGGGGGGCCGTGCCAAGCTCATCATTGATGCCCGTCATCTCGCTCGTGTCAGTGACCGCATTCCACTCGCTGCGCCAGAAATCCATGATATTGTTCATAATCAAATTTGTATTTGCGACCTGTATATGGTTTCCTATTACTTGCAACGGCAAAGATAGCAAAAAAAGCTATTCTTCAATGACGTTGAAAAGATCGAATATTACCGGCTGCTGCTGTACGGTACCACATCAACATTGACGAACTCCTTCTTCAGATATTTGAAATACCCGCAGACGGCAATCATGGCGGCGTTGTCGGTGGTCAGATCGAGGGAGGGGAGATAGAGGTTGCAGTGGTACTTGTCGGCCAGTTTCTGGGCGGCGGCGCGCAGGGCCGAGTTGGCGGATACGCCGCCCGCGAAGACCAGCTCCTTGCAACGGGTCTGCTTGACCGCTTTCTCCATCTTATTCATCAGTGACTGTACTATGGCTTGTTGGATGGAAGCCGCTAAATCATGGATATTTTCTTCGATAAAGTTGGGATTCTCTTTCAGATTGTCGCGCACGAAATAGAGGAAGGAGGTCTTGAGGCCACTGAAGCTATAGTCGAGGCCAGGCAAGTGGGAGATGGAGAATTGGTAGCGGTTGGGATCACCCTCTTGGGCATACTTGTCGATGACGGGTCCCCCGGGATAGGGTAGCCCAAGAATCTTGGCAGCCTTGTCAAAGGCCTCTCCAGCGGCATCATCAATAGTTCCGCCCAGTTTCTGCATGTCGAAATAGTCGTTCACTTGTAGGAGCAGTGTATGACCACCCGACACGGTGAGGCACAGGAATGGAAATGGTGGCACGGGCTTAGGAGCATCAGGCTTTTGCAAAAAATTGGCCAACACATGCGCTTGCAGGTGATCCACCTCCACCAAAGGGATATTCAAGCTATAGGCCATGGCCTTGGCGAAAGAGCTACCCACCAGCAGGGAACCAAGTAATCCGGGGCCATTTGTAAAAGCGATGGCGGATAATTGATTTTTATGTATTTTTGCACGCTTTAATGCCGTGTCAATCACGGGGATGATATTCTGCTGATGTGCGCGGGACGCCAACTCGGGAACCACCCCGCCATATTCCGCATGAACCTTTTGACTGGCAATGACATTAGAGAGAATGGTCGTATCCTCAATGACGGCCGCTGAAGTGTCGTCGCATGAGGATTCTATACCGAGAATATAAACTGACATAGGCATAATATTGTGAGCGGCAAAAGTAGAAAAAAAATTTGGAAGATACTCCTTTGGGTGATTCTGGGTCTCATAGCCTTTGACTTGCTCATTGCAGGGCTTTGTTTTGTGCCAGCCATCCAGACCTTTGCTGTCAACAAGGTATCCCAAAAGCTCAGTGAACAGTGGGGTTCGGAAATCTCGCTCAAGGACATCATGGTCACGCCCACCCTCAAAATCATAGCCCACGACTTTCGCATTGCCGATCATCACAATAACGACATGATTTTTGTTGGGGACATCAAGGGGCGCTTGCTATCGGTGAAACTCAATCCCATGAAGCTGAAATTCGGCAAAGTGGAGTTAGGAAATGCCAACATTGTATTGCGCACCTATGAGGGCGAGGATGTCATCAACATTGCCCGATGGGCTAAGAATTTACAGAAGAAGAACAACCAACCCTTCGTGTTAGATGGAGAGCATGTGCTCCTCAGCGATTCCCGCTTTGTGTTGATAAACGACAACAGTCGGGTAGTTTACGACACCAAGGGTCATCCTGACATTGACTACAGTTATTTAGAATTCAAAGACATTAACTGGGACATCAAGCCTTTCAAGCTTCGTGGGGACAATGTGTCGGCTGACTTTCAGGAGATGTCATTTTCGCAATATGGCGGGTTCACGATGAACAGTGGCAGCGGGCAGTTCAACATTTGCGACACCAGCATGACTTTCCGCAATTTCAAGGCTCGTACCGACCGAAGCAACTTAGACTTGGACCTCAAGTTCTCATATCCCACATGGGCCACATACGGGGAGTTTCTCGACTCAGTGCTTATTACCGCCAGCATACGGCCTACTGTATTGGCTATGGGCGATGTGGCTTGTTGGGCACCAGCCATTAAGGGCATGGAGGATGTGTTCACCATCCAGTCGGATCGTGTGCAAGGTTATGTGAACGACTTCAGTCTCATCAACCTGCGAGCCCGTTGGGGTTTGTCCGCCCTGCTGGCTGGCGATTTTTCTTTCAAAGATATCACCGACTTTTGGAATGCGCAGATCAGTGCGCAGATTGACTCTGCTTCTTGTAATATCCCCGAATTAGTCAGTTTCACGCTCCCCAATGGCAAGCACATCACCTTGCCATCCACGGTTCAGAAGATTGGCAATGTCAATCTGGACGGTTCTTTTGTGGGTACCCCTGGCAATTTTTATACTAAACTCAACGCTGCCACCTCATTAGGAGGGCTTATTGCCGACTTACGGACATTGCCCAGTGACGGGGAGGTGCTCCTCACTGGGAACGTCAAGGCCAACGGACTCAACTTGGCCAAGTTAACAGGCAACCACAAACTTCTGGGCACCACCAATGCAGATCTAAACATTGATGGGCACATGCGGGGCAGTTCACTCACTGATGCTGACTTCAGCACCTTGCAGGCGCACGTGGCGGGCGACATCAGCAACCTTTCACTCATGGGTTACCGCATCCGTCACAACAAAGTGGAAGGCGACTATCAGAATCGGCTCTACAACTTGGAACTCACCACGACAGACCCCAATTTGAAAGGGGAGATGGTGGCACAGTTGGACCTTACTGAAGAGCGTCCGTCTTTGCAGGGAAACGTTGCCCTATCGCACATGAATGCCGGGGCCATAGCCTCTGCCATTCCGCCCATTGATTCCGCCACCGCCAAAGGTTTCCAAAAGGTACTCCACACGCTGCAACAGAACCCCAACTTCGAATTGGGTTTCGACAATTTCTCCATCATGATGCGGGGCAACAATTTCAACAACGCCAACGGCTACATTGCTTTCGACAACATCCGTGTCAAGACTGCCACAGACAGTTTATTAGGAGAGCGACTGCGTTTTACTGCCATCAACTTGGACAATGTGCACAAATACATTCTCTCTTCCGGTATAGCCAACGCCTCCTTGGAAACAAACTATGAAGTCATGACCCTTAAAGACTCCCTTGTCGGAATGTTAGAAAAGGTAGTGCCAAGCATCATGTCCACTAACCAAAAATCTGACAATCTTGCTGTAACCCCATCCATACCCCACGATGGCTATGTGAAGTTTCATCTGAACACGTACCGAACCTATTCTGTCACCAAACTGTTCACTCCTGACCTATTCATTGCCCCTAACTCTGTTGTGGACATTGACATCAATTCGACAGAATCAAAGAGTGCCATCTCTGCCAGCCTTCCGTTCTTTGCGCTGCGTAACAAAGTCGCGGTGCACAATCTCTCACTCACTGGCTACGACAGTCAAAACAAAACACTGGCATTGAATCTATCGGGCGACTCGGCCATCGTATTTGTCAACCAATCAAGGCTAACCTTTGACAACATCTCTGCCCAAGCGGATGCTGTGGACGACACCATTCGTTATGACATCCTTTGGCACAACCCTTTCAATTCTGACGCCAACAACAGCAACCTCAGTGGTCTGGCATCCTTGAAAAGCCCAGAGGACATTGTATTTGCCCTGCGCAATTCCACCATATATCTCAACGATCATGAATGGGTATTCAACAATGACAATGACATCCATATCCTGAAGAACAAGCTGGAGGTTAACAATCTTCGCTTCTACGACAATGGCAGTAGCATTGCCATCAACGGTAGTTATGCCAAGAACACCCGCAACATTCTTTCCGTGGACCTTGCCAATATCGACATGGACATAATCAATCCATTATTGTCTGGCATGTCCATGGACGGAGATCTCTCTGCGCAAATCAATATAGGTAACCGCAATGGCAAGATGCTGGTATTTGGCAAGGCCTACACTGGCGACTTCGCTTTCAATGAAGAGCCCATCGGGAACCTCTATCTCTTAGCTTTGCTCGACACGCTTGGAAAAATCGGGTTCACAGGAGGCATCTTCCAAGACTCCTTGACGCAGCCTTCCAACGAGATGATTCAGAAGAGTTACCGTAACATCGAGCAAGAACACAATCTCATTGCTAAACTTAACGGTGATTTCAAGATTGACCAAAAAAGTTTCACCATCAAGACCGCTTTCGACTCTTTGAACGCAGGATTCCTGTCGCCTTTTCTGTCGGGCTTCAGCGACCACATCAAGGGCAAGGCCTCTGGCGACCTTGCCATCTACATAAATCCTACAAAATCCTACTTTGACGGCACGGTGCACGTTATTGACGCTGATATGGGCATCGCACCTATCGGCACCACCTACTTTGTCAAAGACCAAGATATTTTTTTCAATGAGGACGGTATTGTTTTCAAGCAGATGAAGATTCTCGACAGCGAGCAGAACACAGCATACATGAGCGGTATCATACGCCATAAGATGTTTAAAGACATGACCATTGATTTAGACATTCACACCGACCGCATCATGGCCTTGAATACTCCGAAGAGTGTCAACAGTGTCTTTTATGGCAAAGGCTATGCGTCGGGAGACATTGACATTGTGGGCAATAGTGACAAGCTCTCATTCATCGGACCGAACCTTTCCACTTTGGATGGCACCCATATCACCCTGCAGGTCAGCTCGGCCAACTCTGCCTCACAATCGAGTGTCATCTACTTCAAGCCTAAGGAAAGTGCCACCGACAACGATATTGAGCAGTTAATGAAAGAACAGTCCAAAATGGCCTTGGACATCAACTTCACCTTCAATGTCACCGATGCATCGGATGTGACTTTGATCCTTGAATCGATTGGTGGCACTGTAAATGCCAAGGCTGACGGTCGTTTCCAACTCCTATATAACGATGCCAACGATGAACTGAACTTGTACGGAAATTTGGAATTGTTGTCAGGTGATTTCAAAATTGCCTTGTACAATGTGGTCAACTCTCGCTTCATACTGGTGCCAGGTGGCAACATCCATTTCGATGGGCCCTTGGATAATATGTTAGTCAAAGTTAGCGCCTACAAAACCTCCAAAACATCGCTCAACAACATTCTCACCCAAGAATCCCTGAGCGGCAATGTGAATGTCAACTCCTACATCCATCTAAACGGTCAGCTGATGCAGCAAATCGAGCCCACCTTCAGCTTTGAGTTGCCCAACAGCAGCAATGAGGTTCGCACCATGTTCTACAATGCCATTGACACCACCAACACGGAAAATCTGACCAAACAGTTCGCCTACTTCCTGATGACCAACAACTTCATGCCCAACGACATGTTCTCTGGGGAAACCGACTTGGGAGCCAGTGGCCTCAACTTGTTCAGCAATATCATCAACAATATGCTGGGCAACATGATGTCCAACCAAAAGGGCTCCTTTGGCATCACATACAATCAGGCTACTGACAAGACCTCCGCGGAGTATGGGGTTACCGCTGGCGCCAATCTGTTAAAAGACAAGATCTCGATTGAGACCAGTATCGGGTATTATGACGACCGCAACGCATCAGCCATCAACAACATGTATGGCGACTTCATCGTGAACTACAACATAAACCCCAAGGGCACTTGGAAGTTAAAGGCCTACACCTACATCGGCGAGCGCGATGAGTATCATATCATCGACAATCAGATTAACTACACGGCTGGTGTGGCATTGGCATTCAAGCAAGATTTCAACAGCCCGCCAAAGAAGAAAAGAACCAAGAAAGATAAAAAGAAAAAATGAATACAAACAAGACAAGTGTCATAGCCATCATTGTGGTTTTAGCCATTCTCGTTTTCATGGGGTGGTTCTTTTGGGACATTCTCGTTTACATGCTTATCTCTCTGGCGCTTTGTTTCTTAGGGCAACCTATCATGCGTCTTTTGGGTAAAATCAATGTCAAAGGCAAGCAACTTTCCATCACCTTGTCAGCTGTCATCACCCTTTTCATCATTATAGCGGTGTTAATTTCAGCATTCTATTTCATCATCCCTGTCATCCTGCGAGAAGTCAACTCATTGCTTTCGGTAGATGCCACTAGTTTGAGCAACAGTTTTGCAGAGTGGCTTAACAGCTTTGATCCATTCCTTCGGCGATTCGGCTTTTTAGGGGCCGATGAGAACTTCGCCACCTTCGTTTCAGAAGAGATGCAACGTACTATCACCAAGATTGACATGTCAAATTTGGTGAGCGACACTTTCCATGTCGCCTCCACCTTGCTAATATCGGTATTCTGCATTTTGTTCATGACCTTTTTCGCCTTAAAGGATCACGGCATTTTCTTCCGTATGATCAAGCAATGGCTACCCAAACGTTTCCATCAGAACTTTGAAAACATATTGGATGCTACTGGTGAGCAGCTATCATCCTATTTTGTAGGTGTATTCATTGACATGCTCATCATCGCAGTGATCGAGACCCTGCTCTGTTTGGTTCTCAAGGTTCCAAAGGCTCTGCTGATAGGAACCTTAGGTGGATTGCTAAATATCATCCCCTTTGTGGGACCTGTTATTTCCGCCATCATCGGGGTCATCATCTCGCTCACCTCACTGATAGCCAGCAACCCTGAGACGCCCTTGATTGTGCACACCATCATCAAAGTAATTGCCGTTGTAGTAGTAGCCAAAGGGTTGGACGACTTTATCTTCCAGCCGCATATTTACGGGAAGCGCACACACACCCATCCTTTGGAAATCTTCATTGTCATTTTGATGGCAGGTTATATCGGTGGTGTGATGGCCATATTCTTTGCCGTACCGGCATACACGTTGATCCGTATTATCATCAAGGAATTCTTTGGCGCCTATTTCTTGGAAGAAGACCTAACGAACAAGACAACCAATAGTCAGCCAGTCTCAGAGAAAAATACCGATGAGCAAGTAGTACCCGTTGACCAGTCAGGAAATACAACACATTAAAAACATAATAATATGATTCTCACAACGACTAACGAAATTGCAGGCAAGCAGATAAGCAGTTATTTGGGTGTTACCTCCGGGGAGGTAATCACGGGTGTCAATTTTATCAAGGATTTCTTTGCAGGAATCAGGGATGTCTTTGGCGGTCGTTCCTCCTCGTACGAGAAGGAGCTCATCAAGGCGCGTGAGGCGGCCTTGAATGAGTTGGCGAAGCGCGCGCAGGAGTTGGGTGCCGATGCTGTGGTTGGCATCGACATTGACTATGAGGTGCTTGGCAGCAAGAATGCCATGATGATGGTAATCGCTTCTGGCACAGCAGTCAAGCTGGTTTAAGCGCATATCTCCTCCCATCATTCATTAAAAAAGCAGGATACTTCACAAAGTACCCTGCTTTTGTGTATCATCAAGTATAATGATTAGTCGCCTAATGTAGCAACCATCACAGCCTTGATCGTATGCATGCGATTTTCAGCCTCGTCGAAAACGATGGAGTTTTCAGACTCGAACACATCTTCAGTCACCTCGATACCATCGAGACCGAATTGTTTGTGTACATCGCGGCCCACTTGGGTTTCCAGGTTGTGATAAGCGGGCAGACAGTGCATGAACTTGCATTTAGTATTGCCCGTGAGAGCCATGGTTTCCTTGTTGACTTGATAGGGTTTGAGGAGTTGGATACGCTCTTTCCAGACCTCTACGGGCTCACCCATAGACACCCACACATCCGTGTAGAGGAAGTCGCAGCCTTTAACGCCCTTCTTGACATCATCGGTAACGGTTACCTTTGCTCCAGTTTCTTTGGCGATAGCCTTACATTGTTTCACCAGTTCGGGATCGGGTTGCAGGGCTTTGGGAGCCACTATGCGCACATCCATACCCATCTTGGCACCACCCACCATTAGGGAGTTACCCATATTGAAACGGGCATCACCGAGGTATGCATAGGTCACTTGGTTGAGGGGTTTGTCCACATGCTCGCTCATCGTCAAGAAATCGGCAAGTACCTGGGTAGGATGGAACTCATTGGTAAGACCGTTCCAAACGGGTACGCCAGCATACTTGGCAGGATCCTCTACGGTGGCTTGGGCAAAGCCACGATATTCGATTCCGTCGAACATACGGCCAAGCACGCGGGCTGTATCGGCCATAGACTCCTTAATGCCAATTTGGGAGCCTGAAGGTCCAAGATAAGTCACGTGGGCGCCTTGGTCGTAGGCAGCGACTTCAAAAGCGCAACGGGTACGCGTGGAGGTCTTCTCAAAAATCAAGGCAATATTCTTGCCTTTCAGACGCTGTTGCTCGGTGCCAGCATATTTGGCGCGTTTGAGATCACGAGCCAAGTCCAAAAAGAATTGAATCTCTCTCGGAGAGAAATCCAACAGTTTCAAAAAGCTTCTGTTTCTTAAATTGAATGCCATAACTGGTTGTTTATTAAATTATTAAATTATTAAGTTATTAAGTTGTCTCTTGTTTTGTGTAAAGGGGCATGAGGGTTACCCCTTGATGATACGGGTGCCGCATGACTCATCGCCTAATTTGCCAGCTTCTGTGATAATACAGGGGTGTCCTGTACTTTCCACGAATAGAATGGCTGCCCTTATTTTAGGAGCCATGGAGCCTTCGGTAAACTGACCTTCCTTGAGATAGCGTTGAGCCTCTGAAACGGTGATTTCATCCAAAGCTTTTTCGTTAGGTTTTCGGAAGTTGATATACACCTTAGGCACATCTGTGAGGATATAGAACTCATCGGCCTTAATCTCGACAGCGGTCAGTGCGGAGGCGAGATCTTTATCGATAACGGCTTCTACGCCTTGTAGATAGCCATCTTTCATAGCCACGGGGATGCCGCCGCCGCCGACAGTAATCACGATGATACCCTGATCGGCGAGTTGGCGCACCAGTTTCACGTTTTGGATACGGATTGGGCGGGGCGAGGCGACGACCTTGCGCCATCCATTGCCTTTGGGGTCTTCATGATAGATATCGCCAGTGGCCTCATGGTACTCTTGGGCCTCTTCGGCAGAGCAGTAGGGTCCCACTGGCTTGGTAGGATTCCAGAAATGGGGATCATTGGCATCCACCTCCACATGTGTGAGAAGGGTCACCGTATCTTTGTCCCAACCCTGTTCAGCGAAAATATGGCGCAAACCGTCTTCAATCAGGGAACCGATAGAGCCTTGCGTCTCTGCCACGCAGAAATTAAGGGGCATATCTTCCACATCATACGTTGCTTTACCGGCTTTATGCTGAAGCATCACATTACCGACTTGGGGGCCATTGCCATGGCCGATGACGATGTTATAGCCTGCCTCAATCATAGGAATGAGCGAGCGGCAGGTGTTTGTCACATTCTCTATCTGTTCCTTGTAAGTTCCCTTTTGCTTGCTTTTAAGGAGGGCATTGCCTCCGAAAGCAATAACAGCCAGTTTCTTTTGTGTCATACTATATTATTTTTTATGCTATGTTTTCTGAGTTTACCAGATGCGAGCACGTTTTTCGGGTTCCAGCCACATGGGATCTGAAGGTTTAATATTGAAAGCGTCATAGAAAGCGTCAATATGGCGAAGGGTGGCATTCACACGCCAGCGGCCCAAAGCATGGGGGTCGGTCTTGGTGCGACGCAGAATCTCCTCATGACGGATATTGGCAGCCCATACAGCCGCATAGGCAATGAAGAATCGTTGCTCAGGCGTGAATTCATCCATCATTCCTTTAATGGCGGTAGGATTATCTTTCATAGCCTTCTTCATGGCTGTATATGATACGTTAAGGCCACCATTGTCGGCAATATTCTCACCCAAAGTAAAAGAGCCGTTGCCAAACACGCCAGGGGCCACCTCAATGGAGTTGAAGTGGTTGACTATAAGCTGTGCGCGGTCGGTGAAAGCTTTGGCGTCCTCTTCGGTCCACCAGTCGGTAAGGTTACCCTTAAGATCGTAGTTACGTCCCTGGTCATCAAAACCGTGAGTCATCTCATGGCCAATCACCACACCAATAGCGCCATAGTTAGCGGCATCATCAGCATTCATGTCGAAGAAGGGCGGTTGCAGGATACCTGCAGGGAAGCAGATCTCATTGGTGCTGGGGTCGTAATAGGCGTTCACCGTTTGCGGGGTCATTTGCCATTCGGTAGGATCCACAGGTTTGCCTATTTTGGAGAGACCGTAGGCCGTTTCAAAACGATTAGCACGCTGTATATTAGCATAGTAGCTGTCGTCTTTAATAGTCAGGGCGCTGTAATCGCGCCATTTGTCAGGGTAGCCAATCTTCACGCGGAAGGCCGACAACTTGGCAAGGGCGTTCTTTTTTGTGGCATCTGTCATCCAGGTGGAGTTCTTGATACGCTCGCCAAGGGCCCACTGCAAATTGCTGACAAGTTTCTCCATGCGCACCTTAGCCTCCGCAGGGAAATAAGACTTTACATACATCTGTCCCAAAGCTTCGCCCAATGTACCATCTATGGTATTGATGACACGTTTCCAACGCTGGCTGTTCTCCACACGACCAGAAAGGGTTTTGCCATAGAAATCGAAACTGGCGTTCACAAAATCGGAACTCAGGTAAGGAGCAGCATTACGAATGACATTCCATGCCAGGTAAGCACGAATGATGTCCATATCAGCAATCATCAGCAGGGAGTTCAAACCTTCAAAGTAGGATGGCTGACCCACATTGATTGTATCCAGTTTCAAGTTCAGCTCATTCAAATACTCATCCAGATTAATAGCGGGAATCATCTTTTGAAAATCCTCCACGGTGCATTTGTGAATTGTTTGATAGGGGTCACGCAGGACGGTCTTATCTACAAAGAAGTTGGCCATGGCAGTCTCCAAAGCGAGCACCTTCTTGGCCATCGTTTTCTCGTTGCCTTGAAAACCGGCCATGCGGCTATAGCCAGAGATTCTAAACATGGTAGTGAGCAACTTCACATACTCATCACGGATTTTCTGTTGGTCAGCATCCAGATAATAGTCACGATCGCCGATGCCGAGACCTGTCTGCCAGAAATAGGCAATAGTCATGGCGCTATTGTCGGGATCGGAGGAGCCGAACAAGCCCATGAAAGGATAATAGCCTTCAAGTGCCATCTTGGCCAAAGCTTTAGACAGACCATCACGCTTGATATCGAGCACACGCTGCAATTCGGCTTTGATGGGTTCTGCGCCCTGTTTCTCAATCTTTACCGTGTCCATGCCAATAGCATACAAATCGCCTACCTTCTGCTCGATAGTGCCCACAGCGTTTCTCTTTTTAGAGAGATTCACCACGAGATCCTGAAGTTGTTTCTGGTTGTTTTCAGCCAACACGTCGAAACTGCCGTAGCGGGCATATTCATCCTTGAGGGGATTCAATTTCATCCAACCTCCACATGCATACTGATAAAAATCTTCGGTGGGTTTTACTGACTTGTCCAGATTGGACAAGGTAACCCCTGATTTGGCCTTTTTGGGTTTTGCTTTAGTAGTCATAGGTATAGAACTGGTAAAAATCAAAAAACAAATTGCGACAAGCAGTGTGAAAATACCATACTTCTTCATAGTAAATACTTAATTTACAGTTGTTTAAAAATAAAAATTCCCTCGCAAAAGGGAACTGCAAATATACAAAAATCCTTTCAACCTCCAACGGTCGTTCAATAGAAAATCCAGCAACCAGCGAATTACCGGGATGAAATCTGCTTGTATCGAGACATAGTAATTTGATAATCAATTAATTTATCCATCTGTTGATCTAATGCTTGTCGATAGAGAGTTTGGGCTTCAAGCAAATCGGAGACGGGCACCAGTCCGGCGAGGTAGTTATGAAGGACCGATTGCTGGTTGGCATCGGCTTCGGCTACCATTTCGGCGGCGAGTGTCACTTGGGCATACTGTTCACGCAGGTTATCCCATGTGTGTTCGGTCTCCAAGAGCATCTTTTGAGACAGGTCTTTCCTGTCATTTTCGGCTGCTTGGAATTTCAGTGCGGCGGTCCGTTGCTTATAGGCAGTCTCCCACCAGGCGGTCAAGGGGACTTGCACGGTAGCGAAGACTAGTCCGTTGGTGGAGTACTCATCTTTGAGCAAACTTCCGTAGGATGCTCCGGCGCCGACGAGCACGTGCGGAAGGGCCTCGCCGACCGACATCTTCTGCTGTATTCGGGCAGCAGTGGACTGCAGTTCAAGCAGGCGTGACTCAGGGCGGTTGGCCACAGCGGCCCCAGCTTCCACATAAAGCGAGTCAGGGGGTAGCGGCCTCCTATTGACGGTGTCGGTCAGCTGCACTCCCTCTGAATAAGGCACCCCAACAAGTTGGCACAAGGCCCGCTTGGCCATCACAATGCCATTATTTACCCGCAGCAAGTCCGACTGGAGTTCAGTACGCTTAAGTGCCACTTTAAGTTCTTCATTCCGGGTCAGCAATCCAGCCTCTTGGGCAACGGTCACATCCCGATAGAGCGTATCTACAAAGAGAATCGCCTCCTCAAGGGTTTGTTTCTTGGATTGCAGGGAGAGGACCATCCAATAGCACTGTTCTGTTTGGAGAAGCACTCTCTGTTGTTGCAGAAGATATTGTTGTTGGGCAGCCTCCACCCCCACTTGGGCAAGACGGTTGCCTTGTACAATCTGCCCGCCCATAAAGAGTGGCTGTACGACGGTAGCACCCACCGAAAAGCCTTTTTCTCCGATGGTGAAAGCATCTGGGAGCCCGATCATACGGCCATATTGCATATAAAGGTTCTGCAACCAATGCCGTACCATGGCATTGTCAATGTCATCGATACCATATTCCACTAATGGGTGCATGGCATAGTACCCCAAAGCGGTGGCGCTCACATTGGGGAAATATTTGGTAAAAGCCTGCTTCTTGACCATACGGGCAGTCTCCACATCAATGCGAGCATTTTGCAAGGAGGCTTCATTCTGTACAGCCAAGGTCAGGCAGGTGTCCAGGGTCAGCGACTGGCCACAAGCGACTGCTGTGCAGAAAAGGCCACAGCATAACAAAATCAGGTATGGGTTTATCTTTCTCATTTTACAGACTTATCTTCTCTTTTGAAAAGCTGCCAATATGCAACGGGCAGTACGGTAACTACCAAGGGCAGCGAAAATATGGTGCCGAAACATATCACGACTCCCATGGGCATCCAGAGGGCTGTGTGGGCTATAATCATAGGTAGCACACCGAGGGCAGTAGTGGCTGAGGTAAGGAATATGGGGCGCATACGCCGCTTACCTGCTTCAAAGCCTGCCTCGCGGGCCGACTTGTGTTGCTCGGTGCGCAACATCTCCGCATACTCAAACATGATGATGGCATTGCGTACAATAATGCCAATAAGGCTCACCACACCCAAGACCGCCGTAATGCTAAAGTCAAGCTGGAAAATGGACAAGCCGAGGGATGCCCCAAAGATGCATATCAAACTGGCCGACAAGGTCAGCAAGACAACATCGATTTTAGCGAAGTGGTAGAGCAAGAAAACAAAAAGCACCAGCACAGCCGCAATGAAGCTGAGTGCAATTTGGGGAATCACTTGCCCATTAGCGCTGGTCAGACCACCGTACGTCACCTCTACTGAAGGAAATTTTGGGGTTAAGTTTTGTTTTATATACTTATCAACCACCTTCATCACTTCCGGCTGGCTGAAGCCGTCGCACAAGTCGGCACCCACCGTTACCACCCTTACTCCATTACGATGGTTGATGACGGCATCAGTCCAGGATGGCGACACGTCAGCAACTTGACGCAAGGGCACCCACGTGGAAGGCATGGCGGTCGGTATCAGAAAATCCTCTATCTTCTGATAAGTCATCGTGTCCTTGCCGGCATAGGTGTAAAGCATCACTGGCACCTTGTAGTCTTCTTCCCAAACATTGGTCAGCGCCTGTCCATCGAGTGCCGACGACAGGTACAGGGAGAGCATGCTCTGCGTTACGCCGAGCCGAATGGCTTCGTCACTTTTCAGTTCTATACGGATATTTTGGGAGGTTTCGTCCATATTGGAGTGCACCCACGTAAGCGCTGGTAGGGTCTGCATGAAGCACTTCACGGAATCGGCCATCCGTTTCATTTCATCAAAGTCGTTGCCAGAGATGCGCACCTCCACCGGGTTCTTCACTGCCTGATAGTCAATCTGTTTAAAGCGCACATAAGCATTAGGGAAATGATGTTCATACCGACTCGCATATTCTTTAAGGATTTGGCGGGTATCTTTCTCCGAGGTAGTGTTAACAATAAACTGGGCATAGTTTTTGTGGGCCATCTGTGGCGCGTAGGAGGCGTGGAAACGCGGGGAAGAGCAACCAATAAAGGATGTGACGGATGTTACCCGGGAATCCTTGCGCAAGACGTGGTCCATACTGTCAGCCACAAAAGCGGCCTGTTCCAAGGTACTCCCTTCCGCCAGATGTATCTCCACAGCAAAACAGTCGCGGTCGGCCTTGGGCAACATCTGTATATGAAGATGGGAAAAAAGGAAGATACCAAGAGCCACTGCCCCGAAGGCAAACAGGATAATATAGGCTGGGTGCTTGAAGCAAAAGACCAGCAGTTTTTCATATATCTGCTGCAATTTCTCAAAGAATCGGTTCTGGGCAGCGGCAAAGCGTCCAAACTTAGTATCGGGGCGTTGCCGATGAATGAACCTCATGGAGATGTAGGGAATAACCCACACCGCATAAAAGATGGAACACACCAAGGCGAAAGCCACCGTAAAGGGAAATAGCTGTACAAAGTCTCCCAAAGGTCCGGTAATGATGCGCGTCATCGGAAAGAACATGCCGGAAATGGCCAAGGTAGCCAACGACATCGGCACGAAGAGCTGCTTGGTGCTGGTGACAGCCGCATACATGTTGGAGTGTCCAGTACGGATCATATCCGTATAGCCATCAATCACAATCACCGAATCATCCACAATCATGCCCAGCACCACAATAAGGGCTGCCAAAGTCACAGTATTGATTTCGATACCGCAGATATACATGAGGCCCATGGTGATGGCCGTGCAGATGGGCACGCTGGAGCTTGAGACCAGGGCCGTACGCAATGGGAAAAGCAGCAGCATGACCCCGATGACGACTATGATGGAGAACACCAAGTCACGCAAGAACGACATGACAGACTTGTCAACCACTTTGGGTTGATTGGTGATACGGTGCATGTCCACATCGGGTGGGAGGTCCTGTTTCGTGGATTCGATAATTTTCTCCACTTTTTTCCCAAAAGAGACGATATTGTTGCCGGGGTTCATCTCCATAGAAATGAGCACGGCTGGGGCGCCGTTATAGCGTATATAGCTTTTAGGGCTGGCATAGCGCCGCTCAATGGTGGCAATATCGCGCAGGCGCACCACACTGCCTGTGGGGTCAGTGTAGATAATCTGCTCGCCCAGTTCATATTCAGAACGGTAGGGTATGGAGAGGAAAACCATCGCCTCACCCGCATCATTGTCCACACTGCCACTCACGGTACGCAAACCCTGGGTGGCCAATTCCAGTAACAGGGAGCGCTGGCTGATATTGTAAGCGGCCAATTTCTCCTGATCCACGATCACAGCAATCTCCTCGGTCTGCTGGCCCGAGATCTTGATGCGCCCCATATCGGGAATGGTGCGGAGATTGTCGCACAATTGATTAGCATACTCCTCCAGCTCCCGCGGGGTTCTGACCGGCGACTCCACAGTCAACAACATGGAGGCGGTGTTGCCAAAGTCGTCCACTACAACCACTTCCAGCACACCAGGTGGCAACGATGTTTTCTTGAAAAGCTGCAGGCCATGACGAATCTTCGACCAGACCTCATCTTTGTGTTTCACGGAAGTATTCAGCTCCACATACACATACACCACCCCATTCTCGGTGACGGAATAGGTCAGCGACTTATTGACCTCCTCATAGGTGAACAGGAAACGTTCCAATGGTTTGGTCACCTGTTCCTCCACCTCTTGGGCAGAGGCTCCGGGATAGATGGCGGCCACCACTGCCTGGCGGATGGTGAACTGTGGGAACTCGTCCTTGTTCATTTGGGTCAGTCCGAAGATGCCAAACAGCACCAAACAGGCCACAATAAAAAAGATGATATTGTGGTTGCGGATGGCAGCGATAATATGATTGGCATTCTTTTTGGCCATGAATAAGAGCTATTTTTCCATATTTTGAATAGTCACGATAGCATCTGGATATAGTTTCTGGATTCCGGCAGTCACGACAGTGTCACCAGGTCGAAGGCCATCCATGACGAGCACCCCATTGGCTATGAACTTGGCGGAATGGATGATGATACGCTGGGCCTTGCCATTGCGTAGCACCCACACACATTGTCCCTCTGGATGGGTTTGCACGCTCTTGGCGGGGACCACAATGCCAGACACATCGTCATCAGCCCTGTTAAACTGCACTTTGCTCACCATGCCTGGCAAGAGGGGAGCAGGAGGGTTCACGAAGGCGGCCTTCACGCTATATGTGTGCGCCATGCGGGAAGCCGACACACCACATTCAGTAACCTTAGCCTTGACAGTGACATTGTCGAGGGCAGGAACCTTCACAGAGAGCATGTCACCCACCTGTACAGCGGAGATATCTTCTTCCGGCACGGAGAAGGAGACGGAGAGGGTGTGTACATCGAGAAGGGTCACCACGGGGGCGCCAGGCAATACAGAGGCTCCAGCCTGCACATGGGCGCGTTCCACCACACCGGCTACGGGAGCGTGCAGTTCACACTCATCGAGTTGGCGCTTGGCAATCTGCTCCATAGCCCGCGCTTTGTCCAAGTTGGTTTGCATCTCCACCCATTTAACCTCTGCCAGACTGCCTTGCTCATACACCTTTTTGAGGCGGTTGTAGGCATCCTCAGCCTGGTCGAGCGTGGCTTTTGCAGACTGATAGGCATTGCGGGCGCTGGTTTTGTCCACAGATGCCAGCAGCTGTCCCGCGCGCACGCGGTCGCCGGCCTGCACATGGATTTTCTCCACACGGCCCCCCAAGGAGAAGCCCAACGACATGGACAGGTTCTCAGTAACCTCGCCCACGTAGGTATGCATCTGCCCTCCAATTATGGTATCCACTATCATCACGTCAACAGCCACTGGCTTGTTTTCGCGGGGGTATTCCTGATGTTTACACGAGACCATCGCGAGAAGGAGAAGCGACACAGCGCATAAACAGCGTTTGTTCAGGCATATGTTTTTCATTTGCACATTCATGCTACATATAATATTGTATAAGGGGTTCCCTGCAAAATTCAAGGGCGCAAAGATACATTTTCTTCAGTTTGTGAATAAAAAAATCTGCCAAGATAAAGTTAGAAAGAAAAAAAATGTATATTTGCGGGCTTTTTAGTATATACCGCAAAAGAACATTAAATGTCTGATAGGCAACGTTTTGATTCAAAGAATGGCTATACTGAAAATGCAGAAAGAATTAATAATTTATACAAACTAACAAAAAAATGTCAGGATTAATAGGAAAGAAAATTGGGATGACTAGCATCTACGATGCCTCCGGCAAGATGGTGCCGTGCACAGTGATAGAGGCTGGTCCTTGCGTAGTTACGCAAGTCAAGACCGTTGAAAAGGACGGTTACAGTGCAATCCAATTGGGTTACGACGAAAAGAAAGAGAAAAACACGACCAAGCCTTTGAAGGGTCACTTTGCAAAGGCAGGCACCACGCCGAAGAAGATTGTCCGTGAGTTCACCCGTTTCGAGGAGGGCCACAAGAAGAACTTCGGGGAGGTGTTGGATGTTACCATCTTCTCAGAAGGAGAGTTTGTGGATGTAAGCGGCATCTCCAAGGGCAAAGGTTTCCAGGGCGTTGTAAAGCGTCACGGATTTGGTGGTGTTGGCGACAGTACACACGGTCAGCACAACCGCTTGAGAGCTCCCGGTTCTATGGGTGCTTCCTCCTACCCTTCTCGCGTATTCAAGGGTATGCGTATGGCAGGCCAGATGGGCGGTGCCAAGGTTAAAGTCATCAACCTTCAGATTTTGAAGATTGTGAAAGAAAAGAATTTAGTTTTAGTAAAGGGTTCCGTACCCGGTGCTAATGGATCTTATATAATTATTGAGAGATGGAGTTAACAGTATATAATATCGACGGCAGTGCAACTGCCAAGACGGTCACTTTGAATGATAAGATCTTCAATGTGGAACCCAACGATCATGCCATTTGGCTTGACGTGAAACAATATTTGGCAAATCAAAGACAGGGTACGCACGACACGCTGGAGCGTTCTACCGTATCAGGAAGCACCCGCAAGTTGAAGAGACAGAAGGGTACTGGCGGCGCACGTGCCGGCAGCATCAAGTCTCCGACCATTCGCGGTGGTGCCACTGTGTTCGGACCGCATCCGAGAGACTACTCTTTCAAGTTGAACAAGAAGCTCAAGAGACTGGCCCGTTTTTCCGCTTTGACCTACAAACAGCAGGAAGGCAAGATTACAGTGGTGGAAGACTTCAACTTTGAGGCTCCCAAGACTAAATCCTACAAGGCCATGCTCAAGAACTTGAACTTAGAGGGTCAGAAGACGCTGTTGCTCACGCCCGACACGAACATGAACGTTTACCTGTCGAGCCGCAACCTGCAACGCACCAAAGTGATGCGCGCAGCTGAAGCCAACACCTACCACGTGCTCAACGCCGGCCACCTCATCATCTGCGAGAGCAGCCTCAAGGAGCTCGACAAAATGTTAGGCGAATAATTAGTATCAACATCTTAAAAGAATACAACAATGAGTATCATTATAAAACCCATTATCAGCGAAAAGATGACGCAGACGGCTGAGAAATACAACCGCTATGGTTTCATGGTTGACCGTACGGCCACAAAACCGGAAATCAAGAAGGAGATTGAAGCCGTTTATGGAGTTAAAGTAGTCCGCGTAAACACGCTCATCCAACGCGGAAAGACCACGAGCCGCAACACTAAAGCTGGCGTCATCACAGGCAAGAAGAACAATTTCAAAAAAGCCTATGTGTTCGTGGACAAAGAACAAAAAATAGATTTTTACAGTAACATTTAAGAGAGATGGCATTAAAAAAGTACAAACCAGTAACGCCGGGTCAGCGCTTCAAAGTGATCAGCGCATTTGATGACATTACCACCAACAAGCCGGAAAAGAGCTTGTTGTGTCCGAGACATGAGACAGGCGGAAGAAACAACAGTGGTAAGATGACGGTACGGTACCGCGGTGGCGGTCACAAGAAGATGTACCGTATTATTGATTTTAAAAGAGACAAGGACGGTGTTCCCGCAACTGTTAAAACGATCGAATACGATCCCAACCGTTCCGCCCGTATTGCTCTGCTGTTCTATGCAGACGGTGAGAAACGCTACATCGTGGCTCCTCACGGCATCAAGGTGGGTCAAGTGATTGAAAGCGGTGCAGGTGTATCCCCCGATTTAGGCAACTGCCTTCCTATTGGCGAAATCCCCTTTGGTTCCATCATCCACAACATTGAGATGAGACCTGGCCAAGGTGCCAAGATTGCCCGCAGCGCCGGCTCATACGCCCAGTTGATGTCCCGCGACGGCCGATACGCCGTTATCAAACTGCCTTCCGGCGAAACCCGTATGATCCTCTGCGCCTGCAAAGCCACTATCGGTATCGTCTCCAACGTGGACCACAGCCTCGAAGTGTCAGGTAAGGCCGGCAGAAGCCGCTGGTTGGGCAGACGCCCCCGCAACCGTGGTGTCGTCATGAACCCTGTCGATCACCCGATGGGCGGTGGTGAAGGTCGTGCCTCTGGTGGTCATCCTCGTTCCCGCAACGGTATGCCTGCTAAGGGTTACAAGACCAGACGCCCGAAGAAGAACTCCAGCCAGTATATCATTGAAAGAAGAAAGAAATAATCTTAAAATCCTATTAATATGAGTCGTTCATTAAAGAAAGGTCCCTATATACATTATAAACTGGAACAACGCGTACTCGACGCCCAAGCATCCGGTAAGAAAACGACCATCAAGACCTGGTCTCGCTCCTCTATGATTTCTCCGGATTTCGTAGGCCTTACCATCGCTGTGCACAATGGCAACAAGTTCATCCCCGTTTATGTGACGGAGAACATGGTTGGCCACAAGCTGGGCGAGTTCGCTCCCACCCGTATATTCAGAGGACACGCAGGACAAAAAGACAAAGGTTCCAGATAATTCCCTTGCTGGAACCCTTCTTTCATTGCATTCTTCCCAAGATATACACAACAAAACATATATGCATAACGCCTCTCCCAAAGAGGCGTTATTTTTTTAGGAAATTTTGGTCTCTGATAGCATAAGAACCCATAATCAGAGCACGCCTCCTTGCATATCATTCACCAATTTTCTGTACCTTTGCCGCCTGAAAAAAAATACGATGCTTTTCAATTCGCCGGAATTTGCCATATTCCTCCTTGTCGTGTTCCTGCTTTACTGGTTTGTGTTCCAACGCAATCTCAAGGCACAGAACTTATTCGTGGTAGCCGCCTCATACATCTTCTATGGCTACTGGGACTGGCGTTTCCTGCTACTCATTGCGCTGACCTCCCTTTGCAGCTGGGGCAGCGGTCTGCTGATAGCACAGCACCGAAGCAGACCTGCGGCCCGCACCATCCATATACTCAACATCGCGTTGAACCTGACCATCCTGGGGCTCTTCAAATACTACGACTTCTTTGCCACCGCCTTTGCTCGAGCATTTCTTCACGGGCACACCGATGGGCTCCTGCTGCACCTCGTCTTGCCCGTGGGAATCAGTTTCTACACATTTCAGGCATTAAGCTACAGCATTGATGTATATCGCGGCAAGTTGGAACCCACTCGCGACATCATACAGTTTTTCGCTTTTGTGAGCTTCTTTCCCCAGCTGGTCGCGGGTCCTATTGAACGAGCCACAAACCTGCTGCCCCAGTTTGCCAGACCACGTCACTTCGACTACGACACTGCCGTGGACGGTCTGCGGCAAATCCTGTGGGGACTGTTTAAAAAGATAGCCGTGGCCGACACCTGCGGGCTCTTCGTGGACCGCATCTACAGCACCTACCAGACGCAAAGCGGCCTTACGCTCATTTTCGCCGCCGTCTTGTTCGCCTTCCAAATCTATGCTGACTTTTCCGGCTACTCCGATATGGCGATCGGCACTGCCAAACTCTTCGGATTCCAGCTGATGCGTAACTTCAACAACCCCTATTTCAGCCGAGACATAGCAGAGTTCTGGCGTCGTTGGCACATTTCCCTCACCACCTGGTTCCGCGATTACCTCTATATTCCCCTTGGAGGCAGTAGAGTATCTAAAGGCAAAATTGTCCGCAACACCTTCATCATCTTTCTCGTCAGTGGATTCTGGCATGGCGCCAACTGGACTTACCTCGCATGGGGAGCCTATCACGCCCTGCTCTTCCTGCCCCTCATCCTCTCTGGCCGCAATCGCAAACACACCGACAATATTGCCAAAGGAAGATTTCTTCCCCGTTGGAAAGAATTTGCACAAATGTCAGTCACCTTCCTGCTGGCTACCATAGGGTGGATTATCTTTCGCTCCTCAAACATCACTCAAGCGTGGGAGTACATCACCCTCCTTCCTCATAGAGGAGCCCCGGATACAAACGGACTTCTGCCCTCAATCTTGTTCATTGCTATCATGATTATTACGGAATGGCTAAACAGAAACCGCCGACATGGCCTCGACATAGAGCATATACAATCCCATGTTATAAAATTCACCTTCTATTACACACTTATCATCCTTATGTTCCTGTCGTACAATGGGGCTGATTCATTCATCTATTTCCAATTTTAACTATGAAAAAATTTCTTCTACGTCTCACGCTATTTATCTCCATATTGTTAGTGTTGGCACTCGTTGCCGACGTAGCCATCACCCGTCAGTTCAGGAAACTCGAGTCATCGCCCTTCGCCAATTGGAACGACATCTACAGTGGGGGGATTCATAGCGACATACTTATCATGGGCAGCTCACGTGCCTACGTGCAGTTCAACCCGCGCATCATAGACAGTGTGCTACATACAAACAGTTACAATTTGGGTATGAACGGACGGTCTATCGCCTCTCAAGTGGCCAAATACCATGTCTATAGACACGAAGGCAACGCCAAACCCCGACTTGTCCTCTATGAGCTCTATCAGGGGTCGCTGGACACCAGCAACTGCTTCGACCGCATACAGTTTGTGCCCTACCTGCACGACCTATACCTATGGAAACAGACTCGTCCCATTGATCACTTCAGCCTAACAGATGCTATAGTGCCGTGTTGGCGATATCGAAAATACAAAGGCTACATTGCGGAAATTATCCAAGACAAATCCTTCTACCAACGCTCCGACCAAACACTTTACAAAGGGTTTCAAGATTTCGACAAACCTTGGGACGGCAGCAAGTTTGCAAATATTGACACCATCCACTATGGCAAACAGCCAGAATCTATAGAAGCCTTGAAACTCTTCCTGCATGAATGCCGTACGGAAAATATACCTGTTGTATTTGTCATAGCTCCTTTTTACATAGGAGCTACAGAAAAAATTGATGACTTGGCTGGCATGTACCGACTATTCCATGAAATTGCCGACCCATACGGTGCCCCGATTCTTGACTACACCTATCATCCATTATCATACGACACAGCCTATTTTTACAATGCATCGCACCTCAACCGCACTGGTGCAACTATATTTTCAACACAACTGGCGCACGACTTGGATTCGTTAGGAATGCTCCCATGAAAAACAGAAGAGGCAGCATCGACATGACACTGCCACTCTTGGTTTGCGTTGATCTATGCTCAGAATTTGAAAGTATAGCTGGCACCCAGCCAACCCACATAACCCTTCTTGAAGGCAAAATACTTCAGTTTAGTACCTTCGGAGTTGGCATCCAACACCTTATCGCGCACATAATCGCTCAAGAAATAGAAATCCAAAACATTATGTTTCTTGACAGTAACTTCCACCCCGATAGCGCCACGCAACCGGTTGACATAGCCGCCCTTATAGCCACTCAAGAACCAGCCTGGATCACCAGAGGCAGAACCATCCTCCGTCAGGTAGTTTGTACCGTCATAGTAAGCAGACACCACGGGAGCATTCAGCACATTGCGCATCTCTATATAGGCATAAGGCGCTACCACCTTTGAGCCTTTGTACTTCAGGGCAAGCCGACTCTTCAACGCAAGCATATTGCGGGGATTCTGATAGACATTGATATTGCCCGCCCGATAGGTCCACTGAAAACGCTCCTTCAGCGATAGATTCCAGCGCCCCAACTTCAACGTGCCCGTAGCGTCCAACATCAACCGATGGCGAAAACTAAAAGACTCGTCGGACGAGTTATAGGGATTGATCATCGCATAAGAAATGCCCATTCTAAAATAGGAATTAAACTTGTATCGAAGCCCGATGGTGGTTTGCAGCCGGTTAAAGTCCGTAAAGTTGTCGTCAAGACGCATCTCCTCCTCCAAGGTTACATGGAGCCCTTTGACAATCTTCTTGTCCATGCCAAGTGATACCCTGAGGCCCACCTCCGGATCCAAGACAGTTTCAGTCTGGGCAGAGGCATAATATGGCATAAACGAGAAAATGGCGCAAAGGCTTATAGCACCGAAAAGCATAAGAAAACTATTCTTCATCGTAAAAAATTTTTAGTTAACCTTTGTAAAATGAGAAATTTGAGTATTAGATTACCAGCCACCAGGGCCACCGCCGCCACCACCGGGACCACCACCGCCACCGCCAGGGCCGCCGCCATTCCCACCTGAGTAGGAGGTAAGCGTCACAGAGGTACCGCCGCTGACGGTAGCATTCTCAACCCACATACCATTGAAGTAAGAGGTGCCTCCCGATACAGACACTCCCGACTTAAGCGTAGGCGTGGAGGAACCTGACACCACCATTGGGGTACCCGCATTGGAAGGTGTCTTAAAGGCAAAGGTATTGGCACCTACAGTCATGGAATACCAGGTATTGCTGGAATAGGAGGAAGAGGAGTAACAATTTTGGGAGAGTGTAGCCCCCGACTCCAGTCCGCCAATAGCCACCAAGGTACCACCTTGCACATACAGTTTATAGCCGCCTTCCGAATTGGCATCCACGGCCACTTCGGGACTTCTGGAGCCGATTGCATATACAACCCCGCCTTTGACATAGCAATTGCCATTGGCATCCAAGCCATCGTTGCCAACGGAGTAGCCACATACATGTCCGCCGGAGATGGTGAATTCGCCCG
>CALDIA010000062.1 GCA_937901455.1 uncultured Bacteroidales bacterium | reverse complement strand
AAGTGCGCTATTTCCTCAAACAATTGGGCAAAAGCGATGATGTAACGATAAAAAAAGAAGATTGGCAGAGAGCCAAAGGCAACACGCTCGAAACATACGCTTCCAGCTCCTGCCTCAACATAATGAAGCATTTCTTCTCCGATTTTGAGGCGACTCATAAAACCTATTACCGTAGCGACTTGAAAGAATTCATTTTCGAGTCGAACATAGAAGACTTCATCGCTTCCGATGACAAGTCCGTCTTTGTGAGTACCATCCACAAGGCGAAAGGCAGGGAGTTCGACACCGTCTATCTCATGTCTGCGATACCAGATGACGTCAATGAAATGCGAGCCTATTATGTGGGACTTACCCGTGCCAAGCGGAACCTATATCTCATGTCCAACCCTCCCGTTGAGTATTCCTCGATTTCGATTGCCCTGAACATGCACGATGTTTGGCTCGACTTCTTCAAGGGACGTAAGGAAACGGTGCTTTGCCTCCGCAGTGGCGACAGCCTCAAATACAAGGACGATTATTTGTTTAATGGACAAGGAATTAGTGTTGTTGCCTTGTCTACTTCAGGAAAAGAAAAAGTGACAACATGGATAGACAAAGGCTATGAAGTGACTTCCGCAAAGGTGAGCTATACATTGGCTTGGCGGCCAAAGGAGTCCGAGACAGAATACGCTGTCTGTTTAGCGAACATCATCCTGTCGAAAGTGAAATGAACGAATTTTCCTACGCCCGTGGCACACAGAAGGACAGGAAAACCAAGATCCATCGGATCAGCAAGGGAAAATAGGAAGAATTATGTTCAGAATAAAAAGTTATATAAGCAAATATAATAAGTGACGAAAAAAGCATATTTTTGCAAAAAAATAATTGCTTTTTATGAATCGGCAGGAACACGAGTTAAGGCTTAAACGAAGATTTGGAATTGGGCATTTTTATGATGAACAATGGGAGGCTGTCCAACGTATTTTGAACGGGGAACGCATTCTGATGATTCAGCGTACCGGATTTGGCAAGTCGTTGTGCTATCAATATCCAGCGACTCAGTTTACAGGAATGACAGTGATTTTCTCTCCACTTATCGCCTTGATGAGAGATCAGGTGAAAAGTTTGAACCAAAAGGGAATTTCAGCCAAATTCATCAATTCAGAGCAAACGCCTGAAGAAAACAGTCAAACCATTCAGGAGGCTTTAGAAGGAAAGGTAAAGATTCTATATATCGCCCCAGAACGGCAGGAGAATCAGGAATGGATAGAGGCCACAAGAAAGATGAATCTGTCGATGGTGGTGATTGACGAGGCACACACCATTTCGGTTTGGGGACATGATTTCCGCCCTGCTTTCAGACGTATTATAAACTTGGTCAAACTGTTGCCCCAACATTTGCCCGTATTGGCTACAACCGCCACTGCCACAAAACGGGTTCAGCGTGACATCGAAAACCAAATAGGAGGAAACCTCACTACCATCAGAGGAAATTTATGCCGCCCGAATTTCGGGCTATATGTCATCAGAGTGCATACTGAAGACGAAAAGATGATTTGGCTGGCACAAAACCTGAATCAAATTGACGGGACAGGACTTGTATATACAGGTACTCGCGTTAATACCGAAATCTATGCCAAATGGCTGAAATATACAGGGATTAATGCCATAGATTATAATGCTGGATTGGATGGTGATACCAGAAAAGAAGTGGAAAATGCGTTAATGGCCAATAAATACAAGTGTATTGTATCCACGAACGCATTAGGCATGGGTATCGACAAAAGCGATATTCGATTTGTCATCCACACCCAAATGCCAGCATCACCCATTCATTATTACCAAGAGATTGGTAGGGCGGGACGCGACGGCAAGCCAACCACAATCATTCTGTTTTACAATGAAAGCACCGACAATGACGGGATTGAAGAGGATTATAAGTTGCCTAAATCTTTCATTGAAGGCGGACGGCCAGACATGAAGTATTATTTGAGAGTAATTGAAAAGCTCAAGGAAGAGCCATTGGGGGAACGAAACCTCATGAAATCATGCAACCTTAAACAAACGCAAATTCGTGTAATAAAAGCCGACCTCATTGACCAAGGCATCATCAAGGAAGTGTCGTACGGAAAAAACAAACTTTATGAATACCAATACGGCGCGAAGCCATTGGACACAAAACCATTTGCAGATCTGAGAAACGCCAAACTGAAAGATTTGGAAGCCATGCGAGATTATGTATATACCACAAAGCCTCGTATGCAGTATTTATGCGATTTTTTGGACAACGAGTCCGACGAGCCATATTCCAATTGCGACAACACGAACCTTAAACCATTAAGGATCGTTGTTACAACACCATGGCGCGAAAAAATGTCTGAATTCCGAGAGACCTATTTCCCTGTATTGGAAGTGGAAAGCAGAAACTCTAAAATTGTCAACGGTGTGGCGGCATCGTACTATGGAGTGTCGAATGTCGGCAACGCTCTGCATCGTTCCAAATATGAAAACGGAGGCGATTTCCCCGATTTCTTGCTGAGGCTTACGCTAAAAGCCTTTAGAAAAGCATTCGGGAATCAGAGGTTTGATTTGGTCCTTTATGTGCCGCCCACGCATTCAGGTGATTTGGTGAAAAACTTTGCCGTCAAGTTCGCTTCGGTCATAAAAGTGCCAATCAGCCATAAGTTGTTAAAAACCAGAGATACACAAGAGCAAAAAGTGTTTCAAAACGGCTATTCAAAAAAGGATAATGTCGCCGATGCCTTTGACTATTCATTTCCTTCAGAGATACTGGGGAAAAGGATTATCCTCATGGATGATATTTTCGACAGCGGTGCGACAATCAAAGAAATCGGAAAAATGTTAACCCATTATGGAGCCGAAATGATAGCTCCAATCACCATAGCAAAAACTGTAGGAGGAGATTTAACATGAATCAGGAATTGACTTATTGGGTCGCATTGACCCATACGCCCAAAATCAGGACTTCAAGAAAGAATGAGATGATAGTTCATTGTTTCAATGAAGGGAAAACGATTGTTGATTTTTTGGAGTCCGACAATTTCTTGGGTATGGATTTGAAACAAGAAGAGATTGCGCTTTTGTCACAAACGAAGTCGGAATTGGGCAACTATTCGTTTATGGTTGAAGAACTTTTGGATCAAGGGTATGAAATTATTCCAATCACATCAAAGGACTATTCACCTGTTTTGAAATCCAATCTGAAATACAGTTCGCCGCTGGTTCTATATACAAAAGGCAACAAGCAAATCCTTCAAGAGAAATCCATTGCCATTGTCGGCTCACGGAATGCGAATGAAAACGCTCTGCTTTTTACCGATAACATTGCCAAGAAAGCCTCGTCTGAATATAAGGTCGTGGTTAGCGGCTTTGCCAAGGGGGTCGATAAACAGGCTCTTGATTCCGCTCTGAAATACAAAGGACAAAGCATCATAGTTTTACCCCAAGGAATCAGCACATTTGGCAGTGGAATGAAAAAATACTACAAGCAAATCATTGCAGGCGATGTCTTGGTGTTGAGTACATTCCATCCAAAATCACCTTGGAGCGTTGAACTGGCAATGGCGCGTAATGCTATAATATATGGATTGGCATCTGAAATCTTTGCCGCACAATCGGATGACAAAGGAGGCACTTGGGCTGGCGTTTGTGACGGATTGAAAAAGGGAAGGACGGTTTATGTGCGATTGCCAAACGACAAAGAGAACTGCGCTAACAAGTCATTAATAGAGAAAGGAGCAATTGCCGTTGATATGGAAGGGCGAACACTGTACAGCAATGTTTTGGAAAGCATTGAAGAAGAAATGCCATCATCAATAGTAGCAGAAGCACCTGCTTCATATATGAGTATTGACGAAAGAATACAGGAATTATTGACAAAAGGAGAATACAGTACTCGACAGATTGTTGATTTATTGCAACTTAAAGGAATAAGTAGTCGGCAGTTAACGCAAAGGTTGTCTAAGATGAAAGATATACAAATTAATAGAAAAGGGCGAGTTAATATGTATTCATTGAATGCAAGCCAGAAGCCGGAGCAATTATCGTTGGATATTGCTTTTGCTAACTAAACACCCATTGTTTTGGAAAACAGTCTGATGTCCAAGATAACACTCCTATATTTGAAACAAGCCCTCCAGTCCGCCGAGGCCGTAGTGGTCGGGGCGGGGGCGGGGCTGTCCACTTCTGCGGGCTTCACCTATTCGGGCG
>CALDIA010000061.1 GCA_937901455.1 uncultured Bacteroidales bacterium | reverse complement strand
CTCCAAGTGGAGACGGAAAGCGGCACAACAGTCCTCAAAATGGTGAAATTGTGATGCAAGAGGCGAAAATCTAAAATCAAATAGCGAATAGCAAGTTTCTCGAAAAAATCGTATTTTTGCACCTTTGACGTGAATAGAGTTTCACGTGTGGTATGTCAGATACGAGCAGATGAAAAAGGTTAGCATTCGCAAAGGCAAAGAGCGCTCCCTGTTGCGCTTTCATCCGTGGGTCTTCTCGGGCGCGGTGGCCCATAAAGACAAGGGCCTTCAGGATGGAGATCTGGTGGAGGTGACCAATCATGAGGGGCGTTTTCTCGCCTTGGGCCACTACGCCGACAGTTCCATCATGGTACGCATTTTCTCCTTTGAGCCTGTAGAACCTGATGAAGCCTTCTGGCGCGACAAGTTGCAAAAGGCTATGGCCTATCGCCGCACGCTTGGTCTGCCCGCCCCGAACACCACCATGTTCCGCCTTGTCCATGGAGAGGGCGATGGTATGCCAGGCCTTATTATAGACCTTTATGGCGACCATGCAGTGGTGCAGTGCCACTCCTTGGGCATGTACCGTATGCGTGACACCTTCGCCCGGGCCCTGCAGGAATTGCTGCCCGACCTGCGCTGTGTCTATGACAAGAGCAGCCAAACTCTCAAGAATGCCTGCGGTATAGAGATACCCGATCAGGTGCTGGCAGGCACGCTGACCCCCGATTTGGTGGCTCAGGAGAACGGAGTTCCCTACAAAATCGATATCGTAGGCGGCCAGAAGACGGGTTTCTTCCTCGACCAGCGCGACAGCCGCGCGATGGTGGAGCGATATGCTGCCGGCAAGCGCGTTCTGAATATGTTTTGTTACTCCGGAGGCTTCTCTTCCTATGCTCTGCGCGGTGGCGCCGCTCACGTGGACTCCGTCGATATCTCCCGCAGTGCCATTGAACTGACCCGACAGAATATCGCCCTCCTCGGTGCAGCGTATGAACGACGCCACGATGCCTGCTGCGAGGATGTCTTCGCCTTTATGGAACAACAGACGGAACCATACGACCTCATCGTCCTCGACCCACCGGCCTTCGCCAAACATCTCAAGGTGAAAGACCAAGGAATCAAAGGCTATCGGACCATCAATCGCAAGGCGATGCAATTGCTCAGCCCCGGCGGTCTTCTCTTCACCTTCTCGTGCTCTCAAGCCATCAGCATGGACGACTTCCGAACTATCCTCTTCTCTGCATCCGCACTGGAACGCAAGAATGTCAGGGTGGTACACCAGCTACAGCAGGCCCCCGACCACCCCGTTCATATCTATCACCCGGAAGGGGGATACCTGAAGGGATTGCTGCTGGCTGTTGACTATTAGCTGGTGGCGATGAATGTTGACTTAAAACTCCAAACCTCAAAAGTTCTAACTTCTAATTTATAACTGATAACTATGTTATTCACCAACCCATTACTGCTTATCGGACTCGCGGGTATTGCCATACCGATTCTGATACATCTTTTCAATTTCAGAAGATATAAAACCATCCATTTCTCGAATGTGCAGATGTTGGAGGAAATAGAAAAGAAAACGCGTCGCGAGTCGCAGTTGCTGCATCTTGTCGTGCTTGCCTTGCGTGTGATTGGTATTGCTGCACTGGTGCTTGCCTTTGCCCAGCCCTTTATACCCAACAAGGATGCAAAAGGCACCAAGGGCAACTTGGTAACCCTCTACCTCGACAACTCCTATTCGATGGAAAGCAACAGCAAGAACGGCACCATGCTCAATGATGCCGTCGATGTGGCTAAAGCTATCGTCAATACGTTCGATTATGCGGATGATTTTGTGCTCACCACGCAGGACTTCTCCGGCGAGGAGTCGCACGTGCTCAATAAAGATCAGATGCTGGAGCTTATCGACAAGGTGCAGAGTTCACCCAACAGCCATACCTTTGAGGAAATTCTGACTTTTGAACGAAACACTGCCGCACAGTCTCAGCACACTAACGTGGTGCACTACTATATTTCCGACTTTCAGAAAGGAGGCTTTGAGGCTGCCGCCATCCGACAGGACACCTCCGCCCGCCATTTTCTGATTCCTATGCCCACCGAGGGCACCAACAATGTGAGTGTTGACAGTTGCTGGTTCCTCGCCCCTATCTTTAAGGTGGGCAACCAAGTGACCCTCTTTGCCCGTGTCTCCAACTATGGCGAAAAGAGTATCGAAAAACTGCCCGTCAAACTCTATCTCAATAACAAGCAGAAGGCCATCACCACTGTGGACCTACAGCCCGGCGGATCTGTGGACTGTCGCATGGTGTACCAAGTGGACGAGCCTGGTATCCAATATGGCCGCATTGTGATTGAAGATGCCCCTATTGTGTTTGATGACGAACTGTTTCTGACTTACACGGTGACTGACAATACGCGCATTACGGCTATCATGAACAAGCAGGGCAACCGTTTTGTGGATGCCCTTTATGGCAAAGACTCGGTGTTTGAATACCGCTCAATGCCCTATACGCAGGTTAATTACACACAGATGAAGACCTCCGATGTGGTGGTGCTCAGCGAGGTGCCCGCGCTCTCTTCCGGTATGGCCGATGAACTGAACAAGTTTGTGCAGGGTGGGGGAACCATCCTTGTGCTGCCATCGGCGGAGATGGATAACAGCGTGAACACTTTCCTCTCATCGGCTGGCGCAGGCCACTACGGACACTTGGCCAAAGGGGAGGTCAAATGCAAGTCGGTGAATAAGGAAAGCCTCTACTTTAAGGGCGCCTTTAATAATAAAGATGAAAAAATTGACATGCCCGTCACGTTGCAACACTACTCCATAGGGCAAAGTGCCAACGGCGGCGAAGTGGTTATGACGTTAGAGAACGGCGAACCCTTGCTGGCTGTTTATCCCGTTGGCAAGGGCAAGATTATCCTCTCGGCGGTGGCTATGGACGATGCCTTTGGCAATGCGCATCGCCATGCACTCTTCTTCGTGCCCCTCCACAATATTGGCATTATGAGCGCTATGCAGACCAAACTCTATAACGTCATAGGGCGCGACAATATGCAAACCATCGCACTGAGCGGCTCCCATCCAGACGGCACGGTGTCGTTGAAAGCCCATGGCGGACAGTTCGAGGTAATCCCCGAACAACGCGCCGCAGGCAATGAGACGGCCCTCTACTTCCATAACCAAATTGCAGAGAGCGGCCTCTACGACGTGCTCGTCAATGGCACTGTGACAGGCGCTGTCGCCTTTAACCAGGACCGCAAAGAGTCAGACCTCTCGTATTACGATGAAAAGGCCCTGCAAGAGATGATAGCCGATGCCCCTGCCAATGTCAAGGTTATCAATGGCGACACCAAAGATATCGCCAAGGCGGCTACCGATAATATGAACGGAAAACCCCTCTGGATATACTTCCTCGTCCTCGCCTTGATATGCTTCCTTGCCGAAATCGCCTTGCTGCGCTTTTGGGGCAAACCCAAACTGAATAATGAATAACTGTTCGCCAGGAACTTACCCTTTAAAAATAAACAACTGTTACACTTTTTTTTAAATAGAAAAAAATGTAGGGGACTTCTAATTATTTCTTCCTGATTAACAGTTGTTTATGAGCTAAAATCCG
>CALDIA010000060.1 GCA_937901455.1 uncultured Bacteroidales bacterium | reverse complement strand
GAACGGCCTTGCGTTCAAGGAGTGCCTCAACACCGTCCAACTCGAGTAGGTGCATTCCCTGAACTTGACTGAATGTTTTCTGGGCGGTCGGTAATGTATCGGCCGCCCATTGTTTTGATTGATAATCAATTACAATGTAATCTATTTTTTTAAAAGATTGTGTTTACCTTTTCGTAGTTAATGGTATTAATAGACAAATAAACAATTGAATCCTAACAATAATAATCTGTCATGAATATTTTTTCATTCAAAGGTAGAATCAATCGAAAACAATATTGGTGTGTATATCTCATCAGCGCCGTAGTCACTAGCATAATCTTAATATTGGTTGGACTTGCGACGGGATTCGATGATGATGTTGTAACTGGCGCGTTTTTCGTACTGCTAATTCCTTTGTTGTGGATAAATCTTGCCGCATACGTCAAGAGATGTCATGATTTTGGTGGAGGATGGTGGTACGTCTTTCTATTCGCCATACCCATTATAGGATACTTCGCATGGTTAATAATAGGATTAGTTAAGGGTGATGATGTAGACAACGAATATGGAGAAGCACTTTAAAAAAGAGAATCTGTTATATCAGAGAATTTTTTTTGAGAAATGCATTTACCTTTTGGAAATTTTGGTATTAACGAGTAAAGAAACAAATCAAGTTATTTTCACATTTATAAACAATTAAAAAACAAATCAAATGAAAAAATTATTCTTATTCCTCGCAATCGCCTTTGCAATCGTAATGAATGTCAACGCACAAAGTTACAGAACGACTTCAACCTACCCCAGTACTTACAGTACCACTTATAGTACCACGAATAGCTCGACTCGCTATCAGAATGGATACTACAAGTCTAACGGAACATATGTCAGCGGACATTACAAAACCACAAGCAACTCCACTAATCACGACAATTACAGCACGGTTGGTAATAGAAACCCATATACCGGCTCAACTGGTTACACAGCAAGGGACTATTCCCCTCAAGCAACCAACTATGGTAGTGGTCGAACAATTTACACAGGGCCTCGCGGTGGACAGTACTACTACAACAGCAATGGTAATAAAACATATGTGCCAAAAAGATAATGAAAATGCTATTTTTTTAATGTACCAAAAGTGTCGAGATATCATTTCGACACTTTTTGTATTTTTGCAATTTTATCTAATCTAATTAGTTGATTTAACGGACTTAATTATGAAGAAAATCTTATTTAGCATAGTGTTAGTATGTTCCTGTGTGACGCTGTTGTCACAAAGCAGGACTGAAACACTGATCATGGAAGCTTATGACGTTCTTGCCTCAAATCCTTCCCGAACTGTTCAAATCATACGCTCGATTAACGAGAATGACTTGAATAAGGAATCTGATGAGATAAAACTAACTTATCACAGGTTATATGCGTATATAATACCCGACAATCCTGATATAATAAAAGGCCATCTTATAGAATGCAAGAAGCTATTTGAAAAGACTGGCAATTTACGAACTGCTGCTTATTTGGAATGCCTTCATTCGTTAGGGAATCAGTTTTGTTTGTTAGGGGATACAAATAGAGCAATCAAATGCTATAAAGAAGCAATTGACAACAGTAAAAAAAACATACTAACAGGGGATGCGGAATACGATGTTTATTATGCAAATATTGTATTTGACTTGGGGATACTTAATTGGAAGAGAGGGTATATTGAACTGGCAAAAAAAAACTTCCTTGCTTCATTTGAGATATCAAAGAATCACCCCAAACTTCTTGGTCTTTTTAATCTACCCTTATATTATGAGATTATTATTCTCCGAGAAGAAAAGAAGTTTAAGGAAGCATTACAATATGATGAGATAAATGTAGATGTTGTGAGTCGTTATTTTTCGCATACTGATGATGCATACTTACAAGCCTTGGATTTCAAAGCTGTCGATGAACATTCATTAGGAAACAACAATGCCGCTCTAAACATTTGGAAAACGATAATCAATACGAAACAAGCCAATGATAATGTAACATATGATATAGCACCCGTTTACGAAAAATTATTAGATGTTTTATACGAAAAGATTAATGAATTTGACTCTGTCGGAGACATTGATTCTGCTCTAGTGTATTATGAAATGTTGATAGACGAAGCTGGCAATGCTTACGGTAAACTATCCAAGGCATATCTTGGATTCTGCCTAATGGAAAGAGATTTGCTTGTGAAACATCATCGATGGAAAGATGCCATAGTCGCCTATCAGAAAATTATTGACTACCACAAGGACAAGGAAGGAATTGGCAGTGATATATATTGGATGTCTGTTGGATATGTTGGCTATTTATACCATGAGGCTGGTGATATCGTTAAAGCAATAGAGTTGAGGGAACAAGAAGTTGAAAACTTAAGACTGATATTGTCAGATACCGCGTCCGAGTACATCGGTTCTTTGTATTCTTTGGCTAATTATTATGCAGAAGGTAGATACACAGACAAAGCAATAGAAATAGGAGAACAAGTGGTCTCAATACGAAAAAAAACGCTTGGAGAAAATAATCTTTTGTATTTGAGATCGCTGCATAGCTTAGCCTCTTTCTATGGAGATATGGGTGATTTCCAGAAAGCAATTGACATTGAAATTGAAGCTTTAAAAGCTAGGGAAGAATTATATGGAAAAATGAATGAGGAATATGTAAACTCCTTAAGTGGATTGGCATCATATTATTTTGCAATAGGTGATTATAGAAAAAGTGAAGATCTTGAAAGACAATCCTTGACAATCATAGATAATGTTTTAGGGAAAAACAGCAAAGAGTATGTGTCGTCTCTGTATAATTTATCCATTGCTTTACTGGAACTATGGGAACTTGAAGAAGCAACAAAATATGCAAAACTCGCATGTGAATATTGTTATCATATCTATGGAGAAAATCACCCCCTATATTTGCGAATGTTAAGTAACTTGGGCGATTGTTACAGAAAGAACGAGCAGTATGACAAAGCAATAGAATTGCATGAAAAAGTCGTTGACAAGATGGCTGCTATCAAAAGCGACCATCATCAACACGTGATTGCTTTAAATTCTTTGGCAATGGTCTATACTTATGTCAATAAATTTGAAGATGCAATTCGAGTATTGCTGCAATCCAAGGAAGAGATGGAGGCGAAAAATGATACGACAAGTGATTTGTATTATGGACTAATAAGTAATTTATCATACATCTATACATGTATAGGAAATTATTCAAAAGCCGAAAAATATTTTTTGGCATCCTTTTACCCAAAGATTTCGAAAATCCAGAGAGATTTCGCAGTATTGACTGAAAATGAACGTAATTGTTTATGGAATAGCAATGCGGCTTATCTGGTTGCTCAAGTCCTTGAGATTGCATATCACACTCAAACATATGATATTTTGTCTTGCGCATACAATGCTACCCTGTTAAGAAAGGGTGTTTTGATTAATAGTGAGAAAGCAGCACGTGCAAATATAGATTCGATGTCAAATCTGACAGTTCGTTATAAGTACAATCAGCTAAGAAATGACATCATGATGTTGGATTTGGCTTTAGAACATTCAGAAGATTACAGTTACACTTTTATTGATTCTTTAAGACAGGAAGTTTATTATGGGAATAGAGAACTAATTAAGTTGTCTAAAGATTATGGAGATATTATGGGCTTTTTTGACAACAGTTGGAAAGATGTTCAGAAGGAGCTTAATGATGATGATATCGCTATAGAATTCACATTGAACATCCGAGACACCTTAAGTGATTACTTTTATGCAGTGTTGCTGAAACATCATTACGATAAGCCTAAGTTGATCCGTCTGTGCAGATACAGCGAGTTGGATACTATTATTAGATTAAATGACCTCTCTGATATCAGTTTCTTTAATAAGATATGGAGACCTCTTGCAGAAGAGCTTTCCGGTGTCAAAAATATATACTTTTCCCCCTATGATATCCTTAATTATTATCCTATGGAATACGTTATCACTGATAAAGGACATCTATTGTCGGAAAACTATAAAATGTATAGATTATCAACAACAGCAGAACTTATCGGGAAAGGATCAAAACATAATAATAGTATTTCTGAAGCAGTACTATATGGAGGTCTAAAATATGACTCGTATACTGAATATAAGGATTCTATAACATCTATAGATTCATCAATGTCCCGAGGAAACTTGAATGACATTAGCTATGCAACTAAAAAGGAAATAGATACCGTTGCTTTTTTGTTGAAAAATGCAAACTGCCATTATATTACCTATACAGGGGACAATGGCACAGAAGAATCCTTCAAAAATTTATCAAATTCAAATGTTAATCTAATACACTTGGCCACACACGGCTTTTCAATTAAAGTAACTGATGTGATGTCCAAAAAAACGTCTGATTTTGCAAATAGGGTTTTCTATAATACGAGGCTAATTAGCGGAATGGAAGACAACGCACTATATAGAAACGGGCTGCTAATGTCCCGAGCCGAATCATATTTAAACAATTCACATCAAGATAATTCCAATGAAAATGGCATATTGACCGGAATGGAAATTGCGAGGATGACTTTCCCAAGTTTAGATTTAGTTGTATTGTCCGCATGCGAAACTGGACTAGGAGATGTGTCGCCCATGGGCGATGGTGTGCTTGGGCTACAACGAGCATTCAAGAAAGCCGGTGCTCAATCTGTGTTAATGACCTTGTGGAAGATTGATGATGAAGCAACAACACTTTTTATGATACACTTTTATCGGCATCTTTGTAAAGGAGAGAGCAAACTGCAGTCGTTGAATGCTGCTCAGAGTTTTTTGCGAAATTACGTGGTTAACGGCAAATGTCCATACAATCATCCTAAATATTGGGCTGCATTTGTCTTGCTTGACGGATTGGATTAGTTTGATTGATTTTAAAGAAAAGAGTTGCCGGATTATTGTGTATTTTTGCACTTTCAAAATATAGTAGTTCGTAAATGAAAAAATTGAGCGTTTTCATATTGTTAGTGCTAATAATTTTTAGCGGAAGCTCACTATTTGCGCAGCAAAAAGTCGCATTGCTCATAGGCATTTCAGACTACCATGCGGTAGATCAAAAAACCGGGTGGGATGACATTCATGGCGTGAATGATGTTAAATTATTATCGCCTGTTCTAAAATCACAAGGGTTTTCAGTGGACCATCTGACTGACGCAGATGCTACATACGACAATATCGTGAAGCAACTCAAGTCCCTTGCAAAAAAAGTCAACAGAGGTTCGGTAGTATATATTCACTTTTCTACACACGGGCAACCCTTTGAGGATATTAATCACGATGAGACAGATGGTTGGGATGAATCTATTGTTCCAGTAGATGCCAGAATGGAATATAAAAAAGGAGTGTATGAAGGTGCAAAGCATCTGTTAGATGATGAACTAAACACATATACGGAAGCGATTCGTGTTAAGGTTGGTCCTGCCGGCAGGCTATATGTCGTAGTGGACGCGTGCCACGCAGGGAAGGCTTCAAGGGGATTTTACGATGAAGTGATCCGGGGCACAAAGCAGGGCTTTTCTCCGAACGGTCTATATTATAAGCCCAAAAGAGAATCTGAAACGCATTACGACATATCCTATTCTGCAAACAAAGCCCCCGTCGTGTATCTTGAAGCATGTAAAAGCACTCAATATAATTCAGAGATAAAGAAGGATGGTACCTATTATGGGGCTCTCTCATATTACATTTACCAAGTTGTATCAAAACACGCCATAGGGGTTGATGCATCATGGGTGTACAAGGTGCAGGAACTAATGCGACAAGACAACTCATTGCAGGATCAAGACATGGTAATAGAAATATCTAAGATCAAATGACCACTAAGAATAATTTTGAGATACCGGATATCAAGGCATTGTCCTTCTTTTTTGAAAAGGAACGAAAAAAGACGCTTGTCGTATTACAGAACAGGCTGTCAATGGACGTGGATGATGCCGAAGATATTTTCCAAGAGGCAAGTATTGTTCTATACAACAATATTCAAAACGGAAAATTGGAGAAGTTGACAGCCTCTTTGTCAACCTATTTCACTCGGATTTGTATCAATCTTGGTCTTAAACTGGTCACACGTCGTCGTCCGACCATTCCACTCCCAGAGTATGATATCAGTGAAGACACACTGATGGGAGACGAATACGATATGGGGAAAATAGATTATCTTCTTGGTCTTGATGAAAGCATAAATGAGGAGCAAGAGAAAATGATGCGAGAGATAGTTCAAGACTTGCCACACCCCTGCGAGAAAATCCTATGGTCATTTTATGGCGACAATCTCACCATGACTGAGATTGCATCACTGATAGGATTTAATGGTGCTGACTCCGTTAAATCCAAAAAAAGTTGGTGTATGGGACGGCTAAAAGAAAGGTTTGACAAAATTAAATCCTTCTTCTATGACAAATAACGTGGATTTCGATGAAAGGGTCGAACGCTTCCTCAAGGGCCAAATGACAAAAGAAGAGGAGGCTGGTTTTAAATTGGAAATGGAACAAGACCCTGAATTGCTCGACAGAGCTAAGACCATTGCACTTGCTATAAAGGAGATGGCCACGCTTAATAAGGAGCAAGATCAGAAGGTAAAAGAGAGAATTAAGTCGATGAGCGAAGAGGACTACCTGGCTCTATCCGGCATCAAGAAATCAATGATGGATTTTGATGAAAGAGTCGTCTGTTTTCTCAAAAAACAAATGACAGATATAGAGGAGAAGAAGTTTATAAGGGAAATCTTGTCAAATGAAGAGTCGAAGCGACGCGCCATTACAACTGCGTTAATGATTAAGCAGATGGATTCTCTTCTGAGCGCAGATTCTGAAAAAATCATTTCTGAACTACAGCATCTGGATAAAGAATCATTTACAGATTTCATGACGCAGTATAGAAAGGAAAACGGCAAGAGGAAGAGCAGGGCAGCAACCACTTCTGATTTCCATCCCACGGTTACGACAACTGACACCATATCAACACGAAAGAATGCCTTTGCACGCACTTTCGTCAAATACGCAATTGCTGCCTGTTTTATAGGTGTTATCGCATTCGGCGGTTTCAAATATCACCAATATTCAGAAACAGTTGATTTAGGGAAAGACTATTATTCTGTTGTTCCATCTGAATCCCTCTATCTCAGGGGGGATGCTGATGAATTAACTGAACTGATGCCTTTACTTGAGAATGTCAAGTCAGACAAAGAATTGAGAAACACAGCGAAAGAGTTGGAAAGAATATATAAAATCGCAATTGCCGAAGAGTATAATGATTATTCTAATTATGCCAACATCATAGGTTGGAATTGCGCCATTGCATACTTGAAGGCCGGCAAACGTAAAGACGCAGTTCGGATACTTGAAAACATTGTCAATGAGAATCCCGATAAGGGAATCGCAGATCAAGCTGCTAAATTAATCGAAAAAATCAAGAAAATATAGCACTCTTTAGCAGACACTTTTTTATTTACCTTTTAGTCCTTTTTGGTATTGATAAACAAAGGAAAGGATTAAAATTAAAATGGAAAAGCCGAATGCTGCAGTTATTAAAGAGTATCTTGATACAATCTGTTATATCCAATGCGCTATCTCAGATATTGGTAATGCGATTGATAGCGCATATATGGCTAAACAAGAGATACTTACGATTTCTTTGTTTAAGAACGCATTATTGTTCGCTTGGGAAAGATATGGCTATGGTAATCATGGCGATTTCGACACCTCTGGAGATTATGGGATGGGCTATCTGCTATTTGAGCTAAAGGTGACAGAAAACTTTGAGTTACTTCTCGCAATTCTTAAGCATAAATCTCCATTTAAAGTGTTTGAGGAAAACGGGCATATAACCAACGGTCTGATAGAGTTATTCACTAAGCTCTATGAGGAAATGAAAGCGCAAAGGTCCGAAAGGTAAGCGTAGTCAGATCAAATATCACACATAAGTTCCAAATATATCATAAACCAAAAGTCTAAAATTATGAGTAAGATTTCAAAAGTTATTGTCACAATACTTGTCATAGTGGCATTCATTATTATTTTTTCTGTAATAGTAGGGATAAGGACAAGTTCGGGCGCCAAGACTCCTGGAATGATTGGCCTTGCCGCTCTGGCTGGTATGATAGGTGCAATCAAGGCTGTATGGAATAAAGACAAAATCGAATAACTTCAATCATTGAATGTCGAATTTATGTTCATAGATTATTATCAAGTACTTGGCATTCCGAGCAACTCTTCACCCGAAGAAATCAAGACCGCATATCGACATATGTCGATGAAGTGGCATCCTGACAAAAATCAAGGTCATGATACGACTGGCTTGATGCAGGATATCAATGAAGCGTATTCAATTTTGAGTAATCCTGAAAAGCGGAAACGTTATGATCGTGAATATATTCGATTCATTCAGGAGAGGAGTGTAATGTCTATGACAAAGAATAGTGAGACATGTCATCATTCAGAGACAACTGACACAAACGAATCCTATCAGTACAATGATTACGAAGTCAACGACATAAATGTCCAAAATGACATGTATGAAGCCCGTGCCGAAGCACGAAACATGGTAAACGAACTATTATCATCGTTGAGAGAAGATTCAAAAGCCGCTTTCTCCGGAGCTTGGGAGGGTGCAAAATGGTATATCGTCGTTGGAACGATAATGACCATTATTTGTCTGTTAGTGATGATGTGTTCATAAGCTATATTACAGAGGACATGGTTGGATCCCGATAGAATTAAATGATAAAAAGACAGTGTACTGTTTGCTTTTATCCTTAAACTGATATAAACAACCGAAAAAGAAAGTACGATGAAACGTTTTAAAGATATTAAACCAGACAAAGACCACAATGCCGTACAAAATCTCATGTGCGAAGTCTATCGGCAGATGTTTCCGTCCGGCACGTCGGAAGAGTACGAACTTGACAAAAAGCTATGTGATTTGTTGGATAACAAATATCCAATGAACAAGATTGTAAGTGTGTTGCGATACACATTGGCCTCGTTGCTTATATCTGACAACACCTTGGAAAATGTCGCTAAAGCCATCACTCTTCGAACAGATGTATCTTTTTCATATGAAGATGCTATTATAGTATGTAATTTCGCTATCGACAACAACACGTGTGTGGCGTTGCTTGTTGAGAATACTGAGGTCAAAATGTCTGAAAGAAATCAAGGACAAATGTAAAAATCATGTCGGTTTGCTACTTGTTGAATCACCAAAAATCTTTTCACAATGAAATGAAGTCGGGAATGGACATTGAACTTATTATACACGAACTGCGTCTCAGGATAGGCAGAAACACCATCCCGCGTGACTACGGCTTTCCCTGCTTCCCGATATACTGCTATTATCCGTCAAAAGCATTAAATATTCCTCAACACTCAGAGTTAATAAGGAAACGGATCTGGGATTTTAAGATTGACAGAGCATATATTACAAGGCAAATGCACCAGATATCGGTCGAATTCTTTGTTCCAAAAGTAGTGGAAATCCTTTATATGGTATTTGGGGATTGCATACGAGAATTTGTCTTTATGTGTGTACCTGCCAAAACGATATGCGGCAACGAACTGCGATGGAGAGATTTCAGTAATGCAGTATGCGAAGAATGCGGAATGGTGAATGGCTTTAATTATGTGTCTATTGCTCAGGAAGGCACACAAAAACATAATAATTTAGGATCGGGAAAGGATGCCAAATTAATTTTCAACGAAGAGGCCATCAAGGGAAAATATGTAGTCATTTGTGACGACATATGCTCATATGGCAAGACCCTGAAAACATTTTACAAGAAACTGATGAATGTTGGGGCGAAAGACTGTGTGGGGATCACATTGGGTGTCACAACCCATTCTTTACAGGAAACTGAGCCGATGGAAATATATAACAGATTTGAATTCTTGAAATAATAGCAATTTCCACAAATAGATCAATGGCTATTTACCTTTTTCGTTTTTTGGTATTAAGAGACAAAAGAAACAATCAATTTATTAAACTATCAAAAGCCCAGTTATTATGAAAAGAATTATTTATTTCGCTCTAATAGCAGTTATGCTGTGCAGTTGTAACCAAAGTAAAAAGAACGAAGACACTCAGTCGACCAAGAACTATGGTGCAAACTCGAGTTTTTACGATGGTCACGAAAACGGTGAAAAGTCAAAACAAGGTTTGGCATCCATAAAGGAACATTCGCTCGAGATGGATGAAGTTGCAGAGCCGCAACGTGAAGACTATACATACTACAAAAACGCAGGATTTGCGATTGACAGAAGCTATAAATTACAGCGAAACAGCGAATATATTGCGGCTATAAGGGAAGCAAGAATAGCAAGTGTCAAACTGATTGATGCATATATATGCACTGTCGGAGAGGAACTTGGTGACCCATATAAGATGAGTTTTATAAACTTGAACATAAATGAAATGCCATCAAACATGAGCCCACAAGAATATCTCGACGAATACAAAAGTGAATGTATATCTTCTGGTATAAGCGCGAAATCAGTCACATGGCACGGGTGCCCCGCTGTTGAATATTCATTTGAACAGGACTGGACATATGTCAATATGCCAACAAGAGCATTGTTTGTTTGCAAGGGCAACAAGTCTTTCCTTATCCAACTCGGTTCTATGACTGATGTCTCTGGTAAATACAATCAGCTGAAAAATTCGATCATTCTTTTGTAAAAGATGTCACAGTAAAATACAAGTGAGTAAAACATATTAACAAATAATCATTAAATTTTTAGAACAGATGAAAAAGAAATCATTATTATTTCCGGGAACTGTCAGTTTTTATCACAACGATGACTACGAAAACTACGACGATTACGGATACGACGATTACGAAAAAGGTTGCGGCGAAGGCTGGTCTTGCGATGAATGCCCTCTGCTCGGCTGCCCTGCCAATGACAATAATTGAACTTGGCAACACACAATCTTTTACTTTTCGACAAAGCATTCAATTCAATCGATTATGCAGGAGACAATAATAAACAAGGACTATATTGGTGTTTTAGTAGAAGAAAATGGCAGTTATCAATATAAGGAGACAGCCATTCCCTACCCAAGTGAGCTAGTCGACAAATTGTCAGCCATGAGGGAAGATGACAAATACTCAATTATAGATGTACAGAATCTATTTTACAAGTATTATTCCAAAGACAGCCTTTATAATAATAAGATAAACTATCTGTTTCCAAACAGCTATAGATCAACTTTCAATACTTTTGCTTGTCCTCCTGAACTTTTCAATCAAGAAGATTTTCCAATCCACAGTGTTGAGATAGGCGGATTTGTATCTTGTTGCGTTGAGAAATATAGGGCTTTTACCTGTGGCTTTACAAATGAGAAAGAATACGAATTGTTCATCAAGCGTAAAAAACAAGACTTCCTAAAAAGAAATCAAGAGAAAGCCCTCGACAATCTTCAGGGCAAATACAGACTTGGTCCTGACAACTACAAAGAAGAGTTGGATAGATTACAAGAAAGCGATTTTGTATATGCAATACAGTCGGATAATCTCCGGAAGGAGTTTGATGATGAAGTAAACAAGATGGTCTCACAGGACATTCACAAGTTGGTAAAAAAACTCCGGGACTGTTTTGCAGAAGGGTGTATCCGTTATATTCATGCACTATGCTATGAAAACACAAAAAAAAATCTCCCGAAATCCACTCTCATGTTCTCCACCGAAACTATAGGATGGACCACTTACAAACATCAAATATCACAAAATGAATGCGTAGAGGTTCTTTCAAATTTTGGATACGGATCACGCTCATACTCGTATTGTAATCTTTATTATAAAGATGTGCCTATTCTTCCGTATTTAGATGCCGTAATATACGAATCAGTCTCATGGCAGCAAATTGTGAACCACACTCGCAGTTTTGAACCGAATAGGAAAAGCTGCTGGGAGGAGACTTTTGAATTTGTAGTTTGCGTGTCTAATCTGATTAAAAAGAGTCCACAGAAATTCGTGAATGAATTCATCATAGAAGAAACCCGTCAGATGTTAAACCAATTGAGGGAATTCCTGCAAAGTTCGCCACAAAAGCTCAAGACTTTTTTCAATAATTCGAAACTTGAAGAAAGGAGATGTACATTCGTGTGGAAAACATCAGACGAGAATTCTTATCGGATTTTTCCTGGGGAATGGGCTGATTCGATAAAAATCGAAAAAATCACGGGATGCCTATTCTTCTTGGACAATATGCGGAAGTTAAGTGAATTTTTTCCTGTCGTCAAAATGTCTATCAAAGAATTGATAGACTTGAACAAACATATTACCCCGATGATAAATTCGAATGTTTCGAAAATCAACAAAGAACTCGAACATAACAAGATAATAATAGACAACTTTGAAAAAGAAGTCAAGAATCTCGAATCTAAAATAGAGCAATGCAAAACAGACTATGCCCCAGATTTGGAACGCATAATCCGATTGGAAGAGAAAGCCCGAGATGAATACTTGAAGACAAACCCCAGAGCAAGTGAAGGTTACCGTAAGTACAAGGGCTTAAAAGAATCATTATATGAAAAAACGACTGAATTAATGAAACAAAAAGAGAATTATCGCCTTAGATCCAGCTTTTTGAAGACATTTGAAGAATGCAGGGAAAGGATACAAAAGTATATTCATAACTGATTATTTTACAAGAATTCACACAATTATCCACTATAATAAACAAATAAATGAAAAAGTCACTGTTTAAGATTGCTGCGTTTGCAGTTTTTATGGCTATTGTCATCATAGTGCCTGATGTTTTTGATATTTCTTTTCTTTGGGCGTATGTTATTGCCGCCATTCTCTATATGCTATCTATTTTTTTGATTGAAAAATACGTATACGACACCGATCGTGTTGTCAAAAGCGATTCTGTTGAGAATTTGGAAAACAGTATCATAAAGAAAATGCAAGGAGAGGGCTACCACTGTGAAAAAGACGAGGGCACGTTGGTTTATATGATGAATGGAAGAAAATATAGGACACATTTCTGGGAAGTTGGAAATGGAAGTTTTCGAACAGAATTTGTTGATTATACTATTATTGATGATGACTGGAATAACATCAGCAATGAAGGGAAAGCTATCTTGGCAAATTATGTGAATGGGAAATGTCCTCATACAACTTTCTTTTCACATGATGATGGGGTCGTTTGTAGTTATATTGCGTATGTACATAATTCTGATGATTTTATAAAGGAGGCGAAAATGGGGTACAATGTAATTGGCGAAGCCATTACTGAGGCCACTGATGTCCTTCCTCAAGTCAAGCAACGATATTCGACTAAGGACAATACTAATCCCATAGGTTTTGCGAACAAATAAGATACCGCATAAAAACACACAATAAATATGTTAGGAGCAATTGTCGGGGATATTGTCGGTTCCCCATATACTAAACCTATATGCAAACAAATAAAACAGTGACTCCAATGAAAAGAATGATTCTGACCATTTTAGTGATATTGGCAGCATTTGCCACAGTCGGATGCCAAACATCCTCCAGAAGCTACAAAAACAAAGAAAAGATCACCGATGAGCTAAATTATGTATTTGACGAACAGCGGATTAACCGTATTTACGACATGTGTATGTTGACAATCAATATGCTGGACGACGAGTCAATACCTGTCTCTAAGCTTAAAACCCAGTTGTCGGAGACAGCAGACACACTGGAATTGGTTGTCCGACATTGTCCCGATCTCGATTTCAATCTCTGGGTGCGCGGATATTTGCGCCATATTTCAAGTATTGTACTTGATAAAGTTGAAATAAAAGAGGGAGATGATTATGTCGCAAAATTGCTGTTCTTGCCTTATGACTGGACAATTATACAAACGGATTCTATCATAGCTGCCCGTACAAACATCTTTAGAAATTCACAGGAAGTATATGACAGAAACGCAACCGTTTTGTTGGCCTCCATGGGTGGACAACGGAAATGCTTGTTTGAAATCTATAACTTTTCCGATACTGTCATAAACGATTTGAACATCGTCTTTGTGGATGCCAATGAAAGAGAAGTCTTCCTGCGGCCCACCGATTCTGATGTCGAGAGCTATATGAATTCTGAGGATGGTATCGTACGAGTCGTTTTCCCTTGGGAAAGGGTCTGGCCATTACTGACAGGTTCTGAAGTAATGAGAATAACGTATGAAGCTAAAGACGAACAGATTTTGATGGTTCTACCGATGTCATTCAAAAGCCGTGTGGATAGTCTCTTCGGTGCTGTAAGATAAAAATAATTGAAGCGTTTAATCCTTACCCAACCATCGTCAACCTTACCTTGCAAACATCTTAGCATTATCTTTGCCGACCTACAAAATATACCAAGATGACAATACGCGAGGCACGGAACAGAATACAGGCTGCGGTTGACAGGATACCCGACATCAAGCGGCAGGTGGCAGAGGAGCTGACCCCTGAAATCGCAGAGGCAAACCGCGAGCAGCTTATGAAAGGGCTGGACGCGGACGACGAGCCTCTGGCCCCGACATATTCCCCCTACACACGACGTATCAAGGCATCGAAAGGATTGCCGACAGACAAAGTTACTCTCTTTGACACAGGTGCTTTCCACGAAGGCATATTCTCCGAAGTGCAAGGCGATGAAATCAGCATCGACAGCAAGGACCCGAAAAGCGAAGGGCTGAAAGAAAGATATGGGGAACACATCTTCGGCATCGGCAAAGAAGCAACTGAAAATCTCCAAAAGCTTTCGGTACACAGGATTCTCAAGGCTGTCAGGGAAATCACTGGATTCTGAACATTCCGGCACACTCCACCCTAAGGAAACAATCCAACGCTTTGGTATGCACCAAAAGCGTCCGCCACGTTTTTCCGTCATCTTCATGTCCTATCTTTGCGGTTTTGAACACACCGATTCAAATCATACGAGATATGGCTTGCAATGAAGAAGCGAGAAAAAGAAAGACATACGAAAACATCAGGCGGCTTGCGGACAGGTGCAGACGGCTCACAGGGGACAGCTACATCATCTACAGGGAGGCATCCGGCACTTTCAATTTTTGCCGTGCGAAGGACTACACGCCTGCAAGAGGCACAACGGTCGAGATTCTACAGGAACCTTGACGAGATGCCTCTGGCACGCTTCATCGACGTGTTGTGCGACAGCAGGTACGAATCCCTCTACTCTGAACAGCCTCCCAAATGGCGCGACGAGCGGCTGGAAAGGGAGCGTTTCGACGAGTATTACGAAGAGTACGCCACACGAATCTTAGACGGAGACAGCTCCGTCTATGAGAACCTCAAGAGGATGGCTCTGCTGCTGGCACGGGTCAGGATACTGGATGCCGCGATGCTTCTTGCTGCTGGCGGTGCAATGAACGACGACACCCAAAGGATCGTGAAGTCCTTCGGCATACACCTGACTGGGCGGCCAGCCAAGGACGCCTCCATCATCTTCTCGCTGCGTGAACTCACCATTAGGAAGTACGACCACGCAAGGCGGCTCTATGAAAGCGAAGAGAAAGACGACACCAAGCAGGACAGGATGTTCTTCATCCGCCTGCTTGTCTGCATGTCGTCGCACTTCAAGTACAACATCCCGTACCACAGCATCACGACGGGCGAGTTCTGCGCCTACTACCTCCAGATGAAAAACGACATACGGGCAATGAAGAACGAACAGCAAAGACACAGGCAATATGGCAGAAAGCATAGATAACATCATCAGCGAGGGCGCGTTCGAGCAGCTGAAGCGTCTTCTCAAGGAAATCACCGATTGCGACGGCAGGATGCAGGAGTTCATCAAGACGGTGGACACGCTGCGCAGGTCACTCGAATCGGCAGGCGGCATAAAAGCAGTCGGCACGGAGTACAACAAGCTGATGGCAGCCACCGAGAAACTCAACGCAGCCACCAAAGAGAAGATAGGCCTTGAGGAAAAGGCGGGCAGGGAATGCACGGCCATAGCCAAGTACATCGGGGACACGACCAAGAGGATGAGGGACGAGAGTACCGCCCAGTCCGAGAGGAAGACCAAGATGCAGGAGACCGTCGACACGATGATCGATCAGCAGATGAAGTTGCAGGACGTGGGCAAGGAACTCAAGGAGGCCAAGGAGCAGTATAAGGAGGCGGGCGAAGGCGCGGGTGCGCTGAAGGACAGGATAAACGCCCTCACGATAGAAGAGGCCACACTCAAGGAATCCATCGCGGAGGGAAGCAGGGAGTTCAAGAACATGGTGACCGAAGGGAGGAACGACGAAACCAGCCTAAAGGCGAAGGCTGCGGCACTGGCCAACCTCAAGTCTGAATACGAAACTCTCTCCGAAAGCGAGCGCAACAACGCGTCCATCGGCGGAGACCTCAAGGCGAGGATGAACGAACTTTCGGCGGAACTGAAGTCGGCGAAGGAAAGCACGGCGGGTTACAGCATGAAGGTCGGCGACACGGAGATAAGCGTCGGGAGACTGCGTATGAAGTTCAGGGAAATGGTGGAGCAGATCCAGGCGCAGACATTCGTGTTCAGCGAACTGGGGGATGCCATCGCCGCACAGAACGGCAAGGTGGCACAGGCAGCGCAAATACACGGAACCTCCAGCGCGGAGTACAGGAAAGAGGCCGAGCAATTGGAGAACCTGAAGCGTGCCCACTTGGAGGCCGGGGAGGAGATAGAGCGCATGCGGCAGCAGGCCGGCAAGCTGCAGGACATCATAGGCGACACCACTGATGCGGTGAAGGCCTGGTCCAGCGACACGGCCAATGTGGATGCTTTGGTAACGGGCATGGACACGATGGTGCAGGGTTACACCGCTGTCAAAGCATCGATGGCCGCAGTTGGCGTGGAGAGCGAGGAGCTGATGAACGTGTTCGCCAAGGTGCAACTGTTGCAACAGGGCGTGAACGCAGTGCAGAAGATAGCCAACAATCTGACCAAGGAGAGCGTCTTCAAAAGCAAGCTCAAGGTGGTGTGGGAGAAGATGCGCCTTGCCATGACCGAGGCGCAGGTGAAGGCCACGACCAAGGAAACGGTTGCCGAAACCGCCAACACGGCCGCAACCGTCGCCAATACCAAAGCGCAGCAGGGCAATACCACGGCACTGGCCGCCAACAATGCAGGAACCACCACGGCAATAGCGACCACAGGAGGCCTCGCGGTTGCGGAGACAGCCGCCACGGCGACCACATTCACCCTTGCTGGCGCGCTAAAGGCGGTAGGAGTAGCCATCAAGAGCATTCCCGTCATAGGATGGATTCTCGCGGCAGTTGCGGCTTTGGCGGCTCTCGGGAAACTGGTTCACGACATGCTCACCAAGGAAAAGGAACTCACCCGCGAACAGAAACTGAGGGGCGAGATCATGAAACAGAACAACGAGATACAGGCGGCCGCAATGGAGACCGTGGCAAAGGAGAAGAACCAGCTCGACATCAACATCCTTCGAATGAGGGAGCTCAAGAAGGACACGGAGGAGTGGAAGGACGCGGTGCAGAAGGTGGCAGACCAGCTCGGAGTGTCTTCCGAATGGCTCAAAGATAACAAGGAAAAAGTCGATGAGCTGGCGGATGCCTGGTACAACTGCAAACTGCAGCAGACGCTGGCGGACAAGTATGCGGAGGAATCCGCCAATGCCGCGATAGAGGCGGAGAAACAGATCATGGCGGTGACGGGTGACAGGAAGTCCCGCGAGGAGGCCATCGATGCCATCAACGCATTGTCCGAGGCGGAGAAGAAAAGGTGGAAGAGCGCGGAGCATCTTGTAAGGGCGGGCAACGCAAAGGAGAAACAGGAGGCGAAGGCGACCATCGACTACATGAAGAGACGCACACGCGAGTACGCCGACGAAATATCAAGCACATTCACGGCGAAGGCCAAGGACGCGGCAAATGTCGCGGCGACCTATTCCGCCGAACTGGAGAAAGCCAAGAAGAGCAGCGACAAGAAGACGGAATCGGCGACAGCGGGCGCAACCGCCTACAAGGAACGGGCGAAGTTCGCGGCGGAGACCGCAAAGAAGATCGCCGAACTCGAAGCGAAGACGGACAGGGAGATATACGACCTGAAACAGAAGAACCTCAAGGAGCAGTTCGACAAAGACATAAAACAGTATGGGAAAAACGCCAGACTGAAGGCCGACATTGAGCGCAGGTACGAGCTTGAAAGCAACCAGCTGCAGGAGGAATACCTTAAAAAAAGGAATGACAGGATAGCCGCGGCGAACAAGGAGTCCGCAGCCCTGCTGATAACCCTGAACGAAGAGAGAATCAAAAACACCGGCATTTCGGAGCAGCAGCTGACCGAAATGCTCATAGCCAACGAGAGAACCAGAAACCAAGCGGTACTTGAAGAGAACAGGAGATCCTTCGAAAAGGAGGCGGAGAATCTGGAGGTAGGAAGTGCCGAGTACCTTGCCATAAAGCAGAAGTGGGATGCCAAGAACGAGAAGCAGGCCTACGACAGTATGGAGAGGGAGAAGGCCATACGCAAGAAAGGGTTCGATGACATACTGGCCGACATCAGCCGCAAGACGAAGGATGACGACAACCGGCTGACCGTCACCGCCGCAGTCGGCGATATGAGCGACTACGACATCCAGCAGGAACGGCAGCGAATCAAGATCGAGGGCATACAGGCAGAGATAGACCGCTATAGGGAGCTGGAGGCCACATACGCCGAACTCGGGATGACCGAGGAGGAATACACCTCGAAAATGCTGGAGTTGGAGGCGCGGCTTGCCACGGAACGCAAGTCGCAGCACGAACAGACGATGGCACAGCTTGCGGCGCAGCGCGAGGCAAGACAGGAACTTGCCCTCACCATCGGGGACAGCATAAGTGCGATAGGCAACGCCATTGCGCAGAGTGTCGAGGACGAGAAGCAGAAGGTGGTGATACAGCAGTCGCTGGCGATGGCGCAGGTGATGCTGGAGCAGGCTGTGGCCATCTCCAAGGCGGTGAGCAGCGCCACGGAAGGCGACCCCTATACCATCGCGATAAGGATTGCGGCGGCGGTGGGTGCTGTCGTGGCATCGTTCATCTCCGCCAGGAACGCCATCTCCGCAGCGGGACAATCTGTGGCTCAGGCCAACGCATACGCCGAGGGCACGGACTACCACAAGGGCGGCAGCGCCATCGTGGGCGAGGGCTTCAAGCCCGAACTCGTCATCACGGGCAAGAAGAGCTTCGTCGTGGACAGGCCCACTTTCTTCAAGAATTTGCCCATAGGTTCGAAGGTAATCCCCTTGGAGGAGGGAATGATGCAGAATCTGGGCAACATGACAGACATTGACTTGTCGGAGGTCTTGCAGAGCCTCGGCGAAATCAAGTCGAGGCCGATGGTGAGGATAGACGTGGGCGAGAACGTCTATTCGCACATCGTGAAGGGCGCGTCCCAGACGAGGATACTGAACAGCCAATTCTCGCATTAGAAGACGATTGCCATACAAAACCACAGCACGACACGCATTGAAGCGACAAAAAGGAAAACCAACGCATAGAGAAAGCCATTATGCCAGAGACTACACCCGAATATCTTTTCTACTTTCAGGACTACGACTCCGCCGACAGGAAAACCACCCCATTGAAGTACGACCCCGACGGCTGGAAAGGCTACGGCGTGAACTTCGGCAGGGAAACGGGCATCAGCAACGTGGTGAAGTCCTACACGGGGAGCTGGAGGTTCGTGAAGGACGACGCGGCATATATCAAGGACAAGCTCTTCGCCTACGGCGTGAACAGGAGGATACGCCTCATCGTCAAGCACCTCAAGGACATATTCACGGAAACATACGAGACCGAATACACCGGTTACCTGGACCTGACGCAGATAAGCATTGAATCCTCGTGGGTGAGCGTCCCCGTTTCAGAAGGCGGCTTCTTCAAGGCATTGGAGAACAGATGGAGTGAAGACTACAGGATACAGCTTGACAGCATCTGCAACGTGACAGGCGCGTCCTTTTCGGAAACGACAACCATGCTGAACGAGGGTGAGATTGCGGGACAGCCCTGCACGGCGAGTTCCTGCATCGGCTACATTCTGCTCGGCGGGCGGATACAGGAAGCGGAGGGTGTGAGCGGGGACTTCTTCAAGGATACGGAACCGAGGTTCCTCAACGCGACCTTCAATGCTTGGACAGGCGTTGACACCTTCTTGGACGGGGTGACGGAGGATGATGCCTTCTTTGTCGTCAGGTCGGGAGTGATACAGGGAATGAGCATTGAGTTTGACGCAAAGATGTCGCTTACCATAGCGAACCTGTACACATACGCGCAACGCCACAGGACAAGGTACGAACTGTTTTTGGTCGGCACGGACTATGCCAACGTGCAGAACGGCGCAAGTCTCATCCTGCAGAGGGAAATCAACGCGGACTTCATACAGATGCAGTATGTGCAGGAGATAAAGACGCTGGCAAATGGATTGGCCACCAGCACAATCACGCTCGCCTTCGCAGGGGAGAAGACAATAAGCGACTACGACTGCACCGGCGGCAAGGCTTTCTTCCTGCTGGCAAGGCTGTATTACGGGGACCCCGATGCCACCGAGATGTTCGGCAACGGCACCGGCTACTCGTGGGACAACCGCTATCGCGCCACAGTCGGCACAAACTCCAGTGTGTCGTTGAAATACCAGCGATTCAGGGTTGTCTGCGGTTTTGCATCGCAGATCAACATTGACAAGCGTGTGTCCGCCATCCCTGCCACAAGGGTGTTCAGACAACTGGTGGAAAGGATAGGCGAAGGGTATGACGTGGACATCGAGCTGGCCGCGTTCGAGGAGACCGCAAAGGACGACCTGCTCACATCCGGCAGCGGATTGAGAGGTGTGGGCGTGTACCTTGGCCACTGCTATCCGCAGGGGCATCTGGAGACCAGTCTTGAAAAGTTCCTCCAATACTGCATGGTTGTCTATAACTACAGGCTGGGTGTGGACTACGACCGTGCGCACGACCGCTACACCGTCAGGCTGCTGCACCATGACAACTACTACCAAGACAGCAGGATCAAGAGGGTCGAATCCGTCGGGAAAGTCGTGTTCACCATCGACAGGGAACGCCTGTACACATCCGTCAAGTGCGGGTATGAGACGAGGGACGATGCCATCAACGGCCTGACCGAGTACAACTGCATTTACAGGTGGCTCACCCCGAACACGCAGATCGAAGGGAGGGAACTGGACCTTGTAAGCCCGTATTCCGCCTCCACGAGAACGATCGAGACCTATATCTACGAGAACTATTCCAACGAAAGGGACAGCGACGAGAAGGACAATGAGGTATTCATCATTGGGGCCTCGTTCACGGAGAGGACGCACTCGGACATCCCCGACTTCGCGAGCCTCCCGCTCATCGACATCATGGGGCAGCGATGGGACGACACACTGGTGTTCAACAACAACCCCGCCACCAACGGCGGGCACACTTGGACATCCTTTGTCTGGTACAAAAACAACTTCGACGAGATATATGCGGAAGGATACACCAATATCAGCGGGCTGAACCTGTCGGCGGGTGACATCTACTATGTCGTGCTGACCGACAGCAACGGCGATGTGTTCCTGTCGATGTTCCCCTTTGATGCTGACTATGAGATACCGTTCCCCGAGGAGCAGCCGGTAACGGACATGGACTGCTACGAGATCAGGAGGAAGCTGATGGTCACGGAGGGAGTGGCCTATCCCGAATACGCCTGGAACATAGACTTCACGCCGAAGAGGATACTGACGGCCCATAGAAGGGAGCTGAACGGATGCTTCGCCTTCAACGTGGGCGGGAGGCTGACGCTGAACACCTGCGAGAGGAACGATGCGCTGGTAAGCACGAAAGAGACGGTGCTGCTGTCCGGCATTCTGCACGGGCAGCACACCTTCACGCCTGTGGCCGAAACGTTCAATGATGACGAGCTCGTGATGGAGAATGCGGATGTCGTGGTGAACGACGACAGGTGCTTTTTCCCGATGCTCATCCAGGTTGAGACCCCGATGGGAAAAGGGATGATAGGCGCAATAGAGGGCAATAGGACAGGATGCTTCGAGTTCGAGTATGACGGCAGGACATACAAGGGGTTCATTGCGGAGGGAAGCGACAGCGTGTCCGTCAACCCCATGAGCGAGAAAGCGAGCGTCTTGACGCTGTTAATGAAAAAATAGTTCCTAAAGAAAGAGTTATTCTCATGCGGACTGTCCTTTTCAGTCACTCTATGGCTCTATTGATATGGTTGGCGATATTGTAAGGGCTGAAAGAACCAAAAGATGTTGTAACATAATATTTTGAAAGTTCGTAAAAAGTTCTAATTGTAATATTATCAATGAGTCTCTTTATAATCATGTTTGAAATAGTAAGAATGCGGATAAATTTGGTTTTGTATTTAATATTGTTTTTGTTTGCTACAATAGATCTATCGGCGCAAGAGAAATGTTTTGATTTTAAAGAAGTGTCCTCTAATTTGTCTATGGCGTTGAAGTTTGAAAAAAAAGGGGATATAGACAAGGCCATCTTTTTTGCAGAAAAAGCATTCAAAAAGGATTCGTCTAAATATGGTAAAGAGAATTATTTCGTATTCGAAGATGCCTATTATTTACAACAAATATATAGTTATTTGGGACAATATGATAAATCATTACATTATGGTTCTGTGGCTATTGAAATTGCCGGCACCTTATCATATACAAACTTGTGCAAATTATCTATAGTGCAAACTCAGAGTTTAAGTTGTTTGTATTTACATAATTACAAGAGAGCCATCTATTATTTGACTCAGGAAAAAGATTTAGTAGCAAGTATTGACGGAAAAGAAAACGACGAATACGCAACCATTCTGAACAATCTAGCATATTGTTATGTACATGAAGAGAAAGAGTTCTTCATTGAAGAAAACGTACAAGAAGCAATTATTCTGTTAACCGAGGCTATTGACATACGCAGACGACTTCTTGGGGATAGTAGTATTACATATCTTAACACTCTAAATAATTACAGCCGCTATTTATCTTTATATTCAAATGCTCAAACATCATCAAGACTTGTCCTCTTTAGAGAAGCGGCTGAAATTGTAATGCGCGAAGAACTCTACAATTATTTGAAATACCATTGTGAAGATTCTGTGCGACTTCCGAAATTATATACCCTGTTGTCACAGGAATGTTATATAAATCAGGAATACTATGATGCATTATATTATGGAATTGCATCATTGTGCGCTAAAAATGATAAAAATTACGACTCTGAAAGTATCGTAACAAGTTTGGAGATGTTGGCGAAATACTATAATTCTACTTCTGACCCCAAAACTGCAGTTGCTTTAATAGAACAAGCCATAAAACTTAGACTTTTAAAGTCCGATGACACTGAACACCTCAATGAATTGCGAGGCTACTACTATCAACAGTTAATGTCGTCGGAAGTAATTTCAAACGAAGAAATAGGAGATGTCCCCCTCAGCCACATTATTTCCTCAGAAAAGCAAAAACTTCAATTCGACACGTCACTATCTAAGATTGCGATTGATAATAAAACAAAAAATGAAGAGAATCATAGATGTTTTATCTCTAATATATTTGTAATTGCCGCAACCAATTGCCTCATTAAACAAGATACCGCAAAAGCTGTATATCTATATGAAAAGTCGATTGAAAAGGACTCTTCAAATTTCAACGCATTGATTGGTTTAGCTAAAATAACAGGAACAAAAGATTCAATTGCAGCAAAAGATTATCTTGCGACTGCGGGAAAAGTATTAGAAGATAAACAAGGATTTTCACCTGAACAATCAAGATACTTCTTTGATTTGGCAATGTATTATTCAAAGAAAAGAGATGATTCTAAAGCTTCATGGTATTATTCCAGATGTCTTGATGGTATCCAATGTTGGTTACAGAATAATTTTGATATTCTTTTGCCTAATGAAAGATTGGATTTCTTCAAAAGATTTAGTGACATTTTTTATATGGCTCCTTTATTAATGTGGAAAAATCCTTCAAATTTGATGACACAAAATGCGGTAGATTCAAGACTTATCACAAAAAACATTCTTGTCGACTGGAATAAGAAATTCCTGGGTTGGAAAGATTTAAGTAATTCCTTGACTAATAAAGAAGCGCTTGTTGATTTAATAGAATTGTTTGATTATAAGGGAGAATATACATATAATGCTATTTTGATTCTGCCCAACAACCAGATTGAAAAAGTTTACATTTGCACAATATCTAAGGATTCTGTAGACAAATCAAAAAAATTAAATAACTATGAATGGTTGTGGAAACCTATTGAAGAAAAATTACCGGATACAGAAACTGTTTATTTTACTACAGAAAAATCCTTGAACACGTTGCCCATTGAAAATTATACGAATCTGCCATTTGAAGCTGTTAGAATATCTGCTCTAAGGGAAATTCTCAACAAAAATAAAACTACTCACGCGACAAATAATAGTATTTTGCTATGCGGAGGTGTAAGATACTCTGAAGCTCATGACACTGTTATAAATCGAAAAAGGGGTTCGTTGAATGATATTTCCGCAAGTACACAAATCGAAGTCAATAATATTTCTACAGTTGCGAAAAAAAACGAAATAAAAGTGACTATTTTGAATGGTAACGTATATGAAAAGGATTTTATTGAAAAATTGTCCGATGAATATTCTATAATTCATATAGCAACGCATGGATATTATTGGGGTGATATTGATGTGCTTGATATACCTAAGATTTACTATAAATACTACAGCTACTTTAATGAAATAGCTAATGAGTTATGTTTGTCAGGTTTTTTATTAACTGGCGCTGAAGAATCTATGAGGGATCCCATTCATAGTGAAAACAATAATGATGGGATAGTGACCGCATTGGAAATATCAAAGTTAGACCTTAATTCAACTGATTTGGTTTCTATTTCTGCATGTAAATCTGGACTAAATTATAGCAATCCCATTTCCAATTATACTGTTGGACTTACGACAGCATTGAAAAAAGCGGGTGTCAAGTCTATTCTTGTGTCGTTATGGGATATTGATGATGATGCCACACAACTATTTATTTCTAGCTTTTATGAAAAATATTTGTCTTGTTTTAACAAACACAAAGCATTAAAACATGCACAAAATATTCTTCGAAATTATTCAGAAAACGGAAAACTCCAATATGATGATCCTTATTTTTGGGCAGGTTTTATCCTAATTGATTCTTTCTAATATCTCACACAATGAACAGCTATTATCCAGATTGAGACTATTAACGATGTCTTAAGTCCACGACATCTTCAGTCCATACCAAAAGCTCGGTGTGTGACAATCAGACGCAAGGTTCGAGTACTTTTGCACTCGAAACGAGAATGCGATGATTGTGTCCTTTCCATACACCAACCCCATAGTGTTCAGCCGTCCCGAAATATACCACAACTATCGGGACGCGTACGCCCACGAGCAGAGGGACTGCTTCCTGCAACCCTTCGCAAAGGGGGACTGCATCACGTTCCAGACAAGGTGGAGCAAGGTGTACAGGACAGCAGCGCACACCCTGAAAGTGGAAGTCGTCCGCAAGGGGGAACGGTACACCGTTGCCGAGCACTCTATCACGGGAGAGTGCAGCTGGGGGACCTACGGCGGATGCCACTACGGGCAGAACGCCACAGACAACCGCTATGCAAGCGGTTACTATGTCTTTTCCTGCAAGGTGGAGAATGTGAAGGACGCTTCTTCCAACGCCATTCTTGCGCAGGAGGACATATTCCACTTCATCGTCACTGTCGGCGGCAAGGAATACGAAAGCAACTCGCTTCGCTATGCAGGGGATATTTCTGATACCAAGCTGCTGCATTACAGCCATACGGCGGGAAACCTGTTCGACACCATATTCAGTGTCGTTCCCAAGGGCTATTACGTGCGCCTGCCGGCGTGCTTCCTGCATCCTGTGCCCGGGGTTGACAGGGAGGTGTTCGAGAGCAGCCGCAGGGATCTTGAACTGGTCTCGGCCACGCCTTTTGAAAACATACAGCTGGAGATCGGCGGAAGGCGGGGTGTGCCGGACTGGTGGGTGAAGAATCTCAACCACATATTCCATTGCGACAGGAAGAGCATCGACGGCGTGGAGTACGAGCTTACCGCCAACGCCTCGCTGGAACCGCTGCGCGTGGACGGGTACAACTCGTCATGGCTCCGCGTGGAGATGGCGAGGAAGAAAAGCCGTTTCTCCCATGTGGAGGGGTCGGCGGACAAGCCCTTCGCACCGATTATAGATGTCGTGGAGCGACAGGAAAGAATCGATGTCGAGCTGGAACTGGCGGAGACCGAGCCCACAGGCGGCGGAAACAGCCAAACTATCCGTGAGTGGTATCTCGACGACGAGGGCAGCGGTGCATTGGAGAAGTTCACTTTCTCCAGAATATCTGGCACGGGAAGCCAGAAGGTGGAAGTCGTCTCCTCGTACAAGAACCTCACAGGGGCAGCCGAGCAATATGTGGTGTATGTCAAGGACATACTGACAGACGAGATCATCGGCACGATGACGCTGACTGTCCAGCCCTGGAACGAGGGGATAAGCTTTGGCGTGGTGGGAGACACGCTCTTCGTGAAGGAAAGGCTCATAATCAACTGACACGGGAATGAACAAGGACGATATAAGAAGGAATTTCGAGGACGGCGATGTCCCGACCGGAGCGGAGTTCTCCGAGTGGATAGAGCGTTGCCTGATATGGGTGGACGACAGCGACGAGCTGCCGGAGGCTCAGTCGGGCATCGCGGGAAGCTGCTACCTTGTCGGCGGCACGCACGTCTATCGCTGCGAATATGTGGACGGCGAGTGGAAGTGGGTGCTCAAGAGCCAGAACGGGACAAGCTCCATTTCCTATCTCGACCTCACAAACAAGCCGCGTCTGAACGGCGTGGTCATAAGCGGCGAGAAAACATCGGAGGAGTTCGGGCTGATGCCGTCGTTCAAGTCCCTCAAATCAACATCGAGGATAAGCGACGGATACAGGATTGTGATAGGAACGGACAAGGGCAATGCATTCAGCGTGACACTCGCCGAGCTCAGGTCCTTCCTCGGACTGGAGGCCGCCGCCGCTGTTGAAGTGGAAAGCGTTGCGGAGAGGAAGGTCATCGGGGTCAGCGGCAGGCAGGACGGAACCAACACGGAGTTCACCACGGCGGAGCAGTACGTTCAGGGCAGCAGCGCCCTGTATCTCAACGGGCAACGGATGTATCCCTCCCTTGACTACGAGGAAACGGGCAGCGGCTCTTTCCGTTTCACGGAGACCGCCCCGAAGCCGGCAGACAGGATAATGTTCGAGGCCGTCACGGTGACGGCAAGACAATAGCAAACCATTTATCAAACCATCAAAAAAACTGTAATTATGGCAAGTACAAAAATCAGAAAAGGACAAATCAAAACCGAGGAGTTCATCATTCCCTCAAGCCAGTCTCCTGCATGGACTTCGGAGGAACTCACCGCGTCGCAGAAGGCTATAGCCGACAAGATTGCGAACAGCATAGCCGGTGTGTCGGGAGCAATGGTGTACAAAGGTGCCTGGTCAGGCGTTCCGACTAATGGCACGGGTGTAAAAGCTGGATGGGTGTACGTCTTTGAGGGCAGCGGCACAGCACCGACTGGCGTGACCCTTGAGAGCGGCGACATGCTCATCGCGGAAAGCGACGGGGCCAATCCGTCAACTGCTGCGGACTGGACCATCGTCCAGACGAACATCGACGACGCATACCTGTGGACAAAGCTCAAGGCCATGCTCGTGCAAGGCAACAATGTCACACTGACGAAGAATGACTCAAGCAAAACCTGCACCGTCACGTTTACGCCCGTCTATCCGACCATCAGCAACGGGAATGCAGTGAACGGATCGTATGTAAGCGGCCTGAGTATCGACTCCTCCGGCCAAATCAACGTCACCAAGGGCACGCTTCCCGCACAGGGCGTTTTGGCGGAGAATCTCGTATACGGCGAAGTGCCGTCAGGAACCGCCGATGGCAGAAACAGACAATTCGTTCTCGCCAACAAGGTCATTGACAGAACCGTCAGAGTGTATGTAAATGGGGTGCGCCAGAAAGAGGGGCTTGACTATAGGGTTGTTGCCCCGAGCGGTGATGTGACCACTTCTTCCATCTTATTCAACGATGGCGCGTACATTCCAGATGCTGAAGACACTCTGCTGGTGGACTATATGAAAGCATAAGAATGTGACGAATAATCAATGAAACTATGACAAGGCTACGTCTCAAACAACTCGAAGCAAACGGCGGCACGACCGTTTCCGGCATCGACATTCCGCGAGTGCAAGTCAAGACCGAGGGAGGTCAGCTCTACTATAAGATTGACACAGACGGCGACTGGCAGAAGTACGCTCTGTCGGTGTTCCTGTTCGTACAGAACAGACACAGGAAAAACAACAAGAACATTCGCAAATTCTCGCATCCACGCCACTATTCAGTAGTAGAGAGACATGGGGTTGAGTATTCCACCGGTGCAGAGAAAACGCGGTTGTACCTATTCGGGACTTCCATGCCTGCCGAGGCATTGGAGAGAACCACGGAGTTTCCAGTTGGGACACTGAAACAATGGAATCTCGCGGATATTCCTGTGGAAAAATTCTTCAAGACAGGCAAGTCCTCTTCGAGAATATACGACATGACGTGTCCCGACAAGGATTTCGACATGTCGTCGTTCCTGCGGCCGATAGCAATCAACAGCAACAGCGCACATCGGCGGACTCAAATCGAGTGCAGGCTGGCGGTGGCCATCAACAACCCCGATGATTCTGCGTGGAAAAGGATTCTCGTCGGCCCGATGTCGGAGAGTTTCTACATGCGGTTCGAGAGCACCGGTAAGCATCTGTTCCACAAGACCGTCTCCATGAACAGAAGGACGACATACATCAAATGAAAAAAACTTGTGTATTATGAAATGAGCCGCATCTGTTTGACTTTCGGGTATTACAATCAGTATGTTCTCTTCGGGGATGAGTACTATGGCTTTTTCGGCAACGACACAATAGGAAATCGCAAAACAACAAAACAAGGAAGGAGGAAATGCAAATGGACCTCGATTTGATCACCTTGACAGGCTATCTTATAAATCCCGTGACGGGTGCTGTAGGATGGCTCGTCGGCTCCCGCAGACGGAAGATCACTGCAATCGGAGAAATGCAGGACACCATCAACTTGCTGGTGGCCAAGAACAACGAATACCTGACCGAAATGGTGAGCGTCAAAAAGGAACTCACCATCGTGCGTATGGAGAACGCTGAACTCAAGAAAGGACAGGAACTGATGACGGGCAAGCTTGAGGAACTCCAGCGGGAGAATCAGGAACTGAAACGCCTGCGTGAGGAGAACGACGGACTAAGACAGAAGTTGGCCAACCTTCTTGACGCGGAGAATGCAACTGAACGCAAGTCTGTTGATGTAAAGGTGGCACGCTCGAAGACAACGAAAACAAAACCCAGCGACAATGGCGGACATTGAAAAGTTGGCACCGATAGTATTCAAGTGGGAGGGAGGATTCTCCAACCATCCGTCCGACAAGGGAGGACCCACCAATATGGGAGTGACGCTCTCCACTTGGAGGAAGGTAGGCTACGACAAGGACATGGACGGAGACATCGATATTGACGACATCCGCCTGCTGACGAAGGAGGATGCAAAGCGCGTCCTGAGGATTTACTGGGACAGATGGCGTGCAGACTCCATACGCAACCAGAGTGTGGCCAACATATTGGTCGACTGGGTTTGGGGAAGCGGCATGTGGGGCATACGAATCCCCCAACGTTTGCTCGGTGTCAAGGAGGACGGTGTCGTCGGTCCTGTGACACTCACGAGGCTCAACTCAGTTGACCAAAGAGACTTCTTCGACAAGGTATTCTCGGCGAGGATGCAGTTTTTCCAGAACATCGTGAAGCGGGATCCGTCGCAGCGCAAATTCATCTTGGGCTGGCAGAACAGACTTAACGACTTCAAATTTGCGCCATGACAACCAGAGAAAGAAAAGGGACTGCGCTTGCAGTCTCATTGGTAGTAACTTTTTTCATACTGACGGCACTCCTGTTCATCAGGGGGTGCCGTCGCTCTTCTGACACGGGCGGATGTAGCGTCAGAACAGAGACGAAGTATGTCTATCTTCACGACACCATAAGAGAGACAGTCTATGCGAACAAGTTTGTGCCCGTGAGGGAGATTGTGCCGGTAACAGACACACTCGTGGTCAGGGACACGGTAATGCTGGTAACGGACTACTTCACTGAACGGATCTATGAATACGAATATGCCGACAGTTGCCTGCGGTTCAATTCCGACATCGTGGTGAAGGAGAACGCCCTGCTTTCCATCCGCACCGACTACGAGGTGTACAGGGAGAAAGTCATCGTTGAGAAAACAACAGTCAGGGAACCGAAGTTCAGGCTGTCAGCAGGACTTGGCCTGTACGGGGATGTCAAGCACAACACACTGGATGTCGGGGTGACGGTTGGTGTCGGATACAAGCGTAATAATGTCAGTTTAGGCTACGGATTCAGGTTTCATGGCATCGGTGTTGGGTACTCATACGACATCATCAGCCGATGATGCGGCATTCTATAATATATTATGGTGTCGTACCTGGGCAAGTGCTCCGAAATCAGTAAAAGAAGCAACCCATGCGGACACATTCCGAAAAACGCTCCAAAAACCAGAGCCTCAAATGGCAAAAAAATGACGTGTTCGCATTTTTTTTGATAAAAGTCTAAAAATAAAGTCTAAAAAAAACAGTTCCAAAGCCAAAAATATTTTGCTATCTCATTTATTTAATGTAAGTTAGCAACATAATTCAAAACAACAATCAACAAAAGGAAAGAGTTATGGAAACACTTGCAACAAAGAAAAGACAGACAAAAACAGGATGCACCTATTTCGATGGCGAAGGCGCATGGCAGGAAGAGTTTGACAAATTGTGGAAGGAACTGGTACCGGCCAGCGGTCGTGCCGAGACACTGCACGGGGAACTGATACGTGCTGCCGGGCGGCTGACGCACGAATATTACAACAACGGCAACTTCAACGCCTGCGAGGTGAATTATGAGACCGAGGAAGTGATATGCGACACCTGTCACGGCACGGGTACGGTGGAGGGTGTGGATGATGACGGCAATCCCGTGGAGATCGCCTGCCCGGATTGTGGCGGATGCGGATGCTGGGATGAAGATGTCGAGGGTGACTGCACGATAAACCCGTACTATGAGAGATTCCTGGATCTTATCGAAAAATGCGTCCCTGACATAGAACCGAAAGTGGATGCCGTGCGGGGAATAATTCTCGACAATCTGTATTCCAGCCCGTGTCTGTTCTCTGAATCCCGCAAGGAGGCATATTCAAGACTGGTCGACGAAGTGGTGTGGTACGTGCTGAACAGCGAGGACGGGAAGATCCCCGATGAGTTTGACAAGGAGGATTAGAAAATGGAAAGAGTTGTGAAATAGAAATGACATATACGGGAAGGGTGTGGTTTACAAACCGCCACCTTTCCCATTGCTGCTGTTTTCCATAGCATAGGATTCGGGAACGAGGATTGTTGTTTGACCGTGTTTCTGTCTTTGTCCGAATCCGGAAATGAGCCGTCGTGACGATGGCTCTTTTCTTATATTGGAAATTGAATATAAGAGGCAAATGAAAAGTGTAACGAATCGGAATGGTTCGTGTCAAAAACGGAGCAGTTGAAAACCCATAAAAATGACCCGAAATAACCGACCTCTCTAATCATTAGTTCACTATTAGTTCACCGCAAAAAGAAAAGCACTTACAACGAATGCCATAAGTGCTTGTTTATCAGTTGTGATTCCGCTGCGACTCGAACGCAGAACCTGCTGCTTAGAAGGCAGCTGCTCTATCCAGTTGAGCTACGGAACCTCCCTTGGTCGGGATAGCAAGATTCGAACTTGCGACCTCCTGCTCCCAAAGCAGGCGCGATAACCGGACTACGCTATATCCCGTTTTTTATGGCCGCAAAAATACAATTTTTTTGAAAAGAAGACAGATGCTTTTATATTTTTATAAACTATTGATAATAAGGATAAAACGAGTTTTTGGTAAAAATAATTGTCTCCCCTCTGCTTTCTTTTTCGTATTTTTGCACCCGCTATGTTGAAAGAACAGGACTTATATATTGATGACTATGATTATCCTTTGCCTGAGGAACGTATCGCATACTACCCCACAACGCAAAGAGACAAGTCAAAACTGCTTGTCTATAATGAAGGGAGGCTTACCGACAGTCGCTTTGACCATTTGCCCGACTTTCTGAATGCCCATGATCTGCTGATTTTCAATGATTCTAAGGTCATCCATGCGCGGTTGTTGGTGCACAACACCACTGGAGCGGCCATTGAGATCTTCTGTCTGGAGCCCTTGGCCCCTACCTCTGACCCGGCCATAGCCTTCGCGCAGACAGGTGAGGTGACTTGGCGCTGCATGGTGGGCAATGCCAAGAAATGGAAACACCCGCTGGACATCGTGGTACCTATGGATGGGCGTGAGGTCCACATAACCGCGATGCACGGCGGCAACGATAACGGCACCTTTGCGGTCACTTTCCACTGGGAAGACCCATCAGTGAGTTTTGCTGAGTGGATAGAACATTACGGCAAGATTCCCTTGCCTCCCTATATCAAGCGCGATGCCGATGCTACCGACGAGCAACGCTACCAGACGGTCTATGCCAAGTACGACGGTTCTGTGGCGGCCCCCACCGCTGGCCTGCATTTCACGCCTGCCGTGTTAGAATCGCTGCAAGCCAAGGGTATAGCCGCTGAATATGTGACGCTCCACGTGGGTGCGGGTACTTTCAAACCTGTGAGCTCCGAGACTATCGGCGGGCACTATATGCACGAGGAGAAGATTGTACTCTCCCGCCAGCGCATCGAATCCTTGCTCAGCCTGCTGTCACGCCGCCGCATCGCCGTGGGTACCACCGTGACGCGCACGCTGGAGTCGCTGTTCATTATCGGCGCTAAACTGACATCAGGTCGTCCAAATCCACTGAGCGTGCAGCAATGGGAAATGTATGAGGATTTGGAATTGCGCGAGGTGCCCCTTGAACAGTCTCTGGCGGCGATCCTGCAATATTTGGATGCAAAAGGGGAGGAGTGGCTGCACGCCACCACCCGCCTGATCATTCTGCCCACCTACCCGTTGAGGGTGGTGCAAGGCCTCATCACCAATTTCCACCAACCCAAAAGCACCCTGCTGCTGCTCATTTCCGCTTTCTTGGGCGACGACTGGAAAAAAATCTACCATCATGCGCTGGAACACGATTATCGGTTTTTAAGTTACGGAGATTCAAATTTGTATCTGCCGTAGGGATTGTTATAGATACCCCCCCAAAAAAAAACAATTATAATTCATGTTCCTAAAATTCATATCTTTGCACTCTAAAAGCAATGGTATGTGTCAATTAATATTTTTATGTATAGCCCGATGAAGGGCGTGCTTTTGTCTGCGATAACTGTGTGAAGGCCATGTTATGCTCTCCCTGCCAAAAGGAGGCGGATTATACCCTGCACGTTGGAGAATCTATGTATATGGTGATGGATTGACGCCTTAATTAATTGTGAAGTGATATAATATGAAAAAAGTACTATTTGTTGTTAGTTTTGTTTTAATGGGCTATTTTGCAATGGCTCAATGTATTATTCCCCAGAATCTGTCCAACCCATATTCTCCACATTGTTTTTTCACGAATCGTGAGGAGAACATAGTAGATACAGTATTTTTGCCCGTTCAACAAAGATGCGTCCTTCTTGTTGATGTACATCGTTTCATTGATGACGTGAAAAGAAACAATAATGATGATACTTTACCTATTGTCCATCTTTACGAAAGTTCGTTACAACTACAAGCAATAGATCAAGATTTAATCAAAGACTTTTGTTGGTCCCCAATTCGTTATAAAAGGATTTTACCTTTTCTTATTAGGATATTTGACATCGATTCCGTTGAACAAATATCATATAACAAAACTAAAGAGCAACTTGTTGATCTCATTTATCTTCATAAGGACACCCTTTTCAATTTTGATTTTTGGGGAACTGAAAGAGGGAGCGATTTAGGCAATACTATTGCAGATTATATGCCTTTTTTAGAGATGTTTTTGTGGCAAAAGATTGCAAAAGAAGTTACATTGGTTGATAAAGATAAAAAACTCATTAGCGAAAGTTTTATCATTTTTGTGTCACCTTACTAATCAAACAGACATCAACTGATATGGAAGAGAACGTTGGCAAATCAAGCAATGATCCGCGCAGATACGCGCGATACGCGGAGACAATCCCCCAGGAGGACGCCTCCGGCTGGCAAGCGTTCATGTGTGTTACTGGGAATATTATTTTCGCACATTCCTCTGGAATCTCTTATCCATCGCTTCCAAACTGAGCTTCGCAAACTTTAACAATATTTTCACCTCTTCATCAAACTCATTGTCATCAAAGTAATCTTTGCTATTGGCAGGCCACAGTCCTGCATTTTCAGCCAATCCTGGACGTATAAAACGTTCGTTATACATCACCATATTGGCAATAGTTTTATAGGAGACAACACCCTTGTCGCGCAACTGTGTCCAGCGTTTGGCCATGGCTTCCCTGTACCAAGGCAATTTCCACAGCCGGTTCAACATAATATTTCGATCATCGTCGATGGTCACCTGCAGCATATTCAGTTCATTGTCGCCATCGCGCCCGAAGCTATGATCACAGTCCCACAGGGCTATACGGAAAGGCGTTTGGGCGTTCTTCTTATACAAATAGAAGTTTTTGAGCACTCCGTCGCCATTGTTGGTGAAGAGCAGCAACAAATGCCAGTCTATGACATTGCGGATATCCACCCAATCGGAAATCTTCCGGAAAAAATCATCATCGGAAGCGGTGAGGATAAAGTCCCGAAATTGCATGACGAGACCGCTGGCATCCTTTACAGCAAATTCGGGAAACGTTTGCCCATGGTAATTGCCATCGGTTGTTTCCACCACTGGCATTTCAACATAAAAGATGCGGGGCTCCTTAAAAATGCAGGCTGTGCTGTCGTGCTTGTCAATGTCTAACACCTTTTTGTTCAGGCGTTGCATCACGACATACAAGCCTTTGGGATTATTGTTTTCATACACCAAAGCATACTGGCATTGGGGTGCGACATTATATTCGCCCATCATGCGGAAGAGATCGTAGCACAGTTTGTGCCGCATGAAGGTTTTGTCAATATAGCTGGCGTTCAGGATCCAGCTTTTATTCTTAGGCAGGCCGCAGAGTGTGTCAGCCTGAGACAATTTGAGGGTATAGCTATGCTTGTAGAATTTGGAGGATGTGCCACCCCGATAGTTGACAACTCCTTGGTAGTGCAATGTGTCATGACCGAGTGTGCCTGTGATTTGGCAGGGGACTTTTTGTTCCCACCATCCTATTTCCTGGTCGGTACACAGGTATATGCGGCGCATGGGTTCTTCTGTCTCCTTCACACGCTGACAAGATTGGAATGGCAACAGTATCAGGAGCAGAGCACCTATATTCAAGACAAATTTTGCTACTTGATTAAGATTCATTAAAATTGTTGAAAAAGTGCGCAAAGATAGTGATTTTTCGATATGATTTATTATTTTTGCGGTTTCATACATAATAACTACAATATTGACGAAAGGCTTTTACCGATGATACAGATTTCACGACAGATGGTGTGGGCGCTATCCATACTCATAGGTTTGTTTTTCACCTGCAACCAAGCATCTGCGCAGCAGACAAGCCTTGTGCGTGCACAGCAAATGGCTGACCAACATTTCCAATCGCTTCAGGAACATACTGTCCGATGTGCAGACATAATAGTGGACAATGGCGACACCTTGCTTTACATCTTCAACTCGGAGCGGTCGTTTGTCGTCATCTCCGGTGATAAGCGAACCGTGCCCATTTTGGCATACAGCGACCATCAGCTTTACAATCGAGAGGACATTGCGGCTCCAGCTCGAATGTGGCTTGACAGTTACGCGGCGCAGATACAGGCTTTGCGGAAGAGTGCTGCCCGAAGTGGCCAAGAGCACCCCGCGTGGGCGCGATGGTCCTCTCGCGGAATGCGCAATGATGCTGTCGTGAGGCCCATGCTAACCTCGCATTGGGGACAAGAGACCTTCTACAACTATTACTGTCCGCGCGACTATGCCGGTGACAACAACCGGGTAGTCACAGGTTGTGTAGCCACCGCTTTAGCACAGTTGATTTACTATTTTCGTTTCCCGGAGCATGGCTTGGGCAGTTACTCCTACACTGATGAAAACTACGGCCTTCAGTCGGCCGACTATGGCAACGCCACCTACAATTACGAGGCCATGTGCGACGAGCCCACCAGCATCAACACGGAGATATCCAAGCTCATCTACCACCTTGGCGTGGGCGTGGACATGCACTATGGCGTAAACGGATCAGGCATGAACAACCACAGTGCTGCCTATGTGCTGCGTACCTATTTTAAATACGACCCCGCCACCGCCTATCTGTTCCGCGACTCCACGGATGTGAACTGGGACAGTGTCATCGTGGCCCACTTAGAACGCAACATCCCTATGTACTATGCCGGTTGGGCCGACCATGAATGGATCAGCGGACATGCCTTCATCTGCGATGGATACAGATGTGACACAGACATGTATCACTTCAACTGGGGATGGGGCGGCTCATACAACGGATGGTATGCCATGAGCGCACTAAATCCAAAAACAAAATACGCATTCGACACCAACAAAAAAGCCGTAATAGGCATGAAGCCGGACAACATACTCGGTGA
>CALDIA010000059.1 GCA_937901455.1 uncultured Bacteroidales bacterium | reverse complement strand
TTGCCGAGATTGTTGTCCCAATTGTAGGTGTCAGCGCCCGAGGCCGTCAGCGTGATGGCGTCGCCGCTGCAGGCGGTGGTCGGGCCGCTGATGGTCACCACAGGGGCGTCGTAGGCGGTCACCGTCACCGAGGCAGTGTTGGAGCAGCCTTGCGACGAGGTGCCGGTCACCGTGTAGGTGCCGCCGCTGCCCACGTTGACCGTGTTGTCTGTGCCGAGACTGTTGCTCCATATATAGGAGGATGCGCCCGAAGCGGTCAGCGATGTGGTGTTGGGCTGGCAAATGGTCGTGTTGCCGCTGATGGTGACGGTAGGCAGCGGATTCACCGTCACGTAGGCGGTGGCCGTGGCGGTGCAACCGTAGGTGGAAGTGCCGGTCACGGTATAGTTGCCCGAGGCGGTGGGATGCACGGTGGCCGTATTGCCAAGATTATCGCTCCACGCGTAGGAGGAGGCGCCCGAAGCGGTCACATTGATCGTCTCGCCTGCGCAGGCGGTATAGGTGCCGCCATCGTTGAGGGTGACAGTAACGGCAGGATGCGCGTTAGTGAAGAAAATCGTGTCTGTGAATGTGGAATAATCATTATGTGTCACCTCAATAATGGCATAATGCGCGGTAGTGGTGGCTTGCGTGACCACGCAGGATAAGATGTGTTTGGATTTTGCCGTGGCACTTACCTGCGGGAAATCCGCATCAGTGCTATAACAAACTAACGTGTTGTAGTCGCTGTGGGTGTGGCCGGAGTTGGTGCCCGCACCAGTCAGTCCGCTATGGGTGGCAAATTCAGCAGTATTATAGGCATTACGGAATGATGCATTCTCAACGTCATTAATCTTCAACGAGGAAAGCCCCTTGTCGTAAATCATACGCAACATGTCAATGTCGAGTTTCTCATTTTCATTCCCCACTTTGGACGCTTCGTTGGTTGAAAAGGAAATCATCACTTTGGACGGACGCTGTATCGTTGACAAGTCGTTGTCGGTATTCCACGCATAATTACTGTGTAATGTGGCGCCACCGGAGGTTCCCACCAAATCGTTAGCACCACTATATTTATAGGCTGTCACAAACCGGGTCCAATTGGTATTGTTTTTAACCGAAAACTTAAAAATGGCATAACCCACCCAAGTGCCCTCATACGGTGTGGCTGTAGATGTGATATCCTTGAAGGTTGAGCTTGTGTATAAAAAAGTTTTCGTGATGGAATTGCCTTTCATTGTAGTACTGGATCCTTGCCGTGCATAAAAGGAAAGAGAGTCCGGCACACCTTGAAAGCTCCATTCATAGCCACTCTTGCAGATGATATAGTTAGCTGTTGTTTCAGAGGATGAGGAGCCTACAACGGTTTGGCCTATCGACATGGCGCCATTGGCAAGACCTAAATTAAAGCCCCAAAAGGAAATTTGTTTTGCATACATCTCAGCTGCATAGCCTCCACCATAACCTGAAATACGGTTATTATGATTTGTTGTAGCGTAAGAACAGCCAACAGACAAAGAACACGATGCGTCGTGAAACGCGTGCCAAGAAGTGGGCAAATCATCACCACTACCATTCAGTTGGCTCCAGTTGTCGAAATCCGAATTTGGCAGTTGATAGAGGCCTTGTCCCATGGTCACGCCTGCGGTCAGGAACAGCAGCGCGCATAAAATTGATAGAGATTTTTTCATTGTTATAAAGATTTTAAATTATTATCAAAAATACAAACAGATATAAGCTAATAGGTTAGAAGTTTTTTATAGTATAGGTTTCAATGTTCATTCAATTATAATATATATGGTTAAAATCTGTGAGAGGCGTTGCGCCGAACAAATCCCTTTACCCCACATTCCAAAAACGGCGGCAAAAATACACTTATCATCCATATATTGTACCTGTGTTGATAACTTTTCATAAAATTTATTTTGATAATCAATGATTTACATTTCTTAATAAATGTTAATGACTGAGATTTAGAGGAATGGTGTCATAAGAATACAATAAGATAAATGCACATTAACAATCCCAGGCGGGATACGCCACCCTAAGAGAAGAGAGTTACATACACGATGGCACAGCTCTCCCCTTTCGCGGCGGGCACGTTACGTTCTTATGGCACACTTCACCCGCGCCGCGAACCTTTCCCGCACACATGCCATGCCCCTCACTACGCTCCTTCGTCGCTCGTGTGGGGTTATTGGGTTTTGCTCCCTATAGGAGTATCTGCCTCTTGGCAGTCACAACGCCATCCCTCAACGCCTCGGAGAGGCGTAATCTCAATAACCCCAGACAAACGCAGTGCAGTCTGGGGCAGTGCTGTCTGGGGCAGTGCTGTCTGGGGCAGTGCTGTCTGGGGCAAGAGAGCCTCCCCGTAATCATTGCACCGCGGGAATCCCTTGCCACAAGGCGCTGCACGAAAAGGGGGAAAAAAAGGGCGGCCAACTAACGTTAGCCACCCTCCATTAATCAAATATTACCTTACGGGATTAGCAATCCACGATAGTGCACCAACCCCACTTGTCTTCAATCTCACCATATTGGATGCCCATGAGGATCTCACGCATCTTGATGGACCAAGGACCGGGCTTGCCGTCTTTGGAGATGACATACTCCTTGCCGCTTTCACGGTCTTGGATCTTGTGAATCGGGGAGATGACGGCGGCCGTACCGCAGGCGCCAGCCTCTTCGAAGGTGCCAATCTCATCCAAGCGGATGTGGCGTCTTTCCACCACAAGGCCAAGGTCGGCGGCGATGGTTGTCAGGCTCTTGTTGGTAATGGAAGGCAGGATGGAACCGGAGTCTGGGGTCACATACTTGCCGTCCTTGATACCGAAGAAGTTGGCAGGGCCAGCCTCGTCGATGTAGGTCTTGGTCTTGGCATCGGCGAAGATAGAAGCGCTGAAGCCCTCCTTGTGGGCACGTTCTCCGGCGCGCAGGGATGCGGCATAGTTGCCACCCACCTTCACATGACCGGTACCCAGGGGAGCAGCACGGTCGTAATCCAACGCAATCTGCATGTCGGTAGGCTTGAAGCCCTCCTTGAAGTAAGGGCCAACAGGCATCACGAACACAATGAACAGATACTCGTCAGCGGGTTTTACACCAATGGTAGGACCGGTACCGATCAAAAGCGGACGGATATAGAGAGAACCTTCCGTTCCATAAGGCGGAATATATTCGGCGTTGGCTTTGATGACCATTTCAAGCGCATCAAAGAAAAGCTTTTCAGGGATGGGAGCCAACATGATTGTGTCAGCGGAGTTGTTGAGTCGTTTCCAGTTCTCATCCCAACGGAACAAACGCACTTTACCGTCCTTGCCGCGGAAAGCCTTCATGCCTTCGAAGGCTTCTTGACCATAGTGCAGACAGGAAGCGGCTATGTGCATAGGGATGTATTCCTCGGAGTTGAGCTCTAACTTTCCCCATTCACCGTTTCTGAAATAGCAGCGTACGTTGTAGTCGGTCTTTACATAACCGAAAGATAGGTTTTTCCAATCAATGTTTTTCATTACAAAAGAATTTATTGAATAGTTATAATTGTATTAAATTAAAAATATTGTATTTTTCGAGTCGTTTTCGTCCTTGAAGAGCCGTGAGTTCCATAAGAAAGAGTAGTGAGATTTCCGCGGGGTCGAAGTGGTTGACTAAGTTGACGGCGGCGTTCATGGAGCCCCCGGTAGCCAGCACGTCATCCACCAAGAGGACGCGTTTTCCCTTGGGCATGGCATCCTGATGGATTTCCACCGTAGCAGTGCCATACTCGAGATTGTAGGTTTCCTGATAGGTGTCGGCGGGAAGTTTGCCTTTTTTGCGCACGGGCACGAAGGGGATGCCCAACTGATACGCAATGATAGGGCCGAAAAAGAAGCCGCGCGATTCCAGGGCGACCACCACTTCGGGATTCACCTTGCGGGCAATCGCCAGCATCTCGTCGGCCACTTGGCGATAAGCATCCGCATCATTCAGCATTGTCGTGATGTCGAAGAATTTAATCCCCTTTGTGGGGAAATCTTCCACCGTGCGTATATGAGCATTTTCAAATAGCATACTACACTCTTTTTAGAAAGCGGGCAAAGATACGATTTTTTTTTTACTTTTGCACTTTACGATCATTAAATCAATATAAAAATATAACGATATGAGTATTACAAAATTAGATCAGATTGTTGACTTAGTGAAGTCCAAGCCAAAAAAAAGATTGATAGCTGCATACGCCAACGACGAGCACACTATAGACGCGGTAAACGCGGCTGTGGACATGGGTGTGGTGGATGCCACCTTGGTAGGTGACGAGGAGACCATCAAGCAGGTGTGCGCCCATTTAGGCATTGATGCGGGCAAGTTTCACATTGTGCACGAGCCTGTGGATACCAAGGCTGCGGCGCTTTGCTGCGAACTGATCAACAAGGGCGAGGGCGACATTTTGATGAAGGGTCTGCTCTCCACCGACAAGTACATGCGAGCCATTCTCAACAAGGAGAAAGGCTTGTGTCCGCCCAAGGCTACTCTCTCGCACGTGGCCGTCATTGAGAACCCCAACTATCATAAATTATTGATTGTGAGCGATGCTGCCATCATTCCACTGCCGGAGCTGAAGCAGAAGCAGGACATCCTCAAATATTTAGTCAGCATTGCCAAAGCCATGGGCAACGAGATGCCCAAAGTGGCTGTCATTGCCGCCACAGAGCAGATGTTGGCCGGCATGCCCGCCTGTGTGGACGCGGCCATCCTGAGCACCATGGCCAAACGCGGCCAGTTCGGCAAAGTCAATGTGGACGGACCTCTCTCCCTCGATATCGCAATCGACAAGGAGACCGCCGAGATCAAGAAGATGCAGAGCGATGTGGCCGGCGATGCCGACTGCCTGCTCTTCCCCAACATTGAAAGCGGCAATGTGTTCTACAAGTGCTGCACTAAGTTCAACAAGGCTGAAATCGGCGCCATGCTGATGGGTGCCAAGGTGCCCTGCGTGCTCACCTCCCGTGGCGACAGCGCCAAAACGAAACTGTACTCTATCTCCATCGCCGCCCTGATGGCTAAATAACACCCCTGATTCATGTTGACAATCCTTCTGGCAGACCTCAGCTTCATCAACATCCGACTCGTGGATGTGCTGGACATCCTCATCGTGGCCATTATCTTCTTTGAGCTCTACAAGCTCACCAAGGGAACCGCTGCAGTGAAAATGTTCTGGATCGTTTTCCTCTTCTACGTCATCTGGAAATTGGTGGACTACTTCCATTTCACGCTGCTATCGGGACTCATCGGAGAAATCATCAGTGTGGGTATTATCGCCCTGCTGATCATTTTCCAGCCTGAGATCCGTAAGTTCATGCTCTTCCTCGGCAACGGCAAATTCATGAACTTCTTCACCAGCAAGTTTGGCAAACAAGAAG
>CALDIA010000058.1 GCA_937901455.1 uncultured Bacteroidales bacterium | reverse complement strand
AAAATGTACGCAAAGTACACGAAGCCCGGTCTCCTATGGAGCCGAGCGTATCTACGATGTACTCAACGAGCTCAACCTATTCCCCGACAATATCCTGAACCCTGTCAAGGTACTCTTTATCAACTTTGGCAATGAGGATGAACGCTACGCTTTGGGGGCATTGCGACAGCTTCGCACCGCAGGTATTGCCGCCGAAATCTTCCCCGACAGCGCCAAAATCGGCAAACAGATGACCTACGCCAACAACAAGCATATCCCCTTCGTCATCATGGCTGGCGAACAGGAACGCACCAACAGCACACTGACCATCAAAGATATGGAAAGCGGCACTCAAGAATCGCTGACCATAGACCAAATCATATCAAAACTTTCCTAACCACGATCTATTACGAATGGAAAAATCCGAGAAGAAAGAAACGGCAGGCTCCAAGTTCCTGAAAAAATTGCGCTACATTGGCAAAAAGTTGCTACAGCTGACACAGTTGCGCGAGGATACTGACTACGAGTCCACCATTGAGAACATCTCCAACAGCGTGACTTTCCGCGGGGTGAACATGTGGATTTTGTTCTTCGCTATCATTGTGGCTTCTGTGGGCTTGAATGTCAACTCCACAGCAGTCATCATCGGCGCCATGTTGATTTCGCCGCTGATGGGTCCTATCAACGGCATAGGCCTGGCTATTGGCATTATGGACGAAGACCTATTGCGCAAGTCGTTGCAGAACCTTGTCATCATGGTTGTCATCAGCTTGCTGGCCTCATCGCTTTACTTTCTGATATCCCCTTTAAGTGACGCACAGTCGGAGTTGCTGGCGCGTACCAACCCGACCATCTACGATGTGTTCATCGCTTTCTTTGGCGGTGCGGCAGGCATTGTGGCCCTATCGCGCAAGAACCCACCCATCGCGGTCATTTCTGGAGTGGCCATCGCCACCGCCTTGATGCCGCCCCTATGCACCGCCGGTTATGGACTGGCAACCCTACAGTTCCGCTACTTCTTTGGCGCCCTCTACCTCTTCTTCATCAACTCCTTCTTTATCGCCCTTAGCACCTTCCTGGTAACCCGCTACCTCAACTTCCCCATGACCCGCTACCTAGATGTCAAGAGGATGAAGACCGTAAAGCGTATCATCACTATCTTCACCATTATCGTCATCATCCCCAGCGTCATTGCAGCCGTCAACATGATTCGAGAGACTGCTTTTCAGGCACAAGCCAAGAAGTTCATCACCGAGATTCAAGACGAAACGTGCTTTAACAACCGACAGATTGTGAGCAGCGACCGCTCGTTCAACCGCACAGAGCCAGTCATCACCATCTCGTTAGTGGGCGCACCGCTCTCCACGATGGAGATTTCTGACCTCCAGCAGACTATGCGTACCGACTATGGCCTGAAAAATGCCAAACTGGTGGTGAAGCAGACGGGTGAAACCATCGACCTCGCCGCCCAAAATGAAATCATCGAGAATATCATCGACAAGAAAGACAAGGTTATTCAGAGCATGGATTCTACCATTGAGTCTTTAAAGTCGCAGGTCTCCATGTTAGAAAGCAACAAATCGTTATCGGAGCAACTGGGCAAGGAGTTGTACGTACAATATCCGGACTTGGACCAGTTTGCCTTGGACGAGATCTATTACTATACCCCCCACACGGCGAAGAGCGAGTTTGTGCCCACCATCTTCCTGAAGTGGAAAGACGGCAAAGCACACCCGCAAGCTGAAGCGAACATTGTGAAATGGCTCAAGATTCGTCTTGAAGTGGAAGAGCTCAAGGTTATCCATTAGCCATGCCCAAGCATTTTCTACCCATCACCAAGAAAGAGCTCGACTATCTACAGTGGGACTATGTGGATGTCATCCTCGTGAGTGGAGATGCCTACGTGGATCATCCTTCCTTCGGGGCGGCCGTCATTGGGCGCACGCTGGAGCGAGCGGGCCTTCGGGTGGCCATTTTACCTCAACCGAACTGGAAAGATGACCTCCGCGATTTTAAGAAGTTGGGAGCACCCCGCCTATTTTTTGGCGTGACGGCGGGCAACATCGACTCCATGCTGAATCACTACACTGCCATGAAGAGGCTTCGCCATGACGATGCCTACACGGCCGGCGGCCAGGCGGGCTTCAGACCCGACTATGCTACCGTGACCTATACACGCATTCTCAAGCAGCTATACCCCGATATTCCCGTAGTGATTGGGGGCATAGAAGCCTCCATGCGCAGACTGTCGCACTACGACTTCTGGAGCGACACGCTAAAGCCCAGCATCCTCATTGACAGCGGCGCCGACCTTTTGGTATATGGCATGGGCGAGCGGCCTATCCTCTCCATCGCCAAGCTGTTGCAGCGTACTGACTGGCGTCAGCATCTGATGGCGGAGCAACAAATAGCCTTTCTAACTGATGACATCACCTCTTTGAAAGCTGAGAGCCCTATCCTATTGCACTCGTGGCAGGAGGAGCAACACGACAAGCGCAAATATGGCGACGACTTCGTACTATTTGAGCGGGAGACCAACAAGCGGGAGCAGCGCACGATAATTCAGCCGCACGGCACCCAATATGTGGTAGTTCGTCCACCCTACCCTGTAGCCACGGAGGCAGAGATGGACAGTTTTGCACTGTTTGACAGAATGATGAATGCGCCACACCCAAAATATCTAAAACGCGGTCCGGTGCCAGCTTTTGAAATGATCAAAAACTCTATCACCATACACCGAGGATGCTTTGGCGGGTGCAGTTTCTGTGCCATTGCCGCCCACCAAGGGAAACAGGTCTCCTCACGCTCCGATGCATCCATCCTTGCTGAGGCAGAAGATTTGGCAGGCAGAGACTACTTCAAGGGGCACATCACTGACTTGGGAGGGCCTTCCGCCAACATGTTCCGCATGGAGGGCAAAGATCTGACTCTATGCCGCACCTGTGCACGTCCCTCATGCCTCCACCCCAAGATATGCTCAAACCTCCACCGCGACCACCAGCCTTTGATCGCACTGTACCGCAAAGTCGCCAAGTTGGAGAGTGTTAAGCACATCACCATCGGCAGTGGCATCCGATACGAGATGCTGGTGGATGCCGGGGCCGACGACCCCTCCTCCTCCGCCTACCTGCACGAATTGGTAGGCAAACATGTCTCCGGGCGACTGAAGGTGGCCCCAGAGCATACCGACCCCGAAGTGGTACACCTCATGCGAAAGCCCACCTTTGACAAGTTTTTGAAGTTCATGCAGCAGTTCCGCAACGAAAACGAGCGATGTGGCAAGAACCAGCAGCTAATTCCATACCTCATCTCTGCGCACCCTGGCTGCACACTCGCCAAAATGTCGGAGCTAAGCAAAACCGCCCATGCTCACCATCTGCTCACCGATCAAGTGCAGACATTCACACCAACACCCATGACGTACGCCACTGCCATGTACTATCTGGAATACGACCCATACACCGGAAAACCCGTACATGTGGCCAAAAGCGACCATGAACGCCGAGACCAGCACGCATTCTTCTTCAGAAAAGAGCACAATGCTCCTTTCGCACACAAAAGAACATCAAACAGAAAAAAACGGTAGGCGATTGCTAATCCTTTCCAAACTCCTCCTCGCCACGCAGCACACACCGCCGGTAGGATGCTGTGTCGCCCAGTGTTTTATAACAATGCAACTCACTCTGCCACAAGTCCCAGAAAAGCGGCATAGCCTCATCCAATATCTTATAGCACTCCACGGCTTTGTCGTACTGCTTGCTATTCTGATACGCCTGCCCCAGCAGGAACAGATAGATAGGGTCATCGCCCGTGTATGGTATCAGCTCATTTGCCACCTGCTCGGCACCGGCAGCGTCGCCCCGTGCATAATAGCAATGCAACTCGTGAAAAAGTTTGTAGCGAGGGTCTATAACATCCTTCATGTGGTTCATCTGGGCAATGAAGGTCTTAGGGTTGCGCTGGTATAAATTCACAATATAAAGCTGATGAAACAAAGGATACTCCATGAGAACATCCTTATGCGCTTCCAACAACTTGACCGCCTCTTGATGCTTACCAGACTTGGTCAACTCCTCAGCTTCACGCAACCAATGCACATCACTATCGGGATTGGTTTGCAACAGCAGATTATACAGCATGTTATACTTCACATTCTCCGAAAGATTAGCACCAAGGCTATAGACATAGCAATCTTCAATCATCAGTTGACCGTTCACTGTATCCACCACACAATCATAGAAATCGACAATATAGTTATTGTACAGTCGAAAGACGGCGTGATGTACCGTACCTTCCTCATAATAATGGACAAAGGCAAAATCACCACCATTGTCAACAGCCTGCACGGCCTGGTCGCCCAACTGGATGGCATGTTCGAAATAAGCCTCTCCTCCCTCCACATCAAAACCACTATACACAATGGAGTTTTCCGACACCAGCGTCTTAATATGCTCTCTATCGATAACATCATTAAAGGCGGCAGCATTTCCAAAGAGGACACCATTGGCAATACCCGAAGCAAAGGACGACACGGTAGCCTCATTCAACACTGAAGGCATCGGTTCCTCTTCAACCATGGATGCCTTTGGCTGGCAAGACGACAGAGTCAGAATTGTACTTACTATAGCGAGTAATGTAAGGGGTTTGAGACGTGTTATTATCATTTTCATTTGTTAATCAAGGATATGTATGTGTAAATAGGATAATGGTCGGAGATATCCATTTCAGTGCAAATCGTGTGCCCGAAATCGTTATAGAACTTGGTATGGAGAATATAGTCGATACGGAAAGAAGGGAAAACGCTACCCTTGTAGGTCACTCCGGTACCTTTGCCACTAGCCCGGAAGGAGTCCTTGAAGCCATGGGCAATCTTAAAATAGCTGTACGACTCGGGGGAATCGTTAAAGTCGCCGCAAATAATCACGGGACTAAGGCACGTGTCAATGTGGGCACGCACGCTACGGGCCTGTTCCTGCCGCTGTTCAAAAGCATTGCCAATCTTGCGATACAACTTGGCAGCCTTCTCGTTCAGCCTGCCATCCTCGTTATTGTTGTGCAAAATCGCTTCACTGGCAGCATAGTCATCGCTGTCAATATGATAGGAGCTGAGGTGCACATTGTAAATGCGTACAGTATCCCCATTATAACGAATATCCACATACATCGACTTGTTAGACGAGCTGTCGCTCATGGCCACCAAACCGCAGTCCACAATTCTATAACTACTGAAGACAGCCATACCAAACTGATAGCCCAGCTTGTTTTCCTGAGACAGAAGCAGTTGGTAATTTCTCGGACTGTCGGGAAGGCCCAGCGCTTTCAGTATCTCTTCATTCATATTAATATCCTGTTTGTCGTTTTTGTCGAAGCAGTACTCTTGAAGGCAGAGAATATCAGGGCGTTCTTCTTTCAGAAAATCGAGTACTTTGCGTGCATCTGCCTTGTAATGGTCGGTGTATATGTTGAAGTCGCGCACGTTAAAACTCATCACCTTCAAGCAATTAGCACATGTTTCAGGTTTCTCCATGTCGCGAAGTTGGAAATGGCGGTCGATATTGTTCACATTCAGGATTATCAGCAATGCAATGGCTATCGACCAGCGATAATCCAGAAAAAGCCACAGCACCATTAGGATCAGGTTAGCGATGACAATATAGGGGAACAGAAGTCCGCAGTAGGCCATCAGATGCGACACCGAAGGGGGAATCACCTTGGCGAGAAGGGAGAACAGCAGCGAACCCATGACCACTACCGTAAGGATGGTGAGCAAGACCTTACCTATGGACTTCAATATATGCAACTTCTTAACACTCATTTTGATTTGGAATAATGGAACAGAAAATCCTTTTCTTCTTCAGTGAGAGCCGGGTAGCCGTCTTTGGAAATTTTGTCTAATATTTCATCTATACGTTGGCTGTCAGCAGTCTTGCGCTCGTTATACTCCTCATCACTGATAGGACGGCCGCTCTCGCGGGAGACGTAATATTTCTGTTTCTTGGTGTTTTGTCTGGAGGATGAGCCTCTCAGGGATTTCCTCTTTGTGGCAAAGCGATAGATGAGCACATAGACAAGGCCGAGCAGCACGCCTCCTATGTGGGCAATATGCCCCCCGGCATTTCCCTTAGGGATGCTCATCAGGTCAATGGCAATGAAGATTAGCGTAAGCACCCACATTTTGACACGCCCTATCAGCAACAAGTTCACCTCATAGTTGGGTTCATAGAGAGTGATGGCAGCCATCACGGCCATAATGCAGCCAGATGCGCCCACGGCAAAGCTGTGTGGCAGGGCATTGGCAAAGACAGGAAAGAGGTTGTAGGCAGCGATATAGGTCACATTGCCAACGATTCCGCCCAGAAAGTACACCCACAGAAAATGGCGCTCACTCATGCGCGACAAGAAGAACTTGCCCACGAAGTAGAGCATAAACATATTGAAAAAGAGGTGCCATAGCCCGTTATGTATAAAGAGGCTGGTGAAAATACTCCAAGGCTGATGCAGGAGCGTGGTCACCGAGGCTGGGCACGAGAGCCACTGCAACAGGGTCTGTGGAAGCCATGCCTTCTGCGTATCCACCAACAGAAAGTTGTGCAGAGAGCAGACTCCCCTGAGTATCAGGACCAAAAGGAACACTGCCACATTGATTGTGACGATGCGGTTGAGCCAAGAGGGGTCCTTGACGAAGCGCTTCAACCTCTGTCCAGGGGTTTCGCGATTTAATATCTGATATGGGTTAGAAGTCATCGTAATAGATATTTTGACGATTATTACGGTCGCCACGGCGCCATAGCAGAATCAGGACGATGCCTGCAAGCATACCGCTCAGATGGGCAAAGTGCGCCACACCATCGCCTGTGCCAGCTACGCCGTAAATCAGTTCCAAGGCTCCATAGAGAATCACGAACCATTTGGCCTTGATGGGGAACAAGAAGTATATGTAAATCTCTGCCTCTGGAAAGAGCATGCCAAAGGCTAACAAGAGGGCAAAAACAGCCCCGGAAGCACCCACCAAGTTGAACTGGTTGAGGATGGCCTCCTTGCTGGAAATCACATTGTCAATCACCTGCGAGATACTGTCCGGATACTGTTGTAGATAGGCCAACGTCTGCTGTAAGGCATCAGTACGAAGGTATTTGCCATTATACTCACTCACGAACGTCCGGAAGCTATCCACCGAAGGGTCAGCCAGAAACTGGTCCATCAGGGCAATGGTCGGATGAATCTGTAAGAAGATGACCATATAGTGCATCATACCAGCGCACATGCCGGTAATAAAATAGTATAGCAGAAAGCGCTTGGTACCCCACACATTCTCCACCGCAGCCCCAAACATCCATAGGGCAAACATATTGAAGAAGAGATGCCCGAAGTTGGCATGCATGAACATATAAGTTACAGGCTGCCAAGGCATAAAGAGCTGGGACGTGAAGAGGTGCATACCGAGCCAACGTTCCAAGTCCACCAACCCGGTACGCTGAAACGCAATCGTGGCCATAAATAGCAGCACGTTGATTATCAATAGGTTTTTCACCCCAGGCGGCAAAATATTGAAGCCGCCCATTCTTATCTGGTCATTATTCATACAATTGTATTCCGCACATCGTCACAAGATTAGATGTACACATTTTAAGGCGGCAAAGATACATAAAAAAAAAGTATCTTTGCGGCTATGATTCCATCAATCAAGTTGCCTGAATGTAAGAGCATTATCATCCGACAGATGATTATCAGCTTCCTCACCGAGGGGGTCGTCAGGGAAGTATTGGCCGATGACTGTAGTGATGTGCGGGTGACGGCCCAGGCGCTATCGGCGATACTATCGGCGCAAGGCACCGAAGAGACCATTATCGATGTGCGCGACTGCGGGGCGGCCTACCGATTCCTGTTGCCGATTCTGTCTGCCACCCCCGGCAGTTGGTTGCTGACCGGCACTCCACGCCTGTTGCAGCGGCCCATTAAACCACTTGTTGACGTGCTGCAGGCGGCAGGTGCCGACATCCGAGTGCAAGCCGACGGACTACACATCCGTGGGCACGTCATGCGAGCTGAGACGATCTCCATCGACTGCCGCCACAGCAGCCAGTATGCCTCCGCCCTATTGCTCTCCGCTCCACTGACAGGCTTGCAGCGCCTCTACACCGAGCCCGCCGCCATGACCTCCTCATCCTACGTGGAACTAACCCGCCAATGTATGCCTTATTGGGTGGAAATGCCTGGCAGACCCTTCGAGCGCAAAGCCATCGGATTGGCTGGTGACTGGAGCGCAGCCTTGTTTTGGTATGCATACGCCCTCCTCCACCAACAGGCCTTCACCCTGCAAAACCTCTCCTTGGATTCGTTGCAAAGCGATGCTGTCATTGCCCAATGGTTTGAAGCCCTTGGCATCTGCAGCCGCCAAGTAGGTTCTGACATCCTCATCACCCCCAACGGTCAGCGACACACCAGCCCCATCACCCTCGATGTGCGCAACAACCTTGACACAGTGCCTGTAATGTGCATGTTGGCAACACTTATGCCTTTGGACATCCTATTCTTGCACACCCACAACCTGCGCTACAAAGAGTCGGACAGGGGCCGACAATTATCAGAACAGTTGTCGTCATGGACTGACATAACTCTGACCGACGACCAATTGCATGTGCACGGACGCGATCACTGCGCCAACTGCTTGACAGGCGCCCCGCTAAAGACCCATCATGACCATCGCTTGGCCATGGCATTCCTGTTAGCAGCCCGCCCCGAAGATCTGGACGACACCGACTGCCTAACTAAATCATACCCAATGCTCGTACCACAACTGAGGCATGTGGAAAAACACCCTTCAGAATACTAAAAGGAAGATATTCAGCGTTTATTCAGGAAATTTGTTATTTTTGCACGTTTAATTCTGACTATAATGAAAAAAATCATCATCATCGCAGTTTTGCTCTTAGGAGGTGTAGCCACCTTCTCAGCATGTGACACGCAACACAAGTGCGCTGCATACGGTCACTATTCTCTTTATCAAGCCCCTACCGACATAGATTTGGCAAAATAGTCGCGTACTGATGTCGGCAGAGGGAACCAAACGGCATCTGAGCATACCCCTTGTCTTGGCAATAATGGGTATGTTTTTCGTGTCCCACGCCCAGGAGGTTGGCGAATTTCACCATGACGTGACCACCAAGGAGTGGAATTTCGAGTTAATGGTGAACACTTCCGGCTTTGGGATTGGTTTCCAACATGGGCGCACCCCTGACATCCACAACAAGCATTTCTGGGAATTGGAGTTCCTCTACAACCAGCACCCCAAGTCCATTCGGTCTGTCAACATCGCCTACAACTGGACCCGTCCTTGCCGTTACGGGCAATTGTACACACTTTTTTTCCTGCAAGGCGGTTATGGTTACCAGCGTACCTTGCACCAGAAGCCCTATTGGGGCGGGGTAGCCGTCAACATGAAGCTCTCTGCAGGCCCCACCTTAGGTTTGGGAATCCCTTGTTATGTGGAGGTGCTCAACTACAACACTGGCTTCTCTGAAATTGTTCGCTACAATCCCGAAAAACACAACCTGAACAATATTCTTGGGGGCGGCGGCCTCTTCACTGGCATAATGCAAACCATCTTCCGCCCCGGCTTCTATGCCAAGATCGGCTTCAACTTTGAATTCGCCAAAAGCGACTACCGCCTGCATGCCCTCGAAGTGGGTGCCACTTATAACATGATCTTCCCCTTCGTGCAACAAATGGCCCAAAACAAGGCCAAAGCCTTCTATTTGACCGGCTATATCGCCTATAACTTCGGTCACAAAAAGGGTATTTACAAAAATTAGGAAATTTACGCTGACCGGGTACTAACGCTTCGGCTTCTTCTCTCCAACCAGCCGATAACTCTTCAATTCATCATTCTTAACACTGCCACGGTAAAACAGCGCCGTATTGCGCGTGGACTTGCAGTTCTTGATGGAAACATCATTTTTGTCGCCATAGAAGTCTATGAACATTTTCTGACTACATGGTATAAATGTACACTTCTCATATACCGCTTGGTTGTCGATATAATATCTGGCATCATCGGCATTGTTCAGATATATCTTGCAGCGCGAATAGGTACGTTTGGTGCCATTAGGCGTGGAGGTGTAACGCACCATGCCGATCGTGCAACTCGTAAAGCGGATGTTGTACTGACTGTTTGAGTTCACATTGTAGTTCACGCGCGACTCCAGCACCTTGACCACATCATTTTTGTCCCTTCGAAGATTAAAGGTGAGGCTTCCAGGGTAGGCATACTTCTTGATGGCTTGTGCAATTTTCTCATCCGCCACGGGCAAAAGGTCCACATTGCGCAGATCATAGTTCATAGACTTGGAAGTGGTAACAGCCACATTGGAAACTACAAAATTAGCGGCATGTCCTGAGCCTGAATAGTTGAACTTAAGTCCGTCCACCTTAACTTGTGTAATGTAATCCACCGAGTGCGGGTAGGTATTTTCTCCCGTCACCTTGAAGAGCATGATTTGCGATACCTTGTCGGGCACATTAACGGTCAGGTTCTGGATATGCACACTGGGCCAACATTTGCGCAGCAATTCGGGACGACTGTTGAGCTGGTCGGTTAATTTGCCGATGGAAACCAGAAAATTGCGCGACACCGAGGCCTCCATCACGCAATTCTTGAATGTCAAATCGAAAGGCGTATAGGCATTATAGGTGGTTTCCACCAGCACTGGAACAAAGTCCACAAAGCGGCAACCATCGAACAGCACATCTCCATATACCGATGAAAACTGGTTATAGAGTTTGCTGAACTTACAATTATATATATATACGTCACGACCGTAGCAGTGCACATCAAAACGGTTGATGTCACAATTGCGCAGCGTGGTATTGTTCAAGTTATTGGTGCCGAAGATGCCCCATTGTGCATGGCCTACAATACGCTGAAAAGTGGCGTTCAGCACATTGTTCATCATGATGCCATAGCCGTACTTCTTTTCTTGGGAGTAAGTTCCTTCAATGGTCACATCCTCCATCAACACATCAGAACAGTTGACAATTGCGATAGCCTCGTCGGCATACAAAGTACTGTTTTGCGGGGTCTTGATAGTCACGCTCTTGATTTGGACATTATTATAGCCTTCCACATAGATACATTTCGTCTTGTAGGTGGCTGTGCTGTCACGAAGAATCGTCAGGTTGGCAATGAGTTTAGGCACTGATGTAGCTGGGCAGAAAGATGCTTTCACCTTAGTGCTGTCTGTATTATAGGGGGCTATCGGCTTATTCTTGGCCTTACCATCTTGCAACAGCAATATATCTTTTCGGGTAGCACCATAGCTATAACCGGCTCGATTGCCCACCCATGGGGTCTCATCCTCCAGGATAAGCATCCAGGAGCCCTCTGTCAAAGAATCCACATCTCTGAAATCTCCATCATCCACCATTCTTTTCTCTATCTGCACAGGCTGGGCGGGCTGAATCAGTTCAAAAAGGAAGAACTTCTGGGCTTTGTTCTTCACCGTCAATGTAAGGCCGGAGAAGTCGTTATACGAGGAAAGGGGGATACTCTTGCTATCGGCCGTCACCTCGATAGTGAGTTGTTCAACACCTGCATAGTTGACCACTTTTCCTGTCTCGATAGCGGCCTTATGCGTCCGATAGAGTACATCATAGCGAGCACTATCGGTGGTGGCTTCCTGCAGTCCGAACTCAAAGGGTGATACGTATGCGATGCTGTCTGTCATTTCTGTTTCTTGTGCCATACCCGCCACCATCATACCAAGGAGGAAGAGTATGAGAGTATATTTTTTCATACAATATTATTATGTTCAATCTTTTTTCTGATAGGTCGTATCGAAATCGGTACGCGAGCGCAGCGAGCGTCCGAGCGTCACTTCATCGGCATACTCCAACTCCTCGCCGACTCCGATGCCGCGGGCGATGGCCGTAATCTTGGGCACTTTATCTTTCACATTCTTGAAGATGAAGAAGTTGGTGGTATCGCCTTCCACGGTAGAGGGCAGGGCCAAAATCAACTCACTGACAGGTTCTTGCGCCACCCTGTCGAAGAGCTCCTGTAGGGTAAGCTGTTGGATACCCACACCATCCATAGGTGAGATCACACCCCCAAGCACATGATACACGCCTGCGTACTGATGCGTATTCTCAATAGCGATGATGTCGCGGATATCCTGCACAACACATATCTGGGTGGCATCCCGCTTGGGGTTATTGCAAATATCGCATACCTCATAGTCAGAGATATTGTAGCATTTCTTGCAAAAGTAGATGTCTGTCTTTAGTTTGTTGATGCGGTCAGTAAGGCGTGACACATCCTCCGTTTCCGTTTTGAGCAGATGTAAAGCCAGACGTAATGCGGTACGGCGTCCGATGCCGGGCAACTTGGCGATCTCATTGACCGCATTTTCCAAATGTTTCGAATAGAGTGACAACATATTACTATAGCATCATGCGTGTTCAAAAATTAAAGTGGTGAAGCGGTCAGGTTGCAATATCTCGTTGGCCACCTCCAAAATATCACCAGCTGTGAGACTGAGAATTTCCTCCACACTCTCCTCCATGGTATCCACCTCGTCAAAGAAGAGGGCGGCATGACCCATGCCCAACATCTCGTTCAACTTGGCCTCGTTTGAAAGAGCAAGTTGTCCAATCAACTGCTTTTTGGCATAATAGAGCTGCATGGTTCCCAGACGTTGTTGACGCAGGCGGTCAGTTTCGCAACGCACAAGTTCTATGCATTGGTCTCGGTTCTGAGGCGCACAACCAAAATAGACCGCAAAGAGTCCCGTGTCAGAAAAGGAAGTGTAGTTAGCCTCAATGGTATAGGCGAGCCCATACTTTTCCCGAACACTCATATTAAGGCGCGTGTTTTGCCCCTGACCCCCCAACAGGTTCGTCATCATCAGGAAAGGCACACGCTTGTCGTCCGTTATGGCATAGGCAGGCATCCCCATCATCACGTTGGTCTGGGCTGTGTGCTTGTGCACATGCAAAGTCTGTGGACAATAGTTCGTGAAAGGCGTCCGCACTTTTTGGGTCTGTTCGAGATCAAGGTCTCCAAAATAGCGCTCGCACAACTTCAGCAAACGCTTCATAGAGATATTCCCCACAGAGGCAATCATCAGGTCGTGCACGTTGTAATACTGATGCAACAGGAGCTGAAGGTCCTCCCGACGGATCTTCTTCACACTCTGTCGGGTGCCCAAAATATTGCGCCCAAGCGGATGGTCGTGGAAAACCAGCGACTCGAAATCATCAAATATCAACTCCGAGGGGGAATCCTTGTAGTAGTTTATCTCCTCCACAACCACGGATTTCTCATGTTCAATTTCCTTTTCCGGGAAGACGGAATGCAGCAGGATGTCGGAGAGCAGTTCCACGGCGCGGGGATATTCCACCGACAAAAAAGAGGTGTGAAAATAGGTCTCTTCCTTGGAGGTGCTGGCATTCAAGTCGCCCCCCACAGCATCCATTCGGCTAATCACATGGTAAGCGTTGCGTTTCTTCGTACCCTTGAAGATGGTATGTTCCAGAAAATGCGCCAATCCAGGAAGCTGTTGCGGCTCATCGCGCGTGCCTACATCCACTAAAACACCAAAATGAGATATCGGGGCCTTGGTCTCGACATGCAGAACCCGCAACCCGTTACTCAATCTTACAATATGGTGTGGCATTGTTCAATTTTAACCGTTTGAATCGTATTAATCAGTTTTTCATCATAGGGGACAGTCACCCGCACATAGTTGTCTGTGAAGCCGCACAAACGGTCTTCCACCACTTCTGACTCAATGAGTACAGGGCGCTCCTGTCCTTCGCACTGTTTGTAGAAATCTATCTTTTTGGCGTGAGAGAGTTCCAGCAGGCGCTCGGTGCGCTCATGTTTGACAGTGTCGGAGATTTGGTTTTCCATCATATTGGCGTGCGTGCGCGGGCGGCGCGAGTATGGGAAAACATGCATATAGCTGATGGGGAGATCTTTCAGGAAATTATAAGTCTCTTCAAACTCCTCATCCGTTTCGCCAGGAAATCCCACAATAACGTCGCAGGCGATGCAGGCATCGGGCATCTTCTGCCGAATGAGCGCCACCTTGTCTGCATATTCTTGGGTGGTGTAGCGACGGTGCATCTCCTTGAGAATGCGGTCGCAACCCGACTGCAAAGGCATATGGAAATGGGGCATCAGGATGGGTGACTTGGCCACCAGTTTGATAATCTCGGGCGAGAGCAGATCGGGCTCAATGGAGGATATGCGCACCCGCTCAATGGCATTCTGCTTGACGATAGCCTTGAGTAGAGCCAGAAAATCAACCTTCGTGCCGCGACCGAAGTCTCCCACGTTCACACCGGTGAGGTTCACTTCGTGATGGCCAGCCTCGGCAATCTTCTGTATGTTGGCCAGCACATTCTCCTTTGAGTCGCTACGGCTCTTGCCACGCGCAATCCATACCGTACAATAGGTACAGTGGTTGTTACAACCGTCCTGAATCTTTAGAAAAGAGCGTGTGCGGTCATTCACCGAAAAGGCATCGAAGAAGAAGGGCGCCTGATGCTCGGTGCGATTGACGATATAATCCACCACTCCCATCTTGTCGTGGCTGCCAAAAACCTTGATAACCCCCGACCAACGTTCCAACAATTCGGGTTTTAAGGCACTATAGCACCCTATCAACACCAAGGATGCCAATGGGTTCTCTCGGTGCAACTTGGAAGCCAGGTTGCGGGTCTTTTTTTCAGCCGAGGAGGTCACCGCACAAGTGTTGATGATGATCACCTCGGGAATGCCCCCCTGGGTCCAACCGTTCTCCACTAATTTGGCTGCTATGGCAGATGATTCGCTATAGTTCAGCTTGCAGCCTAACGTATAAATGTCAAAATTTTTCATCTTATTGGTTATAAGGTGGATAATCTAAAGAATAATGCAGCCCCCTACTCTCCTTTCGGCTCATGGCATGACGTATAATCAGGTAACCGACGTTTATCATGTTGCGCAACTCGCAAATAGCAGGATTCAAGATGGACTGTTTGTAAAGTTCCTCGGTCTCACGATATAGGATCTCAAGCCTGTCGAAAGCCCGCTGCAGACGGAGGTTGGAGCGAACGATGCCCACATAAGAGCTCATGATAGACTGTAGTTCCTTGCGCGACTGGGTAATGAGCACCATCTCCTCATTCAGCACAGTGCCGTCGCTGTTCCAGTCGGGTACTTCATGGCAGAAGTCGATATGGGGGATGTCCTCTACCGACTTGAGGCAGGCACGATGAGAAAAGACGAGCGCTTCAAGCAGGGAGTTTGATGCCAAACGGTTGGCACCATGCAGTCCCGTGGAGGCGCACTCACCGGAAGCGTAGAGGTTGCGGATGGTCGTGGCACCCCACTCGTCAGTGAGAATGCCGCCGCAGGAGTAATGGGCAACAGGCACCACGGGAATCATCTCCTTGGTAATGTCAATGCCAATGCTGAGGCATTTGGCATAGATATTGGGAAAGTGCTCAAAAATTTCCTGCTGTTGTATGACCGTTGCATCCAGATAGACATGGTCCACACCTTGGCGTTTCATTTCGGTATCGATGGCGCGGGCCACAATGTCACGGGGAGCTAAGGAGCTGCGTTCATCGTATTTATCCATGAAGGCCACCCCATTGGCATCTTTGAGGATTGCGCCAGCACCCCGCATAGCTTCCGTTATCAAAAAAGAGGGCGACTCTTTGGGGTTATAGAGAGAGGTGGGATGAAATTGCACAAACTCCATGCCGCGCACGGCACCTTTAGCTCTATAAACCATAGCAACGCCATCACCAGTGGCCACCACAGGATTTGTTGTATGTTCGTACACCATGCCGATACCGCCAGTGGCCATCATTGTAATCTTCGCCAGCACCGTATCCACGGAGTGGGTGTCAGGGTTGAACACATAGGCACCATAGCAGGTGATGTCTTCAGAACGACGCGTGACATTTACACCCAAGTGGTGCTGCGTGATGATGTCCACGGCAATCTTATTCTCATAAATCTGTATATTTGGATTTTTCTGGGCAGCCAGAATCAGCTTCTCCTCAATCTCGGCGCCGGTCATGTCCTTATGATGTAGCACGCGATACTCGGAGTGGCCTCCCTCTTTAGCGAGGGCAAACTTGCCGTCCTTGTTTTTGTCGAAATCCACACCCCAGTCCACCAATTCCATCACACGGGCAGTAGCTTCACGTATAGTCAACTCCACAATGTGGGCGTCAGAAAGTTCTGCACCTGCCACCATGGTATCGTGAATATGCTTCTCGTAAGAGTCTGGCTGGTAAACCACCGAGGCGATACCACCTTGTGCAAACCGCGTGGAGCCGTCAGAGATATGTGCCTTGGTAATCATACACACCTTGCCAAAATTCGCTGCCTTAAGGGCAAAACAGAGTCCCGCCACACCGGAACCAATCACTAAAAAATCTACTTCTTTACGCATTTTAAGCAATATAAAAAAACGTGCAAAAGTACAAAAAAAGTCCGAATAATTCAACCTTATTAACTATTTGTCTTCACAGGAGACAATGCAGTACCGAAAATCAAAAGCAAGGAGGTGGGCGAGGTCCGATAGCAGAGCATACAGCAAATAGCGATTTCGGGAATCGGACTCGCGAAACTGAAGAAAAAAAACACCCCAAACGATTAGTTTGGAGTGTTTTCAGTGTGTCCCCTCAGGGACTCGAACCCTGGACCCATTGATTAAGAGTCAATTGCTCTACCAACTGAGCTAAGGAGACTGACTTGTTAATCGGATGACTAACGAGGCGCAAAAGTATATTTTTTTTTTATCTTTGCAAAAAAAAAATGCAATGAAAATATACACCAAAACAGGAGATGCCGGAACAACATCATTAGTCGATGGATCAAGAATTTACAAAGACGACATACTTTTAAATGCCTATGGAACCATCGATGAGTTGAACGCATTCATAGGGGCTGCGATTGCCCAAAAACCGGAGAGTTTTCTCACAAAAGTGCAAAATATGCTTTTTGTAACAGGCAGCATCTTGGCCACCCCACCCGATAAATGGAGCACCTATTTCAAGGATGTGAACATGGATGCTTTCACTACCGAGATGGAGCAGGAAATTGACCGCATGCAGTCGGAGTTGCCGCGCATGCAAGGCTTCATCCTGCCGCAGGGCAGTCCCTTAATCGCCAGCCTGCACATCTGCCGTACGGTATGCCGCAGGGCAGAACGCAACATTGTGAGCCTCGCCCGACAAGACGAACGCTATTTCCCCGTTCAGAAAATGCTAAACCGACTCTCCGACTATCTATTTATTTTGGCCAGATTCAACCATAAAATGGAGGGAATAAAAGAAACTATTTGGAAATCAGAATGATAAAATTTTTATAATTTTTATCATTTATATTGAAATTATATTATTTTTGCCGCCTCAAAAAAACCATACAACCAAAAAAAAATTAACGATGTATTGGACATTAGAATTAGCAACAAAATTAGAAGATGCACCATGGCCAGCCACGCGTGATGAATTATTAGACTATGCTATTCGTTCAGGTGCCCCAATGGAAGTAATTGAGAACTTGCAAGAGATTGACGATGAGGGGGAAACTTACGATTCCATCATGGATTTGTGGCCTGATTATCCCACGAAAGAGGATTTCTTCTTCAACGAAGACGAATACTAATATCAAAAGTGGTTTGGAATTAAAAAAAAGCGTGCTAATATGGCACGTTTTTTTTATTGATATCTTTGTGCATTCCGAAAAAAAAATGTACTTTTGCCCCCATGTTGCGAAGACAAGAAAAACCTTATATTACGGTATAAATATAAAATAAATTAATCGAAATGAGTAAGATTATCACAGTTGAAGAAGCAGTTTCCCACATTCACGACGGGATGACCATTATGTTTGGCGGTTTTTTAGGCAACGGATCAGCCGTCAAGGTTATAGAAGCCATTGCCAAGAAAGGGGTGAAAAACCTCACCTTGATTGGAAACGACACCGCCTATCCGAACCAAGCCATCGGCATGTTAATTGCCAACAAACAGGTCAAGAAGCTTATTGCATCACATATAGGCACCAATGCCGACACTATCCAGCAGTTCAACGACAAGGAACTGGAGATTGAATTTGTACCGCAGGGCACCTTGGCAGAGCGCATTCGCTGCGGCGGTGCCGGATTGGGCGGCGTACTCACCCAAACTGGATTGGGCACTATTGTGGCCGAAGGCAAACGCACCATTGAAATTGACGGCAAAGAGTACCTTCTGGAGATGCCGCTTCACGCCGACGTGGCCCTCATCGGCGCCAGCATCTGCGATGAGATGGGCAACAGCATCTACAAGGGAACCTCGCAGAACTTCAACCCTACCATGGCCACCGCCGCTGACCTGGTGATTGTGGAAACCAAAGAACTGGTACCCACAGGATCCATTCCCATGGAACAGATCCATACGCCCGGCGTCTATGTTGACTACATCGTCTGCTAATACCCGACTCCTGCTTATAGCCGTCATCCTCGCATGGCTACTGCCGGCCACTTCCCTGCAAGCTCAAAAAGGGAAACCTCTGGCTATGGAGTTCTCTACAGACCTATACGGCGACAATATCACGCACATGCCCTGCGACAGCAACGGCTTGTGCGTTTTTTATCTCTCCGGCCCCGAAGACAGCACCTCCTTCAACCTGCTGCATTTCGACCGCAACTTCCAACAGGTCCACAACCTGCAATTCCGCATCCCAATCTACCAGGAGATGGTCTCTTTCACCTACGACAACAATGAATTAGTCATCCTCTTCCAAGAAAAAATCAAGAAGAAAAAATCTGAACTGGGCACCCTACTACGATACAATTGCGTGAGCAAAGTCTCAGACACCCTTTCCGTCAAAGGGATGCCGGCGGGCAACATCATCTCCATAAAGAGTGCCACGCCTCTCCTATTGTTCTCTGCCTACAGCGCTAACAACAAGCAAAGCAACCTCTATTACCTGTACCAAGGCGACAACTTTGTGCACCCCTTGCACATTCCCGATGCCATAGCTTACCAAGTGGAGGACTTCGGCATCGACTCGGCAGCCCGGCATGTGCTCGTCGCTCTGAACTCGACACTTGACAATCATCCCTTTATCTGGCTTTGCGAGACAGATTATCAGCAAAATATACTAACTCTCACCGAACTGCCCGACACCCTGTCCTACCGGTGCGAGAGTCTGTGCATGACGCACCTCAACAGTTGCCAATGGCTCCTTGCCGGCACCTATGCAACCCGTAAGAACAATGCCACACTTGGCGTGTACACCCTCCCCTACCACATGGGCACCTTCGACTCGCTGCGGCTACATCCTTATGCGGCTATCAGCGTGGTAGCCCCCAACAACGCCACCTATACCCACTCTCCGGGCAAAATCACACGATATGGCGAGCAGATTGCCTTCATCACCGAGACTTTCCAGCCCGAATACCGCGACAGACCCGTGTACTATTACGGAGTCATGACCTACGAGTACTCCTTCTACGGATACCGCTACCGCAACGCCGATGTTCATGTCTTCAATCCTGATGGCACCGATGCCTGGTACTATAATTTCCCATACGACGATATTTTGACGCAAAACACCGGCACCTACCTCAACATCGCCTTCATTCGCGACATGTACCTCTTATACTATACCCGCAGCAACAATATGACGACCATGCTGACGAATGCCAACACCGACATCATCGACTCCAAACGGTCGTCCACAATATTCCCTGAAACGCCCAATTCCGCCATAAGCTACGACGGCACCCGCATTACACAATGGTATGGCGACTACTTTCTCGTTTCTGGCTACAAACGCAACACCAAGAGCAGTCGCGCAAGCACAACCTACTTTATTCAGAAATTATGGTACAGGTAAAATAGACGTTACCTTTCCTTCAATACTGTTTCCACCGTCCTCCATAGTTTATCCGCGGTCTGCTGCCAAGAGAAGAGTTGCCGGCGCTCACGCCCACGGGCAATGAGGGCCTCACGACAAGCATCGTCATTCCAGACTTGAAGCATGGCGGCAGAAATTTCACCTACAGAATAGGGATCTACCAAAAGGGCAGCGTCGCCTGCCACCTCAGGCATGGCAGTGACATTGGAGGTGATGACTGCCGTTTCAGCATTGAAAGCCTCCACAATGGGTATCCCGAAGCCCTCAAAAAAAGAGACATACAATAATGCCCGGGAGGAAGCGTACAATTGACGGAGCACCTCCACAGGCTGGCGACCCATCATGATGACATCTTGGCGATGCAGCATCGCCAAATAAGCATCCTCAATCTCGCCTTGCCACCATTTCTTGTCGCCCACCACCACCAACTTGGCATCGCTGGACTGCTGACGCTTGAAGGTATCGAAAGCCCGGAAAATGTTGGCCAAATTCTTACGTTTATGAATGAGCCCTACAAACAAGAAAAAATCACAGCCGCCTGTGTATTTATCCTTGACCGCTTTCTGCTCTTCGGCAGACAGAGGGCAATACTGGTCGTTGGAGCCATTATACACCACATCTATCTTAGACAAGGGAACACCATACTGCTGATGCAAATCTTGTCGGGTGTATTCAGAAACTGTCGCAATACGATCAGCACGATGAGCAAACTGCGGGAAATACCGATCGTAATATCTCTTTACGGTCTTCTTGACTATAAAGTCGGGTTGATGCACAAAGTTCAGATCATGGATCACGTTCACCACGGGTACACCGCTCAGTCCCGTCGGGACCCAACCGTCAGTGGAAAGAAACAGGTCCGGCTTTATCTTACGCACCTTGCAAGGAATTCCCCATTCGAAGAAAAGATACCATAAGTAGGGATGCCTGGCAGGAGGATAAGCCACCAATGGCGTCACATTCGGAGCATAGACAAAGGATTCGTCAAATGGCCGGTCGAAGAGAAAATAAAACTGGTGCTCGGGGTGTTGTCGCACAATTCGGGAAAGACACTCGTGTGTAAACCAGCCAATACCATCCAGCCGGTCTTTCAGCAGCAGACGGGTGTTTACAGCTATTTTCATTATTTACGGGTCTGGCTGGCTCTAATATCTTTAACATTCAATTGCAAAGAAGTGACATTATTCCAGACATTCTCCTCTACATGGTATAACATGTCAAACTGATTATTATTCTGCAGCAAAGGCAGTTTATCTTTGATATTGAAGGCTATCATATCGATAGGTTGGACCACTTTATGCGGATACATCACACGGCCCTTCAGGTGTTTATCGCCCACAATGCGTGCGTTGCCCTCGTCAATAAGGTTATCAGACTGGAAGACAGGTTCCATATTGCCTGGCCCGAAAGGAGAAAAACGTTTCAGGTTGTTCATGAATTTGGGTGTTATGTCGCCCAAGTCAATCGGGACATCCACGATAATCTCCGGCAGCGCGGAGGTTTCCTGAATATTGTCAACCACATATTGTTCAAAGCGCTCGATAAATTCTTCCAAATTTTCCTCCTTCATGGAAAGGCCCGCGGCGAACTTATGTCCACCGAAGTGCTCCAGCAAGTCAGAGCAGTAATCTATGCCATCATAGATATTGAACTCTTTGACAGATCGTGCCGAGCCTGTGATAAGTCCGTCAGAGGACTTTGTGAGCACGATGGTGGGTTTATAGAAGACCTCCACCAAACGGGAAGCCACGATTCCAATGATACCTTTGAACCATGTTGGATTGTAAATGACAATACTTTTGCGATTCACATACTCGTGGGAAGTCTTGATGGTGTGGATAGCCTCTTCGGTGGCGTTGCGATCTTGTTCCTTACGTTTCTCGTTTTGTGCGTTGATGCTCTTGGCGATATTGGCCGACTTGTTTTCATCTTCATCAATAAAGAGACGTACAGACTCGCGACCGCTCTTCATGCGTCCGGCGGCATTGATACGGGGGCCGACATAAAAGACGAGATCTGAAATAGAAATCACCCGTGAGAAAATTGTCTCCTCTTTAAAAGGATAATGTAGCTTAATGCCGGCTTGGTCAAGGATATTCTTGATTCCCATACGGGGAAACTTATTAATAATCTCAAGGCCAAAATAAGCCAGTATGCGGTTCTCACCGGTAATGGCCACAATGTCGGAAGCAATACTGATGGCCACCAAGTCGATACGAGACAGCCACAACTGATCGGGAAGAGCATATTTCTGGCAATAGGCTTGGATCAGTTTGAAACCCACGCCACAGCCTGAGAGTTCCTTATATGGGTAGGGGCAATCTTTGCGTTTCGGGTCGAGGATTGCCACAGCCTTCGGCAGTTCATCGCCCTCAAGATGGTGGTCGCAAATGATCACGTCAATGCCATATTCATTGGCTTTATCCACTTTGTCATTGGCTTTAATACCACAATCGAGCGAAATCAGCAGATTGATATTGTTGTTGTGGCAATATTCGATGCCTTGGTCGGAGATACCGTACCCCTCTGCATATCTGTCTGGAATATAGTATTCCACCAGGTTCTTGCTATCGGACCCTATCAGTTCGCAGATAAAAGAATAGAGCAGCGCCACCGCAGAAGTGCCGTCCACATCATAGTCGCCATACACAAGGATACGTTCATTATGGAGGATAGCATCGGACAGGCGGTTAACTGCCTTATCCATATCTTTCATCAAAAAGGGGTTGTGAATTTTGGAGATATCTGGATTGAAGAAATCATGCGCCTTTTCCGGGGTGTCGATACCGCGTTGAATAAGAATGGCAGCCAGCGGCTTTTCGATGTCAATTGCATCTGCAAAAGCGGCTACTACCGAAGGTTCAGGAAGCTCTTTACATATCCACTTTTTCTCCATAATCCTATTTTTTAAACAGACCCGCAAACATACATAAAAATAATGAAAAAAAAAATACTACAATTTCATTTTTTTATCTATGTCGTCAATACTGGCTTTCATCTTCTTATCAGTATCATACAAGTTGGCGATAGTCTTGCAGGCGTGCAGGACTGTAGCATGGTCTTTGTTGCCGCAATAGGTGCCTATGGTGGAGAGAGGCAGTTTTGTATATTTCTTGGCAAAGTACATACAGAGCTGGCGTGCGAGCACGATTTCGCTTTTTCGGGTCTTGGCATTGATGGTTTCCACCGATATATTGTAATAGTCGCCAATAATTTTCTGGATATACTCAATAGAGATCTCCTTGGCATTGGATTTCACATACTTGTCAACCATTTCCTTGGCAAGTTCAAGGGTAATCTCGCGGTGATTGAGGGAGGCCTGGGCCAAAATAGCGATAATAGCGCCTTCGAGTTCGCGTGTGTTGGAGGTGATGCGGAGAGCCAGATAGTCCACAATCTCGTCGGGGAACTCAATGCCATCGTTATCCAACTTCTTGCGAATGATGGCATGGCGGGTTTCCAAATCGGGCACTTGCAGGTCGATGGTGAGCCCCCACTTGAAACGGCTGAGCAGTCGCGGCTCAAACCCGGATATGTCCACTGGCGACTTGTCGGAAGTGATCACAATCTGCTTGTTGTCTCGATGCAGGGCATTGAAAATCTGGAAGAAGGTATCTTGGGTTTTCACCTTGCCGCCGCTCATGAACTGTATGTCATCCATAATCAGCATGTCGAGCGACTGGTAGAAATAGATGAAATCCTGGATATTATTGTTTTTCATGGACTGCACATACTGGGAGCAGAAGGTGTCGGCGGTCACGTACACCACAATCTTTTCGGGGAAGTTCATCTTGGTCTGGATTCCGATGGCGTTGGCCAAGTGGGTCTTGCCCAGTCCCACGTCGGAATAGACGAACAACGGGTTAAAGGAGGTGGTGCCGGGTTCCTTGGAGATAGCCCAGCCCGCCGCTCGCGCCATGCGGTTACAGTCGCCCTCCACATAATTGTCGAATGTCATGGTGTCAATCAGGTTGGAAGGGATCTTCATACGCTGTATGCCGGGAATGTACTCAGGAGGCGGAATCTGGTTGTTGGGCTTGTTATAGACATCCAATGGTGGAAGCGTTGCCGGATTAGACACGGCAGGACGGTAAATGGATGGCTCCGTCATATACTTCGATTTCTCCGGATTCTTATTCATCTCAACAGGATACCGGTATTTAAGGCGCCCTTTAGGACCTAATTGCTTATGTATCACCGTTTTTAAAACATCTACATAATTCTGTTCCAAAAACTCATTATGGAATGCACTCGGGGTTACCAGCGTCAGCACGTTGTCCTCCAACGAATAAGGTATCAACGGAGCAAACCAACTCTCGAAAGCTTGTACACCCACGATGCCCGGTATCATTTTCAAGCATTCAGACCATACTTTTCCTGCTTCTGTCATGCTGCTTTTCATGCGTCAATCACTAATAAACTAAATAATAACAAATTAAAAAATCTTACATAGACCAAAATCTACGCTGCAAAAATAAACAAAAAAAAGTTAATAAAAAATATAAAATACTATTGCTTTTTAAAAAAAATAGTGTATAGATATTGCCTTCGTGACAATTGTAAAAAAGTATTAATTACCTTTATGATAAAGAATTACGGCATTCTTCATACTTACCGACATCACGCCACGAGTCTCCATCATGCTCATAACCAATAATTTTAAGAGAAGAGGCGGATTTTACGTAAAAATCGGTAATGGAGGATTTTTCTACGGAGGGTATCTTATCGACTACTGAACGGCGGATCATGTGGATGCCGCTGAAGGCAAGATCCTCGGTCGGGCCTGCCACACGGCCCCGTGTTTCGCCCGTGGTGATGTTGCGCCACCCGCACAATGTCAAGTCGGGCTTATTGAATACCAGATAGCGGGAGGTGTGCCGGTGCTTCACCGCCAAGGTGGCATCGGCATGGCGATGGAGATGCGCCGCCACAAAATCTTGCAGCGAAATGGAGGAGACAATGTCCACATTGTGCACCAGCAAATGGTCGCAATCGCCTAACAGATGGGTAGCAAACCGCAGTCCGCCGGCCGTATCGCGCAGATAGGCTCGCTCGTCTGAAACTATCACCTCCGCTGGAAACTGATGCTGCCGGAGAAAATCCATGATCATGTCGGGAAAATGGTGCACATTGACAATAATTTTGTGAATACCGGCATCCGCCATTTTGCAGACCACCCGTTCCAACAATGGAACCCCTTCATACCGCACCAACGCTTTGGGACGGTCTTTTGTAAGTGGATAAAGTCTTGTGCCTAAACCAGCTGCGAAGATGAAACCAATAACATTCTCCTCTTGATAATTCATTCCGCAAAAATAAAAAAAATGAAAAAATAATTGTACCTTTGCGGTCCAAATCATTACCAATACCTATGATCAAAAAATTAACGTTGACCTTTTGCGTTTTATGCGCGATTTTTATTTCAGGATGCCAAGACAAACAGGTTACGAATCACTATTCCATCGGATGTTTGGCCTACTCTGGCAACATGCAATATAGCAATTGGAATGCCTTTGAGGAGTATATTTCAACGCAAGCAGAATACAACACCATCATTTCTTTCACCAGCAACACCAAGGAGGAGAACGACAAAAAGGCCATCGCTTATTTCGACGAGCAGGTTTCCCATCTGGACACCGACTCTTTATGCACGTTCATCGCTTTTGGCGACTACATTGTTTACGGAGTAGGTTATTCCATTGACGAAGAGAGCTTTTACATTTTGAAAGGCCTCACTTTCGGCAACGGTGGCGTATCCGAGTACGACGGGCAGTTCGTACATTCCAAAAATTAGAAGGTAACACGGTCTTTCAGCATCGGCACAAAGAGAAAATCGCCGAAAGTCTCCCTTTCATATTCGTTTTCACCGGTTTTGGTGATGCGCACCATGGTTTGTGAGGTCTCTCCCACGGGTATGACCATTATGCCTTCGGGCAGCAATTGTTTCAGCAAGGCGTGCGGAACTTCAGGGGCGCCGCAAGTGACAATTATCCTGTCGTAAGGGGCACAACGCTCATAGCCGTTGAATCCATCCCCAAATGTGGTGTAAATGCTGCTGTCAATCTTTCCCAGCAGCGGGGCAGTCTTCTGATAGAGCATCATCTGACGCTCAATTGTGTACACCTTTGCGCCCATAGCACTCAAGATGGCCGCTTGAAATCCGGAGCCCGTACCAATCTCCAACACTTTGTGCCCTTTTTTCACCTGAAGCAGCTGCGACTGAAACGCCACCGTGTAGGGGTGCGAAATAGTTTGTCCCGTAGGTAGCTTCAAGGCTGTTTCTTCATAGGCTTTGTTCCACAGGAAAGACTCCACAAAAAGATGCCGTTCCACTTTATCGAAAGCGGCGAGCACGTTCTCATCATTAATGCCTTTATTCCGTAGCGATTCTATCAAGCGGTGTTTGGCACCCAACAGTTGGTAATTGGTTGTCATAATAATTATTGTTTATATATATATTGTATAAACAGCGGACTGCCAGACTGACAAGGCAGTCGTTGGCAATCCGCTGTTAGAATAGTATGTTCAAACGGCCACTACCATGCGAAGAGAGGACGTTCGCACATCATCTCGTTCACTTGTTTGCGGGTCTTGGCGATGAGTTCTTCGTTCTCCACATCGCAGAGAATGTTATCGATCATTGCCACGATGCCGTCCATTTCATGCTCCTTGAGACCGCGGGTCGTGATAGCGGGCGTACCCACACGGATACCAGAAGTTTGGAAAGCGGAACGGGTATCGAAAGGCACCATATTTTTGTTGATAGTGATATCGGCTTTCACGAGTGTGTTTTCGGCCACCTTACCTGTGAGTTCCGGGAATTTGGTACGCAGGTCGATAAGCATCAAGTGATTGTCAGTGCCATTAGAAATCACCTTATAGCCTCTCTTGACGAAAGCGTCGGCCATAGCAGCGGCATTGAGTTTCACTTGTTTCACATATTGTGCGTACTCGTCGGTGAGAGCTTCGCCGAATGCCACAGCTTTAGCGGCGATAACATGCTCCAGCGGACCGCCTTGGCAGCCAGGGAACACGGCAGAGTCGAGAATCTGAGACATCATCTTCACGACGCCCTTTGGGGTGGTTTTTCCCCAAGGATTCTCAAAATCCTTGCCTAACATGATCAAGCCGCCACGCGGTCCGCGCAACGTCTTGTGGGTGGTCGTGGTGACAATATGGCAATGTTCAACAGCATTGTTGAGGAGACCCTTGGCAATCAAACCTGCCGGATGGGAGATGTCGGCCATCAGAATAGCGCCAATTTTGTCAGCAATCTGACGCATACGTGCCCAATCCCAATCGCGGCTGTAGGCAGAGGCACCACCGATGATGAGCTTGGGTTTCTCTCGGAGAGCCACTTCCTCCATAGTATCATAATTCACACAGCCAGTCTCTTCGTCCACTTGGTATGCCACAGGATGATAGAGAATACCGGAAGAGTTAACCGGAGAGCCATGGGATAGGTGACCGCCATGGTTCAGGTCGAGGCCCATGAAGGTATCGCCTGGCTGAAGACATGACAACAGCACTGCCATGTTGGCCTGAGCACCTGAGTGAGGCTGCACATTGGCCCACTCACAACCGAAGAGTTGCTTAACACGGTCGATAGCCAGCTGTTCTGACTGGTCAACAATCTGACAACCGCCATAGTAGCGCTTTCCAGGAAGACCTTCTGCGTACTTGTTGGTCATCACAGAGCCCATCGCTTCCATCACCTGGTCGCTCACAAAATTTTCAGAGGCAATCAACTCAATGCCATTTGTCTGGCGTTGACGCTCTTGTTGGATAAGATTAAAAATCTGTTCGTCTCTTTTCATACGATTATTTATTATAACTTATTAATTTTAAGAATTTTAAAAATATCTGATTGAAAATCCAAAAATACAATATTTTTAATATCTTTGCGCTCTTTTTTACAACTAAACTTTATTCTATTTTTTTATTATTCTAACAAATTCAAAGAATTATGGAACAACAAGATCTTCTTCACCAAGAAAATTCTGAAAATCAGAATATAGAGGTGAACTCTGGTGCTTCTGTAGAAGAAGCCGCTGTTATTACGCCCTCAGAAACTTCCGCACCTGTAGAGGAAACTGAACCCAAGGCGACCGTAGAGGAAGCTCCGCAAGTCGCCGTGGAAGAGCCGGCAGAGGAGCCTGCCATGGAAGAGCCTGTGGCTCAAGAGGCTACACCGGAAGTGTTTGAAACCGATCCTGTTACCGCCGAATCGTCGGCCGAACAGTCCGCTGAAGCACCTGCTGCTGATGAGGAACCCGTTGCTGAAGAGCCTGCTGCCGTGGAGGAAACCCTGGAGCAAGTGGAAAGCGAGTATGCTAATTTTGACCTGGAGCAGTCGGTGAGCGAGATGGAGCGTCTGGTGGAAGAGCCCAACTTCAACCTCATCAAGACCCGCATGGGTGTATTGAGAACCAAAATCATTGAATTTTTACGTGAGCGCAAGCGTGCCACAGAGGCCGCATACGAGGCTGCCCTCAAAACTGCCCAAGCCGCTTCGGAAGACAATCCCGAGGCCGCCGCTGAAGTGAAAGCACCCTCTACAGAGCCTGATCCCCTGGAGGTTCGCTTCAACAACGCTCTCCAAAAATATAAAGACTCGAAAGCTAAATTCATTGCCGCCTTGGAGGCTCAGAAACTCAAGAACCTTGAAGCCAAAAACGGCATCCTGGAAAGTCTGAAGAACCTCATTGAGACCGAATCGCATCTGAAAACCTTAAACGACAAGTTCAAAGAGCTTCAAGATCAATGGAAAAGCATAGGCCCCGTGCCGCAATCCGAGTCTGCCACCCTCTGGCAGAACTATCACTTCTATGTGGAGAAATTCTTCGATATCCTCCGCATCAACAAGGAGATGCGCACCTTAGACCTCAAAAAAAACATGGAAAGCAAACTGGAGTTGTGTGAGAAAGCTGAGTCCTTATTGCTCAACGACTCCATCAACCAGTCGTTCCGCGACTTGCAGGCATTGCATGAGCAATGGCGCGAGATCGGTCCGGTGCCCGAGGAGAAGAAAGAGGAGTTGTGGGAGCGCTTCAAGGCTGCCTCTGACCAGATCAACCAGCGCAGAAAAGAGTACTACGACAAGCTCTTTGAAGAGGAACAGAACAATTATAACGCCAAAGTGGTGCTTTGCGAGCAGGCTGAGGAGCTTGTTGCCAAGAACGCCGAGTCGGTGAAAGACTACAACGAGGTTAGCGACAAGCTGACAGAGTTGCTGAACATGTGGAAAACCTTAGGACCGGCTCCCGCCAAACTGAATGACGAGATCTGGAACCGCTTCAAGTCCACCTTAGACAAGTTCTTCGGACAAAAGAAGGAGTTTTTCCAGCAAATCAAGGAGTCGCAGATGCAGAATTACAACCAAAAGCTGAATCTGGCCATCCAAGCGGAGGGCATTGCTGATCGCACAGACTGGAAAGAGGCCACCAACGACATTTTGAAGTTGCAAACAGAATGGAAGAGCATTGGTGCCACCCCGCGCAAATATTCCGATCAGATCTGGAAGCGTTTCCGCGCTGCATGCGACAAGTTCTTTGAGGCCAAGGCCAACTATTTCAACAATATTCAAGACATTGAAGCTGAAAACCTCAAGAAAAAGGAAGAGCTCATTCAGAAGATTCTCACCCATGAGTTCACCGATGACCGCAATGCCAACATGGAGGTCATCAAGCAATACCAGAACGAGTGGATTCAACTCGGATTTGTTCCCAAGAAGGAGAAAGACCGCATTTATGCTGAATACCGAGCCGCATTGGACAAGCGCTTTGCAGAACTCAAGATCAGCGCCAACGATGTGCGCAACAACCACTACCGCAACAAGATTGACAACATCCTCAACGATCCAAATGCCGACAAGATCATCGACAAGGAGAAAAACTTCCTGAAAAACAAGCTTCAGAAGCTGAAAGATGATATCATCTTGTGGGAAAATAATCTGGGATTCTTCTCCAACTCCAAGAATGCCGAAATCATCACGGCCGAATTTCGTAAGAAAATTGAATCTGCCAAGGAGGAGATCAAAGATCTGGAGTACAAAATCAAGATGATGGACCATCCCCAAAAAGAAGCGACAGCTGAGCAAGCTCCGGAGACCAAGGAAGCGGCACCTGAAGCTACCGAAGCCCCTGCCGAATAACAGCGATACATGAAACGGCTCCTGTTTTTTATAGGTATATGCTGCATGATTTTATCAGCGGCCGCCCAGTCGGCCGCTGATAAAATCATCGGCACATACTATATTTCTGACGACACCTCTAACGAAGACTGCAAGATCAAAATCTACAAGACGGATAAGGGTTTCTTTGAAGGGCGCATCTTTTGGGTCAAGAACCCCAACTTCAAAGATGGCACACCCAAGCGTGACATCATGAACCCTGACCCTGCGAAACGCAATACGCCGGGCGACAAAATACAGTTGCTATTCCACTTCAAATACGATGCCAAGGAAAACAAATGGGTAAACGGAGAGATTTACGACCCAGTGCATGGCAAGACCTACAAGAGCAAGATGTGGTTTGAAGATGCGCAGACCTTGCGGGTGCGCGGCTACATTGGTGTGCCAGCCCTCGGGCGGACCATGAAATGGAAAAAGTTATAACACACTATGGAAAACTTACACATACGCATTGACAAATGGCTGTGGATGGTGCGACTTTTCAAGACGCGCTCTATGGCTACCGAAGCTTGCAATGCCGGCAAAGTAAAGTGCAACGGGGTAAATGTCAAACCCTCCAAGGAGGTGAAAACCGACGAGGTTTATGATGTGCACATCGGCCAGCTTAACAAGCAAGTGCAGGTGCTCGGCACACCCAAAAGTCGAGTGGGCGCGCCCTTGGTACCCGACTATTACACCGACCTTACCCCGCAGGAGGAGTACGACAGAATGAAGACCCTGCACACCTACGAATTCCGGCCGCACGGTCTGGGACGCCCCACCAAGCGTGATCGCCGCCAGCTGGAGTACATCAAATCCATGATGAACGATGAAGAAGCATAACCCATTAATTTCAAAGATATGACAAGAGAACAACATATAGCAGGAATTCAGAAGCTTCGCGCTGAGAAAAACGCCATCATTCTGGCTCATTATTACACTTTGCCAGAAGTGCAGGACATTGCTGACTTCGTGGGCGACAGTCTGGCCTTGGCGCGCAAGGCAGCCGACACAGATGCGGATATCATCCTCTTCGCCGGCGTGCACTTCATGGCTGAAACAGCCAAAATCCTGAATCCAGACAAGAAAGTGCTCGTACCCGACATGAGTGCTGGCTGCTGTTTAGCCGATGCCTGCAAGGCCGCTGATCTGGCCCGCTTCAAAAAAGAGCACCCCGAATACAAAGTGCTCTCTTACGTCAACTGCACCGCTGCCGTCAAAGCACTGTCTGACCTTATCGTCACCTCTGGTAACGCCCTGCGTTTAGTGAACACATTCCCTAAAGACGAGAAGATCCTGTTCGCCCCCGACAAGAACCTGGGCGACTATATCAACCGCCAAACTGGTCGCCAGATGCTGCTCTGGGACGGCATGTGCCGCATCCACGACCATTACACCATCGAAGACTTGCAATTGTTGAAAGATTCATACCCGGGTGTACAAGTGGTGGCCCACCCCGAATGCCGCCGTGAGTTCCTGGCACACGTGGACTTTGTAGGCTCTACCGCCGCCATGATCAGCCACATCTCTGAAAGTCCCGACAAAGAGTTCATCGTCGCTACCGAGAGCGGAATCCTCCATGAACTGAAAAAGAGAAACCCAGACAAGACCTTCTACACATTATATAACGGCGACATAGCCCACGACTGCGGGAGCATGAAGAAGAACAATCTTGAAAAGATGTACAACGCATTGCTTCACGAAGATCCCGAATTAACGATGGATCCCGAGTTGATGGCGAAAGCCGTGGCCCCTATCCGCAAGATGCTCGAACTTTCCTAAATGGAATTGCCGGGCTAAGGATTCCATCACATCATCAACATGCTAACCGTATCCAAGTGTTGCATGCTGATTCCCAAAGAGACAAACACCTGATCAAGTAAATAGTAGCACCCTGCACCTGCCAGATAACCAAGTAATGCGTATGGGGTAATGTGCTTGAGATACCACACAAAGTCGATTTTTTCCATACCCATAACAGCCACGCCAGCGGCTGAACCAATAATCAAAAGGCTGCCACCCGTTCCGGCACAATAGGAGAGATATACCCACAAGGTATGGTCCATGGGAAAGTTGTACATACCCATCACACCCGCCACCAACGGTACATTATCCACGATGGATGACAAGGCACCTATGATGGTATCTATAACATAGAAGTTGCCGTGGAAGACAGAGTCCATACCAGCGGCCAGCATGGAGAGATGACCCGCACTTTGCAAACCGGCCACCGCCAGCAATATGCCTAAGAAAAACAAGATGGTAGGTAAATCTATACGGGTAAGCACACCGGAAATCGTGAACTGACGCATACTCTTTTGGTTGGTCTTATGAAGAATCTCCGTTACAATCCAAAGGATGGACAACCCAAGCATAATGCCCATATAAGGCTTCAGATGGGTGAGAATCTTGAAAACGGGCACAAAGACGAGTGCCATGATACCCAATGTGAAAATCAAGTTTCTCTGCCAGACGGGGATACCCAATTCCTGTTGCTCTATATGCCGCTTGGAGACATCGATCTCTCCTCGCTCAAAGAAGGAGATGACTATCAATGGCACTATCATAGAGACAAGGCTCGGAAGGAAGGCATGGAGCATCACGGCACCAGTGGAGATCTTTCCAGCCACCCACAGCATAATCGTAGTCACATCGCCAATGGGACTCCAGGCGCCACCCGCATTGGCAGCCAGGATGACCACCCCACCGAAGAACCAGCGGTCGTGCTTTTCGGGAATCAGCTTGCGCAACAAGGTTACCATTACGATAGCGGTCGTCAAGTTGTCGAGAATGGCAGAAAAGAAGAAGGTGATGAAAGCCAATATCCACAACAGCTTCACCTTGTTCGTCGTCTTGATGTGGTCGGTAATAATACTGAATCCATGGTATGTATCAATCAGTTCCACAACTGTCATAGCGCCCATCAAGTAGAAGAGAATCTCGGCAATATCGCCCAAATGTTCAATCAGCTCATGGGTAGTGAGAAAGTCGATGAACGGGTGTGCTGATGCGGGGTGTTCTGCTTTGAAGGCTTCAAAGCCTGCGCCATAATTGGTCACATCGAAGATTCCTTCACCGGCAAAGATATACAGTACCCACATCAAAACACCTAACAACAATGCAAAAGCCGCCTTGTTGATTTTAAGGGAGTGTTCCAAGGCAATACACAAGTATCCTAATACAAAAAGGATGATCATTATATAAAAGATAGTCATTATAACAGCGGTTTTTATGATTGATTTTAGAATATACTCAAGGAGATACCCACAGACATAGGATAAATTTTAGGACCCTTTCCAGCTTCAAAAAGTGGGGTAAATTGAAAACTATAGTAGGCGCCAATGAACTTCCAGCCAATGCGGGTGTACACATCCACATTATATTTAAGTTTGTTCTCCATGTGGAGATTTTTCATCATCATCGTATCGGTGGCAGTCGTATAATCCTGACCTTTGTATTTTTGTGATATTTCGGCAATAAGGCCCACGCGCACACCTACACTGAACTTGAAGCCATTCGCATTGCGATAGCGGAATTCCAGCGGAATGTTCACATTCAGGTAGTTCATCTTCAAGAGATTGTAGTTAACATTAGACGGAAGAATGTTATATTTCATCAAGTCACTTGTCTGGTCATACAGTAAAAGTGCATTGCTATACTGGGTATGATAGGTTATACCCACGCCCAGTCCGAAAGCAACGGGTTTCTTTTTAACTTTAAAATCCCAGAGAATGGAGAAATTGAAGCCGGGGTCGAACTTTTTGTACGACACTTGGGAGGGCATTCCCATCCAGAAGGAATGGAACACATCCATCACAAGCCGGTCGCGAAATACTACCGGCTTTTCCTCTACATCTTTGGGCGAGGTATAGGGTGTGGCGTCATTTTGCGCCGAGACAGGCTGCAACCCGATGATTATCAGTATTAAAACAGCAAAAAAGGATCTATTATTCATCATCTATAAATTATGTGGCAAAAATACAAAAAATGTTACATTTCTCCTTCACCGCCCGAATATTCGTCTTCAGAGATCTTGACGGGTCGATTGCGGTAATTATTGAGTTTGTATGTGATATTGAGCGAGATATTGAACCCTGAGTTCTCGCGTACACTATAGGATTCATAACCGATAGGTTCATCCAAGCCTGACCAGGACGAGATTTCCATCATGCGCACCTTGGGGATAAAGTACAGCAGGTTGCGGATATTGAGGCTCACCACCAACGAGTTGTCTATGAATCCCTTCTTGGCTCCGAGGTTGAGACGATAGGATGCGGAGCGGCGGCCCTGCCCAATGCCATGGGTGCCCCACCCCATGCTTCCGGAGGTCAGCGTAGAGGAACGATAGCGGAAGTCCAACTGCAGATCAAAGTCTTTGCCTACCGTAAAGGTTTGGCTCACACCGGCATTCCATGCCCAATCGCGCGACAAGTTCTCGTCCAAAAGATTGTCGCTGTCAATCAAATTTCTATAGAAGCTTCCTGTAACATTGATTCGATAAATCTTTTTTACGCGTTGGCTGAAGAAAAGCTCAATACCAAAGTTCTGACTCTTGTTCAAATTCTGATAGGAAGTCATCGTATAGGGCCTAATGGTCTGGCTTTCAGGCGAATACTCTTGCAAAATCTCCGTGTAGCGGGTAATCAGGTTGGTGCGGCGACGGTAGAAGGTGGTCAAGGTAAAGCTTGTATTCTGTCGGGTGTACATATAACCCAGTTCAAGGGAGTTAGCAAATTCGGGTTCCAGGGCTGGGTTGCCGGCAGTGCGGTTCTCTCGGTCAGAATCGTCCACAAAGGGGTTCAACTGATGAATACGGGGACGCTGCACCCGGCGAGAGAAACTGAACTGCAAAGCATGATGATCCGTGATATCGTATTTGATGTGCACGGTCGGGAAGAAGAAGTTGCGTGCAAAGTGCCCGTAGTTGAAATAGGTATAGGTGGTATCCAGCGACTTAAGGTCAGAGATGGTGTAAGACATCTCGCCACGAAGTCCCAGCTGCACTTTCAACTTCTTCCAAAATGTATTGGAATAGATGAAATAGAGGGCGTTCAGATACTCATGGTACATAAAGTCATTGCTTCGTAGCAGGTCTTCCACCGCATTTTCCGCCGAAGTGCCGTCAAAACGCGCATAGTCCTGCCCCACGCCACGATATGAGAACTTGTAACCCGTCTCAATACGCCCGCCATTGCCAGCCGGCGTGACAAAATCAAGCTGGGCAGAAACATCTCGATTGATGTCTGTCGTATTAGTACGTTGGTAATAGTCTGCAATGTCCAGAAAGCTTTTTTGCAAAATCTCATTGCTGCCATCACCGCTACGTTGGGTGTAGAAAAGGTCGGCCGTCAATTCCATGCCTTGGCGCTGGAACGTCTTTTTGTAGTTCACAGAAGCATCGAAGCTGTTGAACTTGCGCGGGCTGACACCTTCTTGATTGTAGTAGTAGAAGGTGTCTGTCGGCGAATAGGTTATGGAGTTCAGCGTGCTGGTACGTTTCATTTGTCCGAAGTGCCCTGAAGCGTTGAATGTGATGGTATTATATTTGTTGATATAATAATCCAACGAGGCACTCACATTATGGAATCGGTCTTTGCTTTGGCCGTAGTTGTCCTGCTCCATCCGGGTCGTGTCTCCATCATTCCAGGAATTGCGCCACATGTTGCCGGCATTGCGCCATCCGAAGCTACGGATGCCATAAGAAACAAACAGGTTGATTTTGTTGTAGCGGTAATTGAAACTCAAACTGCCATTGTAGCCGTTAAAGAAAAAGTTGTGCTTGTTGTTGTGATACAAGAAAGCCGTCGAGGCACCGATGGTAGCCATACCATTGAAACCGGATTCTTTCTTCTTCTTGAGCACTACATTCAAGATGCCAGCCATACCATCGGGTTCGAGACGGGCCGAAGGATTAGTAATCACCTCAATGCTCTCGATCAGATCGGCAGGAATCTGGTCGAGTGTAAGATTGGTGGCACGGCCGTCCACAAGGATGGTTACGTTCTCGCTGCCCCGCAAGCTGACGTTACCCTCAATATCCACCGACACTGACGGTATCTCCTCCAATACCTCCACAGCGGTTTGCCCTGACGAGGAGATACTCGACTCCACGTTATAGACCGTCTTGTCAAGGTTGCTCTGGAGCATGTCGCGCTGCGCCCTGATGACCACCGTTTCCAAATCGGTGGTCTTGTCAGTCATCTTGAACTTGTCCATCTTATAAACAGCATTGTTCTTGGAAATGGTAAAGGGTGCTGATGTAGTGGTCTTGTAGCCCATGTACTGAATCTCCAAATAATAGGTGCCGAAGGGAATGTCTTCCAACAGGAACTTGCCATCGGATCCGGTAATGCCATATTGGGCTGTCAACGAATCGGCCGTTTTCTTGACAAAGATGGTGGCATACTCCAACGGTACGCCGTTGGCATCGACGATTGTGCCGCTCACACTTCCGGCATTATGGTTTACCTGTTGGCCATGTTGTATCTCAGGTTGGGCGTTCAAGGTAGGCACCGCAAAAAAAATAGCTACCAAAACAAAAAGCAACTTATTGATTCTCATTACCTTACATTTATTCTAAGAAAATGGCAATAATACGTTTTTTTAAGATAAATTACAACTAAAAAATCAAGCATAAAACACCTGGCCGCATTTGAAATCTGGATTGAGAGAGGTATCATTTTGATAATTATAAAATTGCTATTTTTGCCGCACAAAAAAAGAAGAAAATATGTCACATACAAAGTTATCTGTCAATGTCAACAAGATCGCCACGCTAAGGAATGCGCGGGGTGGCAACATGCCTGATTTATTGCAGGTTGTGCGGGATTGCGAGCATTTTGGTGCGCAAGGCATCACAGTACACCCGCGTCCTGACGAGCGTCATATCCGCTATCAGGATGTGTACGATATCAAGAAGATTGTCACTACGGAATTCAACATAGAGGGGTACCCATCCGAGCGGTTCATGAACTTGGTATTGGAGGTGGTGCCCACACAGGTTACCTTAGTACCTGACCCACCGGAGGCGTTGACCTCGAATGCTGGCTGGGACACCATACAGCACCAAACTTTCTTACGCGAAACCATCGCCCGTTTTCACGAGCGTGGGATCCGGACAAGCATCTTTGTAAACGCAGACCCTGCCATGGTAGCAGCAGCCAAGCAGACGGGCACTGATCGTGTGGAGTTGTACACGGAGTCGTATGCGGCACAGTATGTACACGGGCCGGAGCAGGCTATCCATCCGTTTCTGGCCGCGGCACAGGAGGCCGAACGGCAACAGATAGGCTTGAATGCGGGCCACGACCTGTCGCTGGTGAACCTCCGCTATTTCTACGAGCAGATTCCGAACCTTTTAGAGGTATCCATTGGTCATGCCCTGATTTGTGACGCATTGTATTTAGGCTTGCAAGAGACCATACACCAGTATTTAGAACGTTTGCGTTAATGACTGACCAGCACAGAGTCATCCCCATATTCATTCCCCAGCGAGCCTGTCCACATCGTTGCACCTACTGCAACCAGTTCACCATCGCGGGGCAGATCAGTGTGCCCACACCAGAAGAGGCTGTGCGCACTATTGAACGGCACCTGGCCACTATGTCCGCGAACGCAGAGGTCAGGGTCGGCTTTTTCGGCGGCAGCTTCACGGGACTCAGCCTGGCCGAACAGGATGCCTACCTCCAAGTGGTGCAACCCTTCATAAAAAGCGGGCAGGTATGCAGCATACAGCTCTCCACCCGTCCCGACTACATCTCGCCAGCGGTCTTGGACCTGCTAAAACGGAGGCATGTTGGCATTATTGAGTTGGGGGCCCAATCGTTGGATGACGGCATTCTCGCAGCAACCCACCGTGGTCATACCGCAGCGCAGGTGGAAGAGGCCTCGGGCATGATTTTAAAGGCAGGTTTTCAGTTAGGTTTGCAGATGATGATCGGTTTACCTGGCGACACCAAAGAGAAGGCTATGGGCACCGCAGCCAGGATTTGTGAGCTTGGGGCTACTTTTACGCGCATCTACCCCACCTTAGTGGTCAATGACACCTTGCTGGCCAAACAATATGAAGATGGCCTGTACCAGCCTTTGGCTTTGGAAGAGGCAGTTGACTGGTGCAAAGATTTACAGTTGTATTTCGAAGCGCATCACGTGCAGATTTTGCGAATGGGTTTACACCCTTCCCGACAATTGTTAGACGGAAGCGGATACTTGGCAGGACCTTTCCATGTATCATTCAAAGAGCTGGTACTCACAGCGATATGGCATGACAAAATAGCGGATATTGTGCGACATTCTGCCGGAAACCCTGTTGAAATAGAGGTACCTGCGGGCGAATTGAATTATGCCATAGGCTATGGCAGCGCCAATCGCAAGACATTTCCTGAAGTGAAATTCAAAATGAGAGATAAATTTTTATAATTTTGCACTTTCAATCGTTGCAGCTAACAGACATGACTTATTTGGCGACACATATAAAATTTGTCAAAGCGTTTACACTTGATGTGCTGTTGCTATTCTTCCCTGCACTGCTTTTGCAGGCGCAATCCTTGCCTGACAACATGGTGGAAGCCGACTGCGCGACGGACGCGGTGGAACAGCCGTGGGACGCGCACGTGCTCCATTACGTCAACGACATCCACTGCTACTACGTCCCGATTGTGGGCGACATTGACGGCGACGGCATCATAGAGATTGTGGCTGGCAAGGCCGTCACAAACGACCACTACACCACCCAGCTCGGCATCTACCGAGGAACCGACCTACAGCAAATCGGCACCATCAACGTGCCGCAGAAAATCTACGCCGGTTTCACAGGGCCGACCGCCATCGTGCGCTATCCTGACGGCAACGGCGGCATGCAGGGGGCCATCATCCTTCACTGCTACGACAACAAGCTCCGCTCCTACGACATCCACGGCAACCTGCTCGCCACCTCCGACGTGAACACGCCGTGCGAAGGGGTTGTCTCCGTCACCGACTTCAACGGGGACGGCTGGCCCGAGGTCTATATCGGCAACGTGATTTATGACGCCGCCACACTCAAACGCCTCTGCGCCGGACCCGCCAACGGCAACATGGGAAGGTCCTGCAGGAATGATGCCACCGAAGTCGGGAAATGCGCCATGTCCTTCGCCGCCAATGTATTAGGCGACAGCATCCCCGAACTCGTCTGCGGCAATACGATTTACCATGTCAACATCGTCAGTAGGACTGATGTTTCGCTGAACAGCGTCACCGAGTTGAAGACCATCGCAATCCCTTCATTCATCCCGCAGGACGGCAACGTGGCCGTGGTGGATTTCGACTTTGACGGTCAATTAGACATCCTGGTTGTGGTTGACGGTACGCCAAGCAATGTTTCGGACAGTGCCTACATTTACGCTTACAATCCCGACACAGAAAACATTTTGTTCATCCACAGCCATTATGCCAGAACTATCGGTTACCCTTTGGTGGGGGACATTGATGGGGATGGTTTTCTGGATTTTGTCTATATCGACTACAAGACGCCTGTAAGCAGCTCGCGCATAACGGCCATGACGTACATTCCGGCCACAGGTCTGCAATCCAAGTGGCAGGCCACCCACGCAGACGAGTCGGGGCAAACCTCCATGACCCTGTTTGATTTCAACCAGGACAACATCATGGAGATTGTGTATCGCGACCAAGCTAATCTGCGTATCATCAACGGCAGCGGAAAGAGCCACCTGACGGGTAATGACACCATACCTTTCTATAATTTATATACCAAAAGCATGTCCGCTGGAACATGGAAGGAGTACCCGGTGGTGGCGGACGTCAACGGCGACGGGGCGGCCGAGATTGTAGTGTGTGGCAAGGTGGGCAGCGGCCTCGGATGGGTCGGAGGGCAGCTATGGGTCATTGGGGGCTTACACCCGTGGGCACCGGCGCGACCCGTCTGGAACCAATACATGTACAACGTCACCAACATCAACAAGGATCTGACGGTTCCCACCCCACTCTTTAACAATGCCACGGCTTTCACCGACCCTCAGGGTGTAATCCGCAGACCCTTCAACAACTTCCTGCAGCAGGCCACCACGCTGGATCAGTATGGGAGGCCGTTCTCAATGCTACTGAACGTTGCAGCCACAAACGACACGAGCATAACCTACGAAAACGGCATGTTCACCTACTCATTCACATTCTGCAATGACGGCGGGCAACATCTTTCCAACCCTTTCAGCATCACCTATTATGCGGATTCATACCTCGGCCCTGTTATTCGCACGGAAGAAATATACACCACCTTGGCAGTAAACAACTGCCGCCACCGACTTCACCCTGTACCTGCCCACCGCCATAACCCCGTCCAAGTCCGACGGGTTGAACGACGGGTTTTCCATTCCGGAGAAAGCGCAGGCGCAAATGGCCGATTTCGAGATCCGGATCTTTCCATCTTGTAATTTCCATTTTATGGAAAAATCGTATCTTTGCCGCACAATTTAAAGGTACACTCAATGAAAGAAAATGGCATATACAACGAGAACCCCTTTGTCACAAGCGGTTATGCCGGTCCTGAATATTTTTGCGACAGGGAAAAGGAGTCGGCGGACCTTATCGATTTACTCACAAACGGGAACAACGTAGCCCTAATATCCCCGCGAAGATATGGGAAAACCGATTTGCTGCGCCATTGTTTCGCCCAAAAAGAAATTAAAGACAGGTTTCACACCTTTATAGTTGACATCTATTCCACCAAATCAGTGACGGAGATGGTCAACAAATTGGGAAGTGTTGTTCTCGAAACATTAAAGCCCAAAGGAAGGATTGTCTGGGAGAAATTCCTGTCTGTGCTGGCTTCGGTAAGATCGGAAATCAGCTTTGACATAAACGGGGTCCCCTCCTGGTCGATGAGTGTGGGTGACATAGATGCGCCCGACACCACCTTGGGTGAGATTTTCAAATACCTGCAACAGGCCGACAAGCCCTGCATCGTAGCGATTGACGAGTTTCAACAGATCACAAGATATGCCGACACCAATACAGAGGCCTTGCTCCGCACACATGTGCAATACTGCAGCAATGCCAAGTTCGTTTTCTCCGGCTCCCGCCAGCATCTGATGGGTTCCATGTTCACCTCCCCGGCGCGACCTTTTTACCAAAGTGTCACCATATATGCTCTGAAACCTCTGCCGTTGGACAAATACACGGCCTTTTGTCACTATCATTTCGAAAGTTGTGGCAAGCAGTTGGACAAGGGGGTTGTAGAGGAGTTGTACCGGCGTTATGACGGAGTCACCTATTACCTCCATTGTGTGATGAACAGACTTTTCGCGAACACCGCACCGCATGGGGTTTGTAAGATGGAAGACATTGACAAGGCGGAGCAAAGCATCATTGACATGTCGTCCCCCATTTATGAGGATTTGTTCTATCAATTGCCTGAAAAGCAGAGCCGTGTGCTCGTCGCCATCGGACGGGAAGGGTGGGCCTCCAACATCACCTCGGGCAAATTTGTGAAAAGGCACGGCCTTGTCTCGCCCAATTCGGTCAAGGCGGCCGTGCCAGCACTGATTGACAAGGGAATGCTGACGATGGACAAAGGGAGCTATCAGGTTTATGACAAGTTCTTCGATTTGTGGCTGAAACAGAACGTCTGACGGGGGCTTGTCCGGCACATTATGGATTTTATATGAAGTTGGTGTGATGAAAGCTATGCGAAAGAACCTCATCCTGCTGCTGCTTTGCCTGCCCCTCTTGGGCAAGGCTCTCTCCTTGAAGGAGCTCAACGTGCGCGACCCGTTCATCCTGGCCGACGAGAGAAGCCGCACCTATTATCTGTATTGCTCCTCATCGGTGGAACGCGACGGGCGCGAGGTGGGGAGCGTGGCAGTCTATCAAAGTAGCGACCTGCTCGACTGGCAAGGTCCTGAACAGGTGTTTGCGGTGCCCGGCGACAACTGGCTGACGGGCAGGGTATGGGCACCCGAAGTGCATTGCTACAAAGGCAAATACTACCTTTTCGCCACGCTCAACACCGATATGGAGTGGAAGAAGCGGCGCG
>CALDIA010000057.1 GCA_937901455.1 uncultured Bacteroidales bacterium | reverse complement strand
CGGCAAGGCCACTGGCGACCGCTATCGCCTGAAAGAAGTGATCCAGCGGCGGGAGAGGTAGAAAAACTTGCATTGAAGCCCCAAATCATTGATACTGTGACAGGGCTTTCTTCAACGTCTCCTTGTGTTCATTGACCAAGTATTGCGGCGCAAGGATGGTGACGTTGGCGGCGTAGGAAAGCAGGATGCGCTTCAATTCGTAGTTGATCTTGACGTTGAGTTTCACGTCCAAGGTGTCGGGGTCAAGCCAATGGGCACGTTGGCTTTGGTGAAGCGGCTTGGTATGGATGTAATGCGCCGTCTTGCCATGCACCACAAAATGCACCTCCTCGACGGGCACCTCCTTGACGTTGGTCACGCCGATGACGTCCTCAAAATGCTCTTTCCAGTCAATGTCCATCTCCTTGTAAGGGCGTGTCGTGTTTTCGATGGACTTGATCCTGTCCAACGCCAAGTTCCACACTTGCTCTTCGTGCCCTTCCGCTGAGCCAAGGATGTACCAACGGTTGTTGTATTGCTTCAGGAACTGGGGATGGAAACAATACGTCACGGCCTCTTCACCAAACGGCTCATACGTGATTTTCAGCACGGTTTCGTTCTGGATGGCGTTGAACAGCGGCGTGAGGTGCTGCCGGCCTTCAACGAACTCGTTCTCCTCGAAGCCCACGCAAGGCTTGCTTTTGGCGTTCATCACCATAAGCCCCGTGTTTTCGAGGCTCTCGGAAAGCCCGTTGAGATTGGGAAGCCCGTTAAAGTTCCTCAGCAGGTCGATGGCCGACTGGATTTGCTTCAGCTGGTCTTCGGTGATGGGCATGTTCTCGATGGAGAAGCTCTTGTCCGTATAGGTGTAGTAGCGGCGGTTGCCTTCCTTCCTCGGCTCGATGGGGGCCTCCCACGGGCCGTATTTCATGTAATCGATGTCGTAATAGACGGTGCGGCGGCTGATGCCTTTGTCGTCATACCCAAGCTCGCGGTTGCAGATTTCCATGAGCTGTTGGATTTGGTATTCACCCTTTCGGAAACACCTGTCGAGGATGCGATAGCGTTCGTAAGCGTTTTTTGTTATAGCCATAATGCGTTGATTTTCAATTTTATCGCTACAAAGATACGAATTATTTTGATATGTGCAACAACCTTGCACAAACATTTTATTCTTTTGCAGCCGAAAACAAAAGGATTATGGGCAAAAACAGCATGAGCATGAAAAGGGGAAAGAGATTTATGAACGCCATCTGCGCCAAGATGAACAAGGCGGGCTATAGCGCGAAGGTTGAGGACGGCTTGCTGGTGATTGGCGACGGCGAGAAGGATTTCATCGTGGAGATGTGGGACATCGGGCGCATGGGGAAGCGTCGCGTCCACTTCAACCTGCAATTCGCCATGGACGGCATGGACACGATGGATGCGTTGGGCTTGGCCGCCCTCGCCTCGGAGTGCAACAACCACGCGGACTTCACCACCATCCAGTTCTTGAGCGACCATTTCCTGTGCCGGCTGGAAAGCGTCGTGAGGACGCCGAAAGAGTTTGTCCGCGAGTTCGGTTTCGCCTACAAGATGATTGGGCAAAGCTACATGACCTTGGCGAAGAACTACCCGATGTTTCACGAGCACTTCAAGAAAGAGGAGGCGCGTCGTCCCATCGGATTCTTGGCCGACAGATACATGCCCCAAGAAGAAAGCCCCGAACCGTGCAATTCCCTTGCACACAAAGGCTGTATCTTTGCGGCGTGAAAGAAAACGGGTTGCAACGTTGCAACCTGAATATGGAAAACGAAATTGTTGTATTTTTGCAACCGTTCTTTGAAAAGGTGTCGTGCATGGCTTGATTTGACTTCGCCATCTGTAATCGGATGGTTTTGTGGACAAAGTTATGTCGTTATTTTCCGATGTTGTGTGATTCGTGATGTGATATGCATACATTAAAAATTAAACAACACTACCACCTATATTATTAGGTGTGGGAGGCATATCTTAAGAAACGAGGCCCATGCCGACACCTTTCAAAAGGACATAATAATAAGGAAGAATGCCTGAACAGAAACATAACGGAACGACGGAATTGTTGAAAAAGCTCAACGCCATCAAAAAAGAGCTTTACGGCGAGAAATGTCATGCCATTACGCTGCGACAACTGACTTTCCATGCCTATTCGCAAAACAATCGGAATCGTTACGTTCAGTTCAAGATCCCGAAGAAAAAGCAGGGCGAGTTTAGAACCATTACTGCCCCTAATGTCGGCTTGAAGTGCATCCAACGTTGTTTGAACGTCATGCTACAAGAGATGTTCACGCCTCATGTCGCAGCTCACGGCTTCGTGGCCCATCGTTCGGTGGTCAGCAACGCCCAAATGCATCTTGGGCAGAACTATGTCTATAACATCGACCTCAAAGACTTCTTTCCGAGCATCAAGTCCGGCAGGGTGTTCGCTCGGCTGATGGCACCGCCTTTTTCCTTCGGAAAAGATTTGGCGAGCCTGATAACGGATCTCTGTTGCCACGAAGGTTGTCTGCCTCAAGGTGCGCCAACCTCGCCCACTTTGACCAACGTCATCTGTGAACGTTTGGACTGGCGTTTGTCGAGATTGGCTGAACGCTATGACTTGCGTTATTCGCGCTATGCCGACGACATCACTTTCAGCGGCTCGGCCAACCTGTTCCACGATGACGGCGACTTCGTCAAGGAATTACACACATTCGTTGAAAAAGAAGGTTTTACCGTTAACGGAGACAAGACGCGCCTGAATTGCAGGCACGAGCGTCAAGAAGTGACCGGGCTAACCGTCAACGAAAAGGTGAACGTGACGCAGAAATACGTAAAGCAAGTCCGCACCATGCTCCACAATTGGGAGTTGGGCGGTTATGATTATGCCCAGAGCGTTTTCATCCAACATTACCATCCCACAAAGCATGTTGAGGGAACGCACCACATCGAGAACGTGATTGACGGAAAGTTGGAATATCTAAAAATGGTGAAAGGTGTCAACGACAGCACTTATCGCAAGCTGGAGGAACGTTTCGAAAAGTTGATGGGCATTAGTGGCGTTGTCAAAGGGGACAAAGCCCGGAACGGCAAAGAGAAACCCCTGCTCTCCAACGATGCGCTTTCCGCCACCTTGCAAAGCCTTTGTGAATCAAACTTTGACTTATCAATCTTGTAAAATACAACGCTATGGGACAAGACAAAGAACAACTGAACAAGCTGCTTGACTTCATCGACAGTCTGGCCAAAACAAAAGGCAACGAATGGTTTGTGGAGGAATTGAGGAAGAGATTCGATTCCGAAGCCAACGTTCAAACCGCAACTCAGGACATTAGATTTATCAGAGAGGCACTTCAAATCAAAGGCGACAACAGTCTGCATTACAACTATATTTCAAACGTTTCTTTGCGCAATCAACTTTTGGTTGACAATCTGCGAATGGAAAATAACGCACTGGACTTTCAGACCATTGACGAAACGGAACGTTTTTACCATTTTTGCGTGAATGCGTTTTATCAGATAGAGAACTTGCTCAACTACTATTACTACATTACATATCCGGATTTGGAAGATTTACTTAATCATATTGAGAAAAAAACAGAGACTTCAAAGTATCCATATAAAAGAAACGGGAAAGAGCAGAACGTCGGTGACATTGTTGTAGAGAAAAAAATGTATGCTTTTTGCGAAGAGTTTTTCCCCTATACTCCAGAAAACATGGATTTCACTTTCAAAACCTTGTCGGAGTTAAGGCAAGTGCGGAATGAAGGTTTACACAGGTGCGACGTTATTAAAAAAGACAAAAACGAAAAACTATACAATTTCTTTAAGTATCAAAGTTTCAATTCGATAAGAATACTATTGAAGAAAGTTTCTGCTAAGATTGAGGAAGAAATAAATAAGAACCAAGAAAGATAAAAACTATGTTTATGGAAAACTCAAACGACAATAAAATTCGAGTACGAATCAACAAGATTCAAGAAAATGGATGTTATTGCTCTTTTTTACCATTGTGGCAAAATCAATTTGGCTTTATGCCGAATCGTTTGATGCCAAGTTTATTTGATGAAAACGGTAACTTCACAAAATCAGTTGGCGACAATGTAGAGGTTGCCATTTACAATATCAACGACAAAGGTTTTATCACTTTATCCGATATTACCACATACGAAAAAGAACAGGATAAACTTCGCAAAAAAGAAGAAAAGGCCATTATGAAACAACGGGTTGAAAGTTTCGCTTCATCACATGAGTGTGGTACTAAATTTGAAGCCGAGGTTATTCGTGTTCAAAACTCAAAAGTCATAATACAAGTTGGAGATATTCAAGGAGTTATAAAAAAAGAAGACACCAATTGGAACGAAATTGACCGATTGGAAGATTTGTTGTTCGATGGAGAGATAATCAATGTGGTGTATATTAAACATGAAAACGACCAGTTGTATTTTAGCCTAAAACTTTTGAATGATAAACCTTACGATGACAATCTTTATGACTTGTCTTTGTCCGATCTTCTGAAATATGCCGGACATGATTCTAATGTGTTTATTGGGCAGGTAATACAATCTGGCAAGTTTGCGTTCGTCGAAAATCTATATTCATGTGATGAATTGCATAAAGGTCAACTGCTTATAGACCCCATATACGGATATAACCTTAAAGCAGTAGTTGTCAATTCGTATGATAATCAAGTTGTTGACGGAGATTACTATGAAATCAAACTAACAAACATAGTTGACAGAAAAAAGCGCCTTGAAAGGTCTCAATTGTTTCAATTTACAGCTGAAATAATTGGCAAGGTTGACAATCCGTATAAAAGTGATGTGAAAAAAGCGTTTAGTTGGCACGATAGTCCAGCATCAAATTCGTCACTTGCCAATATCCTTAATACGGTTGGTTTGGAGATGTATTCTTCTGCAGAAAGAATGTTTTTTGAATTGATTCAAAATGCAGATGATGCAGCATCGCAGGCTGGAGTAAATATAAATATCGACCAAAAAGACAATTATTTGATATTTACGCATAATGGGTTGCACTTTAGTTATAAAGATTTTGAATCCTTGGTATCTGCTGCAAAAAGCACGAAGTCAAGTAAAGAAAAAACTGGTTATAAAGGGATTGGTTTTAAATCAGTTTTTACTAACTCTCAACAAGTGTTTGTTGATTCAGGTGGTTACCATTTCAAATTTGATAAAGGCGAGTTGTTGTTTGAGGATTTTGACAAGTTTTATTCGATAGTGAGAAATATTAGTGGAGAACATGAAATGTCTCAATTTATTGAAAAATATGCTACACAACGAGATAATTTTAGCGGTGTAAAAGATATTCCGTGGCAACTTCTACCTATTTGGTATGACGCTGTCCCTGACTCTCTGAAAAAGTCTGCTTTTGCTAAAAACCAAAAAGTTTCGTTTGCACTCAATATAAAGAACCAAAAAATAGAGGACTACATCAAAGCCATTGAATTTCTGTTTGATAATCCAAAGTTTATCCTGTTTTTACGGCACACCAACAGGATAGACTTGAAATTTGCTAATAAAACAATTACCAAAGATATCAAAGATGGTATCGTAACGATAAAAAATTCTTTCGCAAGTAAGCGAACGGAAAAATTAATCAAAAAGGATTTCGAAGATATTCCTGTTTCTAATGAGGCGTTTGAAGATAAAGGTATTGATATTCAAATAAAAGAAATCACAAATAGACAGGGTGAGAAAGAAAACAAGTTTTATGATAACAACCATCAGGAATTAGAGGATATTCCAGATAGGATTGCTTCTTCTCAAACTACGACAATATCATTTGTTGCCAATTATAACGATGGGAACATTACAGAAAGCAAAGGTAATAGTTTGTATGCGTATTTGCCAATGAACGAGCATCGTTTCCCTTTCCCGTTTTATATTAATGGCGATTTCGTACTGCATGCCAATCGAGAAACATTACTGGATAATCCATGGAATTATTATCTAATGGCAAATATTGGAGAATTACTTGTCAAATGGGTTGCAGAACTATCTAAGAAAGGAGAACATAATTGCTTGAAACTATTACCATTGCAATACTTTGATGATTCCACACTTGATGTAGAACAACTCGCTCAAAGTTTCAATAGTGCATATAGAACCGCCCTCGAATCCGAAGCCTTTATCCTCAACCACAAAGGCGAACTTGCACGGCAAAACGAGATAATTATTGACAAAACAGGCTTGTCTGAAATCATCGGAGCAGATTTGTTCTGCAAATTACTGGAAACCGAAAAATGCCTACCATCCGAAAAAATTGATAGCAAAATATTGGAAGAGGATATCTTCGAGCATATCGAAACTTTGAAATTTGATGATGTTATAGGAGCCATTACCGATAACGAAGATTTCAACGAATGGTTTGTGTCTGCCACCGATGAGCAAAAGAAAACATTGTATAGGTGGATTGACAAGAACAATAACGAAAAACGAGAAAACGATTTGCGTTCTTTTGTTTCCAACTTGCCATTGTTCCAATTTGGAGAAGAATACAAATCTTGTAAAGAAACAGAAACCACTGACTATATCATTACAACAGAGCACATTGCCCCCGTCAAGGATGTGTTGTCAAAACTTGGTTTTGTATGTTCTGACAATGTTTTCGACAAGAACCATCCTATATACAAGTTTGTAAAACAGCAAAACGAAGGGGATTTATTCAATTCTATTGTTGACCGTGATTTTTCTGAACTCACAATTGATGAAAGAAAATCGTTATTCTTCGCTTTAAGGGGTTTTAAATGTGTAGAGGAAAAACTCAAGAAAGACATTGCTATTTTCAAAAATGTGAATGGCATATTTAAGCCGCTCGGAGAAATGTTTGCTTACCGCGAAAATATTCCTGCGTGGCTGTATGAATATGTCCTATCCAAAGAAGATTATGATGCTGATTTGGCAAACTATCTAATTTCACAAGAAGATGAATTTGAAGAGGTTATATGGAAACATCGAGATGAATTTGGTGTTGCGGTAACTGATTTGTACGGAGAATATCCATGGACTGATGAAAAATATACACAACAACTGATTTCACAACATAAAGCCAATGATAATAGTTATAAACAATTATTACCAATTATTGAAAAATCTGGAGAAAACACAAAGAGACTATATTTGCAGAATATTGAGAGGATGGATTTGACTTCGGGAGAAGAAAAATACAAGAAGGATTCCTACAAATATCGTATTCTTCAATTGGCTTTGTCTGTTTATAGTGAACCGTCTGAATTCTCGTCAAAGATTTACTTTGATGGGCGGTGTGTCAAAGATTTCTCTGTTTCTGATGATGTTGTGTGCGATTTTTATCAAAATGGAGAAACGAAAAAGGTGAAGATGTCGTTGGCGAAATTGTTGCCTCAATATCAAGATCAATCAAGTTCTAAAGATGAGATAAAGGCACTTTTTGAAAGCAAGAAAGATTTGGATAAGTTCTTTACAGAAAAATCAAAGTCCGTATATGATGTACATAGAGAATTAAATCAGCATCTTGGCATCCCAGAAGCATATTTTTCTGAATGGAATGTTGATGGAAATGCGCAGCAATTTTTATTCGCAACATACTATCGCCGCCAGAAAAAAGGCTGGAATAATCGATATGTTCCCAAAATTGACTTGAATAAAGAAACAGACGACTTTGTGTATGAGTTATTAGATTTCCTTTTTGACAATGGTATTTCAGTAGAGGAGTCGCCGTTTACTTATCATCTGAAAAACTGTTTTATTGACAAATACTTCGATTCTGATTATGTATCTGAAGACGAACAATTGTTACCAATTATTGAAAAATGGGCTGACGATGAAAAGAAGATAAAATATCTCAAGGATAATGGCGTACAAACTTCTAATTGCAATGCCATACAATTCCGTAAACTATTTCTGGAAGATAAACCTATAAACTTCATCGACAAACTTTCAGATGAAGAAATAAATTCCGGAATTGAGTTTATTGCAACAGCTAATGACTTTGAACGTCCTTTTGTTGGTGAGTACCAGAAGAATATACTTCTGTCTCTAAAAGATAAGTGCAAAGACTTGACAGACCATTGGGATAACAAAAAAATGGAAGAAAATTCCATAGAATGGGACACAAAAGAATACAAAGAATGGATTGAAGACCGTATTCCACGAATCTTCATTTATCCAGGAATTCTACCAAGCCAATTGTCATACAAGAATGAAATATTGTTGAATTATGAGGATTCTGAAAGCCACTATTACTATAACTCGCAAGAGAAGAAATTGTTTGTTAGCGATGCTCGAAAGATAGAAGACATTCTGTTGTTTGAAGTCGTCAAGGACGGCAAGTGTGGTTTTGGTCTTGACGATTACAAGTTTTTATGTTCAGACGGTAAGGTTTCTCTAACTCAAGAAGATAAAGACGACTATGATAATCTGAAAAAAGAAAAGGAAAAAATCAAAAAGGCGCTGCAGAAGAAAGGGTTAGATTATGATGATTTGTTGAAAGGAATTGAAGAAAACCAAATAAAACAACCATTGCCTATTCATGCGGAAGAATATATTAAATCATTGCGTGGGCAGGGTTTTGAGGTTTTCAAACCTTCAGAAAAGCTGACTCAAGCTCAAGAAACATACAATGACACATACCAAGGTGATATATACAGTAGAGATGGAGTGACAATAAAAGATCAAATTGAGATACATAAAGAGGCAATGAATGCCGCCAAAAAGTATCTTGAAAGTAAGAATTTTGATTTTTCAAAATCGGATTATGTACATTCTTCTGATGAGTTTGACAAGTATCAAAAATGGCGTTCGGCATGTCAGATTCATAACGTTGTTCAAAAGTCAGATGGAAAAAGTGTAACAGTTGTTGTAAAAAGTTGTAAAGGTGGACATATTTATTTAAGTGCTACCGATTTTCAAGCACTGACGGAAAGCAAAGATAACATCTTAATTCTGTATGATAACAAGGGATGTCATAGCGTCTCGTATGAGAAATTATTTGCAAAAGGATCTGACGTTAATTTGATTTTTGATACTGAATACACGCCACATCATTACTATGCTGCACTTGGAAAAATATTCACATACATCAAACGCTCAACATTTGCTGTCAAGAATCCCCAGTATGATATAATTGACGATATAAAAGGGTTTGGAATAGATTCTGAGACACAGGGACTTCAAAATGAATTTGACGATAATAATTTATAATTATGAAATATACACGAACAGACTACGAAGAGTTTCTAAAAAAAGAACTCGAAACAATAATCGCTGACTACGGGCAACTCGTTTCTATCAAAGCAATAACTCTGAAAGAACGAGGTGAAGTGTTTGTTGGTCGCTTCATTAAGTTGCAACCAAGCGGAATGGCTATTTTCAAGGTGCGTAATTCTGATAATATGCCACGCAAAAACTCGTTTTGGACAGCCTCGTTCCTTATTGGCGAAATGGGTAGTTTCAAAAATTGGGGTAATAATTCTTGGGCAGATCTTCGGCAGAACTATCAGCGCACATATTCCGATGCTTTATGTGCATGGATTCAGAAATCAGAAGAAAATGATTTCTGTATTATTGGTATAAAGAATCTGACGACAGAATTTGCTCAATTATTAGAATCTGAAAAGCCCATCATTGCCTTTGGTCCTAAAGACCCACCTTTGCAATACCTGCTAAACCTCATAGATATTGTACGTGATTCATCGTGTGTGGAAACTCAACGTGTTTTGGATTATGAAGAAACATCCAATCAGTGGAATCCACAGAAAATCGAAGCGAAGGTGGATTTTACTTCTTTGTTAAGCAACGACATGAAGACCAATAATTGTGTTGTCGTACAAGGGCCTCCCGGAACAGGCAAGACGTACCGAATGGCTCAACTTGCAGCCAAACTGTTAGCAGACAACAAAAGCGTTTTGGTTACAGCTCTCACCAATCAGGCTTTGATGGAGTTGGCAAAAAAGGATGACGTTAAGCCATTCCTTGAAAAAGGCAAGGTTTCAAAAACAAGCCTTACAGTTGACGAAAGCAGGGAACTGCCTAAACTTCAACCGATACAAGACAATCTTTGCAATGCTTCACAGGGTAATCTTTCACTTGCAACATTCTATATATCCAGTGGATGGGCAAAGGATAGCACTAATAAGCCCTTTAACTATGTCATCATGGACGAGGCCAGCCAAGCGCTTCTGCCAATGATAGCCGCAGCAATGAAATTAGGCGAGAAAGTTATCTTGATTGGCGACCAGAATCAGTTGGCGCCGATTGTGGTAACTAATGAAGATGTGATAAACAGATTTCAATGGACTTCGATTGTCAAAGGTTTTGAAACCGTTTGCCACAATTTCTCCTTCAAATCATATATGCTAAGCGACACATTCCGTTTGACAAAACGAGGTGCCGAAAGCACAGGCGTGTTCTATAACAACGAATTACGTTCTGTTTCAGAAATACAAACAATCCCGTCGAAGTTGCCGGATTTAAATCCACAAGGCGGCCCAGTGTTTATTGGAATTGATATGAGCGTAGGCGACAAAGCACCAACCAACGCATTTGATTCAATCTATTGCCTTGTAAGCAAAATCATTGCAGAATCGCCAAAAGCTGAGATTGCCGTGCTTTCAAAATTCAGGGAGTCTGTCCGAGCATTGCAAAAATACTTCGTCGTTAATTGGACGACCACAAAAGAATTGCCTGACAACATTCGTATCGAGACTGTTGATAGGGTTCAGGGGTTGACTGTTGATTATTGTGTCTTTTTCATTCCCAATGCATCTCTGCGGTATTCGTTAGAAAACGACTTGTTCAATGTAGCCACTTCTCGTGCCAAATTCAACACAATAATTGTAGCGGATAATTCCATTTTGAAAGAGAACATGTCCGAGGAAGTCCGCAAGTATCTTTTGAAAGCGCAAGACGATAAACTCGTGGCGTTTGAACCAAAAACTATAACCGCTGGTAATATCGGCGTAACAATAACAGGCAAAATTGATCTGTCGCAATTTGAAAGAAAGAGAAAAGAACTTGTAGAAGGCAAAGAAAACATCTATATCATTGACACCAACGTGTTTGTCAACTGCCCTGATATCATTTCTCGCATCGGAAACAAATACAAAATAATCATTCCCGCGACGGTTTTGGAAGAACTTGACAAACTGAAGTTAAAAGCAGATGTTGACAAGAAGAACCTGAATGAGGCTGCAAAGAACATAAACACTGCATTTGTCAAACACTATTCTCAAATGGAAGAAGCAAACCTTTCGTTGTTGCCACAAGGCTTTGACAGACATAATCCCGATTGTTTGATATTGTCGGTCGCATTAAAGTACAAAAAGGACAATCCAATTTTGCTAACTTCGGACAATATGCTACAATCAAGAGCAAGCGCTCTTGGTATTACCACAATCTCTCTCAAAGATTTTATTCGATATTGATTCATCCGTCCAAGTCCGTGCAATTCCATTGCACACTCCTGCCCTATCTTTGCAGCGTCAAAACACAAA
>CALDIA010000056.1 GCA_937901455.1 uncultured Bacteroidales bacterium | reverse complement strand
CCTGCGCCGCAATGTGGGTTAAGGCCATCATACAGAGCGAATATTTGAAGTAAAACTTCAAAATTTATCATAAAATCTGAATTACAACTTCAAAATTTCTTTCATAATTTATTGAGGCGTGCCAATATTTATTGTATTTTTGCAACGCAATAAAAACGAACAAGAAAGAGACTCTCGTTCTGGCGCACATTGAACAACGCATACGAAGTGGACGCCATCATTGGCGACGCTGAAGTGGCAATTGAAATCAAGTCTTCCGAACATATTGTTTCATCCCACTTGAAAGGGCTGAAGGCTTTCCAAGAAGAGCATCCGCAATGCAAGTTGGTGATAGTGTCATTAGAAGAGAAGCCCCGCCTTTTCAATGGCGTTGAAATATGGCCGGCTTGCGAATTTCTGTCAAAGCTATGGTCGGACAAAATAATAGTTCCGTAATAATCCGCCTGCATCACCGGCTCCGCCCACTACTCCACCGTGCCTGACCTTTCCATCCTCAAACCGCAAGACTTCTGCCTTGAAAATTCAGATGTTTTGGTTATCTTTGCCGCCGAATTAGAAACCCATAGACACTGAAGTTATGTCAAAGAATCTGATAAACAAGTATGTGTGGTTGGTGGAGACCATCTACCAGTCGGGGGGCATCAGCCTCAAGGAGCTGAAAGAGAAATGGCTGCAAAGCGACCTGAGCGAGGGCACAAAAATCGCGGAACGCACCTTCCACAAATGGCGCATCGCCGTGGAGGAGATGTTCGGCATCATCATCGACTGCGAGCGGGTGGGCGGCTATCACTACTACATTGCAAACGAGGAGGAGCTGAGGGGCGGCGGACTGCGCAACTGGCTGTTGGACACGTTCTCCGTCAGCAACACCCTGATGGAGCACAAGAGCCTCAGCAAGCGCATCCTGACCGAAAGCATCCCCTACGGACACGAACAGCTGCCGGAGCTGCTGGCCGCCATGAACGACAACCGGGTTGTCAGCATCACCTACCAGAGCTACTGGCGCGAGAGCGGCGCCATGTTCGAGGTACACCCCTACTGCGTGAAGATGTTCAAGCAGCGCTGGTATCTGTTGGCCTACAGTCCGGGCGACGACCGGATGCGCATCTACGCCCTCGACCGCATCCGCGACATTGACACCACGGAACGCACCTTCCAGATGCCGGACGACTTCGACCCCGCCGGCTTCTTCAGCGACTTCTACGGCATCATCGCCGACCGGGAGATCGGCAAGGAGACGGTGCGGCTGAAGGTGTCGGCGGACCAGTCGCACTACCTGCGGTCGCTGCCGCTGCACCACAGCCAGCGCGAGATGGAACGGCACGACGAGTACAGCATCTTCGAGCTGCGGCTGCGCCCCGCCTACGACTTCTACATGGAGCTGCTCTCGATGGGCGGCGCGGTGGAGGTGCTCGCCCCGCAGGGGCTGCGTGAGGAGATGCGCCGGCAGGCCAAGCAGATGTGGGAGCTGTACAGGAAAAAGTAGTGGCCGCCATCACCCTGCTCCTGAAGCACGACGACCGCTTGGGCGAAGAGCTACAGCTGAACGTGGCGTTTTATGGGGAGCTCAAAACCCGCCAAACGTTTTTCGCGGGGTGAAAACCTTAACCTTTTTTGCCCACGGGCCGATTCGCGGATCAAAATGCGGATATGGAGCCGTTATGTCCGAAAAAAGCATACTTTTGCAAAGTTGTTTTTTAACAAAATACAAATATGAAGACAGAGAAACAGATGGCAGCGGCGGCGGCGGAGTTCGCGGAGCGGTGGAAAGGCAGAGGATATGAACGGGGCGAGTCGCAACCCTTTTGGATTGACCTGCTTTCGAATGTGTTTGGCGTTGAGACACCGACCGACGGCTTCATCCGTTTTGAGGAGCACCACAAGGTGGACGAGTCAAACTTTGTGGATGGGCGCATCCCGTCCACCCGCGTGCTGATTGAGCAGAAGTCGTTGGGCAAGGACTTGCGTGCCGGTATTCGTCAGAGCGACGGTGCGCTGCTCAACCCGTTCCAGCAGGCCCGTCGCTATGTGGTGGGGCTGCCCGTCTCGGAGCATCCGCGCTGGATCGTGACCTGCAACTTCTCCGAGTTCCTCGTCTATGACATGGAGCAGCCCAATGGCGAGCCGGAACAGATTTTGCTTGAAAATCTGGGCAAGGAATACTACCGGCTGATGTTCCTGGTGGACAGCCGCAGCGAGCACATCACGAGGGAGATGGAGGTCTCGATGAAGGCCGGTGAGATTGTCGGCAGGATATATGACGCTTTGCTGAAGCAATACGGCGACAACTCGTCCGAAGCCTTGCGCTGGCTGAATATCCTTTGTGTCCGTATCGTGTTCTGTCTGTATGCCGAGGACGCGGGGATGTTCTCCCACGACCAGTTCCATGACTATCTTGCGCGTTATGATGCGGAGGACTTGCGCCGCGCCTTGCGTGACCTCTTCGAGGTGCTGAACACGCCCGTAGCGAAGCGCAGCAAGTACCTGCAGGAGGATTTGAAGGCCTTCCCTTACACCAACGGCGGACTGTTTGAAGAGGTAATTGAGATACCGCAATTCACTGAGGAGTTGAAGCAGACCCTGCTGCACCACGCCAGCCTCGACTTCGACTGGAGCGAGATTTCGCCCACCATCTTCGGCGCTGTCTTTGAAAGCACGTTGAACCCCGTTACCCGCCGCAGCGGCGGTATGCACTACACCTCTATTGAGAACATCCACAAGGTCATCGATCCGCTGTTCCTCAACGACCTGCGCCGCGAATTGGACGAGATTCTGGAAGAAAAGGTAGAGCGGCAACGGCAGAGGAAACTCGATGCCTACCAGGACCGCATAGCCTCGCTTACTTTCCTCGACCCGGCCTGCGGCTCCGGCAACTTCCTCACCGAGACCTATCTTTCGCTCCGTCGTTTGGAGAACGAGGTTATCCGCGAACGCTATCACGGCCAGTCGTTCCTCGGCTTCGAGGAGGCGAACCCCGTGAAGGTCAGCATCCGGCAGTTCTACGGCATCGAGATCAACGACTTTGCCGTCACCGTGGCCACCACCGCGCTGTGGATTTCGGAGGCGCAGATGCTGCGCGAGACCGAGAAGATTATCCGCCGTGACATTGACTTCCTGCCGCTGAAGAGCTATGCTAACATCCGTGAGGGCAATGCTCTCAAGATGGATTGGTTAGGAGGCGACGTGTCCCACGTCGCAACACCAAAGGAACAAGATGGAAATCACGACGTGTCCCACGTCGCAACAACGGAGGGACAAGAGGGGGATTTCGACGTGGGACACGTCGTCTCCTTGCAATTTATGGAACGCGACAAATTCATACACATTACAGGTGGGAAATTACCTCATTGGCATCAGAACGACAAGGTGCAGTTTGTCACATTCCGTCTGGCCGATTCACTACCGCAGGAGCGGCTGGCAGAACTGTCTGAATTCAAAGAACAATGGCTCTCAACTCATCCTCACCCGTGGAGCCGACAGACCGAAGAGGAATACAATCACACCATAAGAAAAAAGGTGGACAAGTGGCTCGATAACAACCATGGTAGTTGTCTGATGAAACACGAACATATCAGACAGATAATAGTGGACAGCCTGCTCTTCAATCACGATAAGGCCTACTGGCTTCATCATTTTGTCATCATGCCTAATCATGTTCACCTTCTTCTCACGCCCATTGGCGACCATACTGTTGATAAGTCAATTGGAAATGTGAAGAAATTCACTGCCCATGCCATCAACAAGTTTTTGGGGCGAGAAGGTGTGGTGTGGCAACGTGAGGTGTTCGACCGCATGATGCGTGACCAGCAGAACTATGTAGCCTATGTGAATTACATCAACAACAATCCCCGTAACCTTCCTCCCGGCACATTCTCCTTAGGAGGCGACGTGTCCCACGTCGCAACAACGGAGGGACAAGGGAAAGATTTCGACGTGGGACACGTCGCAACAGCGGAGGAACAAGATGGAGATTTCGACGTGGGACACGTCGTCTCCTACGACTATATCATCGGCAACCCTCCTTTCGTTGGGGCAAGACAGATGGACGAAGAACAGAAACAGGATGTGGTTCGCATATTTGGCGCCAAGTGGAAGAACGTCGGAAATCTCGATTACGTCTGCTGCTGGTATAAACGCGCATGGCAGCTGATGAAGCGCGGTCGTACAAAAGCTGCTTTCGTGTCAACGAACAGTATCTGTCAGGGCGAACAGGTTGCAAACCTTTGGCAGCCGCTGATGGAGGACGGCTTGCACATTGATTTCGCTTATCGCACGTTCCGTTGGGATAGCGAATCTTCCCGGAAAGCCCATGTGCATTGTGTCATTGTGGGGTTTAGTGAAGATGACTACAAAGATAAGGAATGCCTGTTGTTCGACAATGACAAGGTTACAAAGACCAACCATATCAATGCCTATTTGACGGATGGTCCTGATGTGTTTGTCGGTAGCAGACAGAAACCTATTTTTGACGTTCCAGAAATAGGCATCGGCAACAAGCCCATCGACGGTGGCAACTATCTGTTCACCAAAGAGGAAATGGAGGAGTTCGTAAAGTCCGAGCCCAAAGCGGCACAGTATTTCAAGCCATGGTATGGCTCTGAGGAGTTTATCCATCAGCGGCCACGCTACTGTCTGTGGCTGGGCTGCTGTTCGCCTGCCGAACTCAGGCAGATGCCGCATTGCCTGAAACGGATAGAGGCTGTCAGGGAATTGCGGTTGGCAAGCAGTAGCGCAGGAACAAGGAAACTGGCAGGCCGTCCGACACGATTCCATGTGGAGAACATGCCCGACTCCAACTTTATCATCATCCCAAGGGTATCATCCGAGAAGCGACGCTATATTCCAATGGGCTTCATGTCGCCCGATAATTTAGCCAGCGATGCGGTTCATCTCATCCCCGATGCCACGCTCTATCACTTCGGCGTCCTTGAGAGCAATGTCCATAATGCCTGGATGCGGGCTGTGTGCGGAAGATTGGAAATGCGCTACCGTTATTCAAAGGATGTGGTATATAACAACTTTCCTTGGCCTAATCCAACCGAAGAGCAGAAGGCCAAGATAGAGCAGACCGCGCAGGCCATCCTCGATGCCCGCGGCCTCTATCCAGATTCTTCGCTTGCCGACCTCTACGACGAACTGACGATGCCAGTCGAGCTTCGCAAAACCCACCAAGACAACGACCGCGCCGTCATGCAGGCCTACGGCTTCGACGTGAAGACCATGACCGAAAGCCAATGCGTGGCCGAGTTGTTCA
>CALDIA010000055.1 GCA_937901455.1 uncultured Bacteroidales bacterium | reverse complement strand
AGGAACTTTCGGCCTGAGACTCGCTTTGTAGTAATATGGACAAGCAGAAGAAAACATCTATCATAATCCTTGTAGTCCTGGCTCTTCTGGGCACAGCCTACCATTTTGTCTGGGGCGGCTCTGAAAGCGCTTCTGACAATCCTGCCATCCTGTCCGACGGGGAATGGGTTCGTGACAAGGAACTGATGTCCCGTTTGGAGATACCTTACAGGTTGGAAGATAACGAAGGGACTGTCATCGAGCACATGGGTTATGCCCTTTCATACAATTCCGAGTACCGTGTTCCCAACTGGGTGGCTTACGAGCTCACCCGCGAGGAGGCACGAGGCACTCACGAGCGAGGATCTTACTTTGTTCTTGACCCTGACTTGGAGACCTGGTGCCCTTCGTACAAGGACTACTCCTCCTCGGTGTATGACCGCGGCCACATGGCTCCGGCGGGTGATATGAAGTGGGACCAGCAGGCCATGGAGGAGAGTTTCTACATGACCAACGTCTGTCCGCAGGACCATGACCTCAACGGGGGTGACTGGCGCATTTTGGAGGAGCAGATCCGCCGCTGGGCCATCAAGTATGGCAACATATATATTGTATGCGGTCCGCTGGTGTCTGACCAGCCCGAGCGCATCGGCCGCAGCGGTGTGGCCGTGCCCGACGGCTTCTTCAAGGTGGTGCTCTGCAAAATCAATGGCCAATGGCAGTCTATCGGCTTCCTCTTCGACAACAACGGCACGCACCATCCCCTCAAGTATTACAGTCGCTCTATTGATGAGGTGGAGCGCCTCACCGGCATCGACTTCTTCCACCAGTTAGATGACGCTGTGGAGGATCGCATCGAGGCCGACAATGACCCGCGCATTTGGGGCCTTGCAAAATAGTGCGCATTCAGATTTTTTTTGTATTTTTGCCACGTCGATTTTTTTTGTGGACATATAACAACCATAACATATTATCATTATGAAAGAGACTATTTACAGATCCACGCACGAGAAGTTGGGTGCCAAAATGGAAGAGTTTGCGGGCTTTTACATGCCCATCCAGTACGACAGCATCACCAACGAGCATCTTCAGGTTAGAAACAAGGTGGGCGTCTTCGACGTTTCGCACATGGGCGAGTTCACCGTAAAGGGCCCCAAGGCCTTGGCCTTGTTACAGCACATCACCACCAACGATGTGGCCGCGCTGTACCCCGGCAAGGTGCAATACTCCTGCTTTCCCAATGGCAAGGGCGGCATTGTGGACGATTTGCTGGTCTATAACCTGCACGACGAGGACTACCTTTTAGTGGTAAACGCTGCCAACATTGACAAGGACTGGGCCTGGGTTGTGGAGCAGAACAAGACCTTCGGTGCCGAGATCGAGAACATCTCCGACGGCATCTCCCAGTTAGCCGTACAGGGTCCCTTGGCGCTGAAGGCCATGCAGAAACTGACCGATGCCAATGTTGTGGACATGGAATACTACACCAACAAGATCATCACCTTTGCGGGCATTGACAACATTTTGTTTTCCACTACGGGTTACACTGGCTCTGGCGGATGCGAAATCTACTTCCCCAACGAGGTGGCCATGAAGATTTGGGACGCTGTGTTTGAGGCTGGCGCCGAGTACGACATCAAACCCATTGGCTTGGGTGCACGCGACACATTGCGTCTGGAGATGGGTTTCTGCCTTTACGGCCACGAGATTGACGACACCATCTCCCCCATTGAGGCGGGGCTTGGCTGGATCACCAAGTTTGTGGACGGCAAGAACTTCATTGACCGCAAGTTCATGGAAGAGCTGAAAGCGAACGGCGTCACCCGCCGCATCGCCGGTTTCGAACTCATCGACCGCGGCATCCCGCGCAACGGATACGAAGTGTGCGATGCCGAAGGCAACGTCATCGGCGAGGTACGCTCCGGCACCTTCGGACCTTCCGTAAACAAAGGCATTGGCACAGCGCTTGTCAAGAAAGACTACGCCAAGGCCGGCACCGAGATCTATATCAAAGTGCGCAACCGCCTGCTGAAGGCTGTCACCGTCAAGATGCCTTTTTACAAGCCTGAATAAGACAATACAACTTCTATAATGGAAAGGGGCAGTGAAAACACTGCCCCTTTATTATAGTAAAAAGGCTGGAAAAAAACACCATGTCACGACAGGCGTTCCCTGTTTTACAGAAATATTTTATATCTTTGCGGTCTTAAAAAAAATACGACAATGGCAACATATTGGATTATCTTTATTGTGTTCATGGTACTGAGTCTCATCGTGAGTCAGACCTTGAACGCACGCATTGCAAAATACAGCAAAGTACGCATAAGCAGCGGTCTCACTGGTCGTGAGATTGCCGAGAAGATGTTGCACGACCACGGCATTTACGATGTGCAGGTTATCAGCACGCCGGGCACGCTCACCGACCATTACAATCCGGAAACCAAGACGGTGAATCTGAGTCAAGACATCTACTCAGGCGTAAGCATTGCGAGTGCGGCGGTAGCAGCCCATGAATGCGGTCATGCGGTGCAGCATGCCACCGCCTATCGCTGGCTGACGATGCGCAGCAAGCTGGTGCCCATGGTGCAGATAGGCTCCAAATGGTCGCAATGGGTGCTACTGGCAGGGCTTGTCATCCTGACGTTTTCCCATTTCATAGGCCAGTGGATCCTCTTCATCGGCATTGCACTGTTTGCCCTCACCACCCTGTTTTCACTGATCACGCTTCCTGTAGAGTACAACGCCTCCGCACGTGCCGTGGCGTGGCTCGACAGTACCGGCATGACCAACGGGCAGGAGAACGACATGGCCAAGGACGCCCTCAAGTGGGCCGCCCGCACCTATCTCATCGCTGCTCTTTCCTCCTTGGCCACACTGCTATACTATCTGTCGTTCTTGGATAGAAATTAGCGATTCATTCATGGCTATTATTTTTCTTGAACAACCCCGAGGGTGATAGTTTGGTGAAAATTGATGATAGATAACAATAATATTTAGATAATGAAGAAGTTTATTTCTGTTGCATTATTATGCTGTTTTGTTGCTTTCGCGTGGTCGCAGAAAGCTGTTTACCCGCTTCCGATAGAAGGTTCAGCCCCAAAAGGCAATGCCGTACACTATGCCCTGCCGCAAACTGGCTTGGAGGTCACCGTGACCGTCACAAAAGTGCGCGAAATCAAAGGGTACTACACCGAATATGCCCAGACCTTGCTGGGCCTCACAAACGTCATTTCCGAGAACCGCACCTTCTATAAGGTCAAAAACGTGAAGATTGACCCTGTGAAGGTACCCAACCCTGACAAGACCTTCTTGGTTTTGTTAGACAACAACCAGCAGAAGATTGTCTGCGACCTGGCGGAAGAGCCCACGACATGGTTGCCGGAATCGGTGGGCAAGTACTCGACCAAAAGCAAGCCCATCCCCAACTTCTTCAAAAACTACTCCGACCCCTCCTACACAGAGATGGAGGACTTGTTTACGGAGACCAAGATCATTGACGGAATCGTGACGCAAGTGCCGGCAAACCGCACAAAACTGGTGAATGTCACCAACAGCCAAAAGGCACAGCAAGCCGCTGACGCCATCAGCAAGAGTCGCCAAGACCAGTACAACTTAGTAAAGGGCGACCAGGAGACCCCCTACTCTGCTGATGCCCTCAACCTGATGCTCAAGGAACTCAAACAATGGGAAGAGAACTATCTCTCGCTGTTCACGGGACTGGTTTTGGAGGACGAGATCACCTACAAGTTCATGGTGTACCCTTCGGACTTGGAGACTCCGCTGTTCTCATTCAACCAGGATGGAGGTTTGCAATATGGTTATAACATCAACAAGAGCGACAAGTGCTACACATTATCCCTATCCCCAACCATAGGATTGGACTATAGTGGCAGTGACGTGCCCACGGGCAAAGCTGCCGGTTATCGTTACTGCACGCCCGCGCCCATGAACGCCACCCTCGTGCTGAAAGAAGCCGGTGTCCCTGATGCGCACATCTATGACTTCGGCACGCTTAACATGTACCAGTTCGGCCGCATACAGGTCATGCCACTTCACCAAGACGTTGATCTCCACAAGATTGGATTCATCTACTAATCGCCTACTCCTATGAGAAACAAGCTAATAACGCTCGTCATCATCGCAATTGCGCTGTGTGTTTCATGTTCCAACACCTCTGAAAAGAGACTCTTCAAAAAGATGAAACCCCTGGCGGAACAGTACTTGGCCGACTGCGACATTATTTACGACTCCTTGCGGATTGACTGCATTGACACCATCAACGAACTGAATTATGCCAACCTCAACATCGAGTTGCTCCACGAGATGGAAGACGCCTATCTGACGCAATATCAAGAGCTCATACAAACAGACACTGTCAAGGCCCATTATGTCAGGCTGTATCTCAGAGATATCCAAAACACGTTGGAGGATCTCACCAGTATGATGGAAAATGGTGAATTGGACAACCAGAAATTGCTGCTTTATATGGTATCCGGTTACTCGCACGAAGGGAAAGAGAAAGAGCCTTTCATTTTCTTCGTACAACCTGACCTCAAGACGCTCTACACCATGGATCCTTTCGGTGACAATCTGCTTTATCGAGAAGAAAAATGACCTATTCTTGGGGCGATGGCACGCCATTTCACACCTACCATCGTTATCTGCAAAACACGTTGGGGTATCAGGTGCGCAAGATTCCTGTGGATGCCGGTTTTACCTGTCCGAACCGTGATGGAACGGTAGGCACTGGGGGTTGCACATTCTGTTTAAACGAGGCTTTCACGCCCCATTACTGTAACAGTCGGCATAGTATCACGCAACAGATACATGATGGGGTAGCTTTCCACGCACAACGGCGGCGTCCTATCGACAAGTTTTTCGTCTATTTCCAAGCTTTCAGCAACACGCATGCGCCAACAGCCCGTCTGCGCGAGTGCTATAACGAGGCTCTTGCCATCCCCCATGTTCAAGGATTGATTATCGCCACGCGCCCCGACTGTCTGACCGACGAGGTTCTGGACTATTTGGAAAAGCTACAGGAAAACGTCTATCTATGCGTGGAGATTGGCATTGAGAGTCTGCATGACGAGACATTGCGGCGCATCAACCGGGGGCACGACACAGCCAGCACATTACGCGCACTGGACATGCTTGCGAATAGGCACATTCCTGTCTGCGGCCATTTGATCTTCGGGTTGCCAGGAGAGACGCCTGAGCTGTGGCTACAGGACACCGCCATACTCAACCGATTGCCCATAGCGACCCTCAAGCTGCACCAGCTGCAGATACTGAGCCACACCCCCATAGAGCAGGAGTGGGTGGTAAAGCCGGAAGACTTCCACACTTTCACGGCCGAGGGATACATAACCTTTTTGACCGATTATATAGAGCGACTCTCGCCCACCATAGCCATTGAGCGGTTAGCCAACGAGGTGCCCACACGCTATTTAGCCTCCCCGTCATGGCACGGCATTCGCCATCAGGAGATTGTCCAGGCCGTCATCCGTAGCTTGGAGGCACGCCACTCATGGCAGGGCAAAAAAAAGGCAGAGCCTTAGGCCCTGCCCTTTCAAGTCAGCAAAACCGGACTACTATTTCTTGGAAAAGTCTGATTTCTCTACGCCACACAAGGGGCATGTCCAGTTGAAAGGAAGTTCCTCAAAGGGAGTGCCGGGGGCAATACCGTTGTCAGGGTCGCCCACTTCAGGGTCATACACATAACCACAAACGTCACATACATATTTTTCCATAATGATAAAGGGTTTATTGATGATTAATTAGGGTTTCTATAAACTCCAATAATGAAGTTTCGTGATTTTATTCCGATACAATCCTTTAACATCCACTAAGATGCCGTTTTCGTTGCATAGTTGTACGAAATCGTCTTCTGGGATATTCTTATAGGCATTGTGTGCCACGGCCACCACCACAGCGTCATACTTGCCTTGGGGCTTCTCAGCCAGGGAAATGCCATAGAACTTCTCCACTTGGTCGGGTTCGGCATAGGGATCCACGACATCCACGGTCACGCCATAGTCTTTGAACTCGTTGATTATGTCAATCACCTTGCTGTTGCGGATATCGGCCACATTCTCTTTGAAGGTCATGCCCATCACCAAAATGCGGGCATTAAGAATCGGTTTTCCGTAGGAGAGGATTTGCTTGACCACCTTCTTGCCAATATAGCCGCCCATGGAGTCATTGACAAAACGGCCGGCGGATATCAGTTGAGTATGATACTTCAGTTCAGCGGCTTTATAGACCAGATAGTAGGGATCCACGCCGATGCAGTGGCCACCCACCAAGCCCGGGTAGAAAGGGAGAAAATTCCACTTCGTGCCGGCAGCTTCAAGTACATCATAGGTATTGATGCCTATGCGGCCGAAGATAATGGAAAGTTCATTCATCAGGGCGATGTTCACATCGCGTTGGGTATTTTCTATAATCTTGGCGGCCTCTGCCACTTTGACGCTGGGGGCGCGGTGCACGCCTGGCTTGACTACCATCTCGTACACCTGGGCCACTTGTTGCAGGGCCTCATCATCGCATGCCGAGACGATTTTCACCGTGTTGGGGAGCGTATGCACCTTTTCGCCTGGGTTAATACGTTCTGGGGAATAGCCGAACTTGAAGTCCGCACCGGCTTTCAGTCCTGACAGTCGTTCCAGAATAGGCACACAGTCTTCCTCCGTGCAGCCGGGGTACACTGTGGACTCATAGACCACGTAGTCGCCGACCTTCAGGCACTTGCCCACCGACTCTGTAGCGGCGAGCAGCGGGCGCAGGTCGGGCATATTGTGTTCATCTATCGGGGTAGGCACGGCCACGATGTAGAAGTTGGCCTTGCGCAAATCATCCAGCGAGGAGGTGAAGAGAATGTCCGCCCCTTCAAAAACGGTATCGTCCAGCTCGCGGCAGGGATCATGTCCTTCCCGCATCTTCTGGAGGTTCGACTCATTAATGTCAAAGCCGATAACAGACGCATGGTGGGCAAATTCCATGGCGAGTGGCAATCCCACATAGCCGAGGCCGATAACGCCAATCTTGCATTTTTTTTCTTTAATATCTTCAAAAATACCCATGAGTGATATAAATTATTGGTTACTAATCAAAAATTGCATTCTGGGTGGCTCTCCTGAAGGTTGAAGCGAGGTCGCGGCGGCGTTCTTCGCGGGCGCGTTCCTCAAAAGCGGCAGTCACCTCCCTACCCTCTTCAGCGAGCAGCATGATTTTCTCGCGGGCAGGTTTGCCATCGCACAGATATTTCAGCACGAAGCAGGCCATCAAGCGGTTATGGGCGGGAAATTGCTGCCAGAGGCTATCATAGCGTGCGTGCATCTCCTGCCATGTAGCAGCAGGATGTACCAACAGTTCGCGCACCTCTGCCACCGGCACCAACTGACCGCCAAGATTGAACCATTCTGTCAGGCGGGCATTTTGCACATCAGGCAGCAATTGGGCAACAGACTGTTCCATCTCCTCTTTCAGGTGGCTATATGCATAATAGAGCAACATTTCCCGATAGTCGCCATAGCAGCGGTTTCCCTTGAGCAGCCGCACAGGATGTTGGGAGCGTTCAACACCTTGCAAAAAAGCCTTCCGACCCATCTGCCAGCGGTTCAACGCATGAATAATCTGGGCTACGGTATCGGGTGCTATAGGCTGTGTATGGACGTGCTGCCGGGGGTGCTTGCGCTGGTCGCGGTCCACATACTTGGCAGCATTGCGTTGCAGGGCATAGGCGTTATAGCGCCACCAAAAGGCAGGCATCACCTCTAACACATGGTCGGCCTGATTGTAGTTCAGCAAACAGAAAGGATACGGCAGATTTATCTCGTTGGGATAATCGCCTTTTGCGAGCAGTGTGTATGCGGCAAAGCGGCTGGGAAACTTCACAGAGGTGCAAAGTCCCGGCCAGAAGCCGCGGTCAGCAAGCATTTCGCAATCGTTTTTGCGACCGTTGTGGTTAGATCCTATCGTGGCACCCGCGGCCAGATTGCTTTGTCCCATTACGGTGGAAGCAATCAGAAAAGAGTTGTTATGATGCTGCTCATGGAAGGGAAAGACGAGCGAGAAGAGCACCTCACAGCACGACAGGTGACTGTTATCGCCCACCACGCAGTGGGTTATGCGCAATCCTTCGGTCAACGTGACACTGTCGCCCGTGACCACCTCGCGCACGATGGCATGGGTGTCCACCACATTGCCATAGCCGAGCACCACATCGCGCAGTATGACGCCCGCGCCCACAATGGTAGGCTCTTCAGCGGAAGAGTGTACATAGACATTCTGCAGCTGGGCGGCCTCAGATATGACAGCGTACGGCTCTATCCAGACCGTGCGCAAAGAAAGCACATTGCGAATCTGTACATGCGAAGCTATGTAGTTGGCATATCCCTCTCTGCCGGGAAAAGAAGTGTCTAATTGATGAAGGGCATGGTCGTGAGGAAGCATGGCGCAGAGTACAGCATCGGCCATTATCATGTCAGCATGGGCGGTTACGGTATGGGATCCATCCTCATTCCCAACGTCAATGGGAAAAGGCTGCACGGGCGTGTCGCCGTCTATTTCGCCCACATTGAAGAGAGTGCAGTCATCATCAAGCCAGCAGCTGTGCAGCAGGGATACTCGCCTTAGGGACACGCGCTCGCCAAGACGAACAGGCCCGGAAAAGTGACAATCGTAAATGTCGCCCACAAAAAAAGTGCTGACAACCGAAATATCATCCCAGTTGTCGGCACTATTGTGTTGCATGGTCAACTGCCCTATCTCGGCAGCTGTCAGTGTACGCCAGACGTCCATTGCCAGGCTATTCTCAAGAACTTACTCTTCGTCGTCACCAAGACCTAATTGGGCTTTAATATCCGCAGGCATCTCGTCAAACGGAGTGGCATCAGACGGACGGAAGAAATTGGAAGCCTTTATCTTCTTGTCAGGCTTTACAGACGTGGCCGTCTGGATAAGGGTGAAGTCCATGTCACCATTGGAGATATGCGTCTCGGTGCACAATGGAAATCCTTTCAGGCCAGGAGCAGTGGCAAAGTTAATGTTCTCTCCCACATTCAGATCGTTAGTCACCCAATATACAATCGTTTCCTCTTCATCGGTCTCAAGGTCGGTGAGCGTACCTTTCACCTTGTAGCAGGTATAGCCGGCAATCTCGCGCGACTCTTTGGTATAGCCATAATCATACTTCTTGGTGGAAAATAATTCCTTGAGCTCATCAGCTTTCGTTTCCTTGTAGTACTTACCCATATTGTATGCGGAAATATCAACGATAGTGTACAATAGGTTATAATCACCATTGGTAATCTGAATGGAGCCTACGCCTGACTGTTGGGTAACTATCTTCATATTATTTCCCATAACCATATACTCGGTAGTGATACCGGCCATAGCGGCTTGCACGTTAGGATCATCGATACCCTCTACGGAAGTCTCATATTGGATGATGCCTGCGAAAGGTTTCTGTGCAGACAAGGTTACTGCTCCAAGCATCAGAGCAAAGAACATTACGATTGAAGTGATTTTTTTCATTTTATAAAAATTTATTAGGTTTCTAAACTGTTTTATCAAAAAAAAATATACAGCCGCAAAAATACTCAAAAAAAACAAAACTTTAAACAAGCGGACAATAATTATTATATAATTGATTTTCAAATATTTACATCTTTATCCATATTTCATTCGGACAAAACACGAAGCATTAGAGGCAAAAAAAAGAGGGAAGTTTAAGGAGAGAGAATGACAATATACAACAGTCAACGGGCAATTGTAGTGGTAAGGAGGCAGGCTAATATACGGTATTCAGCAGGTGATGGTGATTACCATGCGCCAGATCACAAACGCCACATAGGCTATGAAGAGGAGGCTCCACAAAAAGGCGGGGACATGGGTAAGGCGGTCCAAGTTGGTGGCATCACCGGCATGGTCGGGAGTGCGTACCGAAAGGTAGAAAAGTGTCAATACCGAAACTACCGATTCCACCACGATCATCACTACATAGAAGAGTGCGGCATAGCGAATCCAGAGGGGGTTGTTGAGATATATCAGTCCGACATTGATAGCGATGAAAAGGAGCACCCAGACGACACCGTAGGCGTTGCGAATCCAGAAGAGCAGCATGACGAAGAAGAGCACCGACAATCCGACAATAAGGCCCACATCGACGCCTTGTTGCAAAAGCCAAACGGCCAACCAAGCCACAGAGATGGGCATGGGATAGCCGGCCAAGGCGCAGAGGAAAGAGGAGAACTTGCCCTTCATGGCTGTGGTGGTGGTGCCCGAGGCATCGCCGTTGAGGTCTATCTTACGCACATCGCCATCAAAGAGCAAAGCCACCAGCACATGGCCAAACTCATGGAGGGCAGTGTTGATGACATTGAAAAACTTGCCCACGAAAGGGATTCGCGGAAGCAGAAAAGCCGCCGCTGCGAAGACCCACAAGATCCATGGCCGGTCAAACGTCAGGGCATCCACCTAACTGCGACGGAACTTGTGTATGTCGGAAGTATCCCACGACTGATACATAAGTATATTCTGTATGTTGTTGATCAAGATGATGAAGAGCTTGAGGTCGCGTTCGGCGAACCAGCGGCAGGCTTCCACATCTTTGCGGCAGGCGGCGGCAAAGCGCGAAAGAAAGTCGCAGTGGTACTTCTCCAGCCACGCGATGGCCTCAGGCTCGTCGTCAATAGCATTACTCAAGACGGCAAATTCGGGATATCCATTGGCTGCCAGCCATTCCAGCGCTTGTACGTTAGAGTGTATAGCCGAGGAGAGGGCCTCCAATTCTGGAAAGCCGTTCTCCACTAAAAAGACACTGAACTTCTTGTTACCCAGCAGACTTTCGTTGAAGGCCAACAAGAGTTTAGTGTCATAATCGGTCAGACAATGTAGTTGGCGCATGTTTACTGTTTGAGGCTCACGGTCTTGTTGAACACCAACTTTTCCTCTGTCGAGTCGGGGTCGGCATAGAAGTAGCCTAAGCGTTCAAACTGGTAGTATTTGGTGGCCATTGCCTGTGTCATGGTGAGCGATGCCTCCACCCAGCCATCCTGCACTTTCAGGGAGTCGGGGTTGATATTGTCGAGGAATGTCTTGCCCTCTTCACAGTCATCGGGGTCGGGCACGGCGAAGAGGCGGTCGAAAATGCGCACTTCGGCCTTCTTGGAGTGTTTCACAGAAGCCCAATGAATGGTAGCCTTTACCTTACGGTTGCTGTCGGGCATACCGCTGCGGGTATTGGGGTCGTAGGTACAGTGAATCTCGGTAATATGGCCATCCTCGTCCTTGACGATATGGGTACACTTGATGATATAGGCATATTTGAGGCGCACTTCCCTGTCGATGGAGAGGCGGTAGAACTTTTTGTCGGCGTTCTCGCGGAAGTCGGCACGTTCAATCCAGAGTTCCTTGGCGAAGGGCACCTTGCGGGTTCCGGCCTCGGGATTTTCGGGATTGTTTACGGCCTCCATCTCTTCCACTTGGTCATCGGGATAGTTGTCGATGATGAGTTTCACGGGGTCAAGCACGGCCATAGTGCGGGTAGCCACCTTATTGAGATGTTCGCGGGCGCAGAAGTCGAGCAGTGACACGTCGATAATATTATCGCGCTTGGCGACGCCAACGGTCTCGGCGAAGTTTCGGATAGCCTCAGGGGTGTAGCCTCGGCGGCGCAGACCGCAGATGGTCGGCATGCGGGGGTCATCCCAGCCATTGACATAGTGTTCCTTTACGAGCTGCAGCATTTTGCGCTTGCTCATGATGGTGTAGGTCATATTGAGGCGGGCGAACTCTATCTGCTGTGGATGGTGAATGCGCAGTGCCTCGCAGAACCAATCGTAGAGCGGGCGGTGCACCTCAAACTCCAAGGTGCAGATGGAGTGTGTGATGCCCTCAATGGAATCGCTCTGCCCGTGGGCGAAGTCGTACATGGGATAGATGCACCATTTGTCGCCGGTACGATGATGGGTCGCATGGAGGATACGGTACATGATAGGGTCGCGGAAGTGCATGTTTGGGGAGGCCATGTCGATTTTGGCGCGCAGCACGCGACTGCCATCTGGGAACTCGCCGGCGCGCATACGGCGGAAGAGGTCGAGGTTCTCCTCCACAGAGCGGTTGCGGAAGGGGCTCTCCACCCCCGGGGCGGTGGGCACTCCCCTGCCCTTGCTGATTTCCTCCTGCGTCTGGTCGTCCACATAGGCCAAACCTTCCTGAACAAGCTGCTCGGCCCAGATATAGAGCTGATCAAAATAGTCGGAAGCATAGTACTCACCCGCCCATTGGAAGCCTAACCACTGGATGTCCTCCTTGATAGAGTCCACATACTCGGTGTCTTCCTTCACAGGGTTGGTATCGTCAAAGCGGAGATTGCAGAGTCCGTTGTATTTCTGCGCCATACCGAAGTTGAGGCAGATGGACTTGGCATGACCGATATGAAGATAGCCGTTGGGCTCCGGCGGGAAACGTGTATGTACTTTCGCATCATTTTTACCTTGCCGGATGTCTTCTTCAATAATTTGGTCAATAAAGTTCATATTCTTCTGATTTTAGGTATAAAAAAACAAGCCGCAAAAATACAAAAAAAATAATAGCCGTTCGCTATTGCCCTTTGGCTTTTAGCTAACGGCTATTAACTGACACAGAATGGCTACTTCAGCAGTCGGAAGAACTCCACGAGGAGATCCCAGCACATCTGCACGGTTTTGATTTCGAGTTTCTCATCGGGGGAGTGCACGCCACGCAGGGTCGGTCCGATGGATACCATATCGAGGCCAGGATACTTCTCGGAGAAGAGGCCGCACTCGAGGCCGGCGTGGATAGCGAGCACTTGGGGCTCTTTATGGAAGAGGTTCTGGTATGCCTCTACGAGCACGTGCAGCGCTTCGGAGTCCGGGTTGGGATTCCAGCCAGGGTAGCCGTCGCCCGACTCCACATCGGCGCCAATCATCCAGAAGGCGGTAGACACTTTGTCAACCACAGCCTCTTTGCGTGATTCTACGGAGCTACGCTGACTGGTGGTGGCCACGATTTTGTCGTCTATAATTTTGACGGATGCGAGGTTGGTAGAGGTTTCCACAAAACCGGGGATATCTTGCGACATAGCCTGTACGCCATGCGGGCACACCATGAGGGCGTTGAGCAGATCTACCTGCAGGAATTCGAATAGCACCTTTTCAGTGGCGGGGGCCGGTTCGAGGGTCACCTCCACGCCGGGGTCTGTGGTGTGGAATTCGTCCTTATAAATCTTGTCCATAGCCTGGCAGTAGAGTTCCCAGTCGCCGCTTTTGTCAGTGGGCACGCACACCACTGCATAGCCTTCGCGGGCGATGGCGTTGCGCAGGTTGCCGGCCTGGATGTCGGCGATGCGAAGATCGTAATCGCAATAAGCGTTGTAGAGCACGCGGGTAAGCAGTTTCACGGCATTGCCACGGCCTTTGTTTATGTCATCGCCGGAGTGACCGCCCTGCAATCCCTTGACAGTCACCTTGTAGAACTTCACATCGGGGTTCTCGAGTTCCTTGACATCCTCGTACTCGCACTCGATGGTGGCCACGGTGTCCTTGCCGCCGGCGCACCCGATAAAAAACTGACCCTCATCCTCCGAGTCGAGGTTGATGAGCATCTTGCCCGTCATAAAGCCGGCTTCCAGCGCCTTGGCTCCCGTCAGGCCCGTTTCCTCATCCACGGTGAAGAGGCACTCAATGGGACCATGTTCCAGCTCCTTGTCATCGAGTATCGCCAAGGCGATAGCCATGCCAATGCCGTCGTCGGCGCCCAGTGTGGTGCCCTTGGCCTTGAGCCACTCTCCGTCAATGTAAGTCTGGATGGCATCCTTGGAGAAGTCGAAATCAGTGTCGTTGTTCTTCTCGCACACCATGTCCATGTGCGACTGGAAAATCACGGGTGTCACATGCTCCTTTCCGGGTGTGGCAGGCTTGGCGATGAGCACATTGCCAATAGCATCGCGCTTGGTGGACAGTCCCATGGCCTTGCCAGTCTTCTCCAGCCATTCCGAAATCAGCGTCTCCTGTTTGGAGGGACGTGGGATTTTGGTGATCTCGTTGAAATAATAGAAAACCTTTGCAGGCTTTAAGGATAACATTTCTTCGCTCATATCATAAAATTTTAGATGATTATTATTCGAGGCCGCAAAGATAGGGAAAATTTTGATTGCTTGATAAGATATGTAGAAATTGAGCTATTAGACGATTCCTGGAGCGTCCGTTCATCATTTCAACGCCTCTTTTATTTTTTTGTTCAACCGTTTCACTTTTTTTTTATTTTTGCCGCTGATTTTTGGTGAGGGGCATTCATGATGCCTCGAGAGGGAAACAGGTGTGAATCCTGTACAGTACCCGCTGCTGTAAGTCCTGCCAAATAGTATGCAAAATGCCACTGTTAGTTGTAATGGGAAGGCGCATACCATGAGGGACAAGTCAGAAAACCTGCCAACAGTCATGATTACGTGCAAGCTTCGGGAAGTAGGCTGAAATGGGCAATAAGGCATCTCAAAGATGATAGTTTCTGTTAAACATTTCCCGAGCGAACAACGGGATTTTTTTGTTTAACACTATAATCTACTCTAAAATGAAAAAACTAACACCTTTGATCTTATTGCTTTTAAGCATGACAGTTTACGCACAGAATGAGCAGGCGCGCGCCTACATGCACGCCCAGACTGCCAACCGCAACGTCACCGACATTCCAGCCGACAACATTCGCTTTTGGGTGGGTGAGGGCTCCAACGAGGTGGTGGCTGCCTTTTTCTTCTGCGACCCCACTCCCACTGGTATAGCCTATGGTTTCCGTTTCAATGGCACTGCCACCATCGGACAGATGCTGAGTGCCATCCAAACCGCCGACCCCAACTTCATCTACCAACTTTCGGCATCGAACAGTTTCATCAACAATATCGGTTATAACAACGGCACCCAAAGTTTTCTCATCACGGGGGGTTACTGCATG
>CALDIA010000054.1 GCA_937901455.1 uncultured Bacteroidales bacterium | reverse complement strand
GTGGCGGGCGTCATTGTGCTTCTTCTGTATTTCCGTCAGACGCTGCTTCACCTCTTGTTCGGTCTCCACGGGAAAAGCGTAAGCCAAAAACTTACTCCTTTTCTCACTGTAGCTGCCAAAGCTAGGTGCCAATATGGTTTTAAAGGTGTCTTCGAACATAAACTATTGTATTATGGTCAATGATGGATACTTTGCACGGTGGGGCGGGCAGAGCAGGGGCAGGAAGGCCTTTGCCAAAGCGAACATTGCCCACCAATATGCGGGCCTCATCCCACAAACAAGACTCTATGAACATATCCAAAGTGCTCCTTCCTCCCTCCACTATTACCGATTGGACATGATGCTCATACAATTGTCGGAGGGTTTGTTCCACATCCATGGGAAGCGGGGTATAGGACAGTGGTGAGATAATCTCTTCGCCTCGTTGCATCACGAACCGTTGTGGATCCTTTCCCGGATAGAGACGAGTAGTCAACTGGGGCTGGTCGTGTGCCATAGTACGCCATCCTACCAAAATGGCATCCTCTTCACTACGCCATTGGTGCACCATGACCTTGAGCGCGGGATTGGTGATCCAATAGTCATGATTTTCAGTAGGATTACTACGATCCACGTCCATAAAGCCGTCTTGGGTTTGTGCCCATTTCAAAATCACATAGGGCCGATAAAGTCTGTGATAGGTAAAAAAGCGTCTGTTCAACTCCACGCATTCAGCTTCACACACGGGCATGATTACCTCTACTCCAGCATCGCGAAGCATCTGGACACCAGCACCGTTAACCTTGCTATGGTAATCTTGTGTACCCACCACCACTCTGGGAATACGATGGCGGATAATGGCTTCGGCACAGGGCGGTGTCTTTCCATAATGGGCACAAGGCTCCAGACTGACATACAAGGTGGAGCGTGACAACAATTCGGGCTCTTTTACGGATGCTATGGCGTTCACCTCCGCATGGGCCTCGCCATAACGATGGTGATAGCCTTCGCCGATGATCTGTCCGTCATGAACAATCACAGCGCCCACCATAGGGTTAGGCTGCACAGCGCCCAATCCTAACGCGGCGAGTTGCAGGCAACGTTGCATATAACGCTCGTGGCCTTCCATCCGAGATTACCTTTGAAGTAAAAAATAGGATAACGGTTGCACCTGCCTGTCAAAATGAAAATACTGGCACTGCAAAATATGCTGTGTGTCGCCGTTCAGCACCGCATAGAACTTATCCCTGTTGTATGGCGTATTATACTCTGAATCAGCACCGCCGCCGCCCACAATGGCATCCAAGTAGATATCTTCGGGAGTGTATTTCCGATACATATCCAAACGCGTCTCCTCCCCATTTACATCTTTCAACACAATAGTCTTGAAAATGCAGTTTTGCAAGATGCTGTCCTTCTCCTGTTGTGTAAAGTCTGTCATCATTCGTTCGTAGTTCAGGTCGCGGTACTCAGCCAGCATATCTAATAGCTTGATTGTGTCGTAATGCATGATTTGCTGGTGTTCAGCATCAAAAAGATTGAAGAAGCGCGCTCCAGCCTTCTCAATGGTGAAGGATTCTTCCGGTTTCTCAAAATCTTTAACGGTAAGCGATTGTATGCGCGTGATTTTTGTACTGAACACATCGCAATTGTACCATTCAACCGGGCGGAAAGAGTAAGTCGGGGTCAAGAAACCTCGGAATCCTGGAATATGAACTATGCAGGGTTCATCATATCCCTCCAAAATGGCAAAGTTGGCCATATTGTCCATTGTGGCCGGTCCCATGTAATAGGTTTTGTCCAGGCGTTCTTTCACAAAGAAGGGTTTCTTAAAAATAGTGAATTTTGGAGCCTTGCGGTAAATCTCCACTTTGACGGCATTGACCGACATCATTTTGTTGATATTCGATTGGGCCGATTTTGCCACGGTTTGCTGCAGGCGTACATTGCTGATGGTAGAAAGGAGGTCATGGACCTTTATGTCTTGTGCCTTTATGGAATCCTGCACATACCAGCCATCCTCTTTCCTGACGAGCAATGCGCTTTCGCCATTCATGTCAGCAATGAAGACTCTGGTGATGTTGGCAGTGTCTTTAACGGCAAACATCTCTGCCTTGGGTGCGCCGCTATTGCGGGCATGGAGCTTCAAAAGCACCAAACAAATAGCCACCACCACAAGGATGGCAGCTACGATAACAAATATTCTGGTCTTTTTCATCTGCTAAAAATTAGGGGTGCAAAAGTACAAAAAACCCATGTTCTTTGTTACATCCTAATTAAGAGATTTCACGATGGCCTCCACCTCGCGGAGATAATCACGTTTGGCTTCCTGAGGTGCATAGATGAAACCATCCACGGTGATGCAGGAGGTTTTGTCGTTGTTGAGTGTCGTGAAGCTGTAAAAGGGGCCTCCCATTTTATCGTTCACAGACTCCCAAAAACCGCGCTGTTCCACACCCTCATGATAATGAATTTTAACCGTATCAGTCAGCGGATAGCCAGAAATCTCGGAAACAATCGGGTAAGCGCCCAGCACGGCCCCCTGAATGTAAGCTTTCGTGATGCGATTGCGCTCAGCAACGATACTGTCGCGCGTGAGCGGGTATGCAGGCGACCGATAGATCATTATAAAACGGTCGTTCTTGGGAGTACGATAACACAACCACAAAAAATCCTGCTCCTCTCGTCCCACAAAATAATTGTCGGGTATAGTCAGCCGAATACCGAATTTTTTGTACACCTTCTCCTCCATTGAAGGATTGTTCATCTTACGCTGGGCATTTTGTAACCGCGCAATATCATTGTCGTACATGGCCCTGATGATTTCATCCTGGTTTTGCAGAAACAACTGATAACACGAATCCACACTGTTACCCTTTATATATACATGTATCTGCGGAGATGTATAGGCATCTTTCTTGATCTGAAAACTGTTGCCCGCATATTTGGGATTGTAGTCGAACTGTACGATATTGCGATGACGCATAAATGAAGCTGTGAAGTCCTTATTACTACACTCCAGCACGTCAAACATAGGCTCTTTCTGGTTGATGGCAGGCTGCGGCTGATGCAACACATCCAAAATTCCCTTACGCATATCCGCAGACCAATAGGACGTATCCATCGCCAATATCATCTCCCCTGCCTTGCCAGTTGAAAAGTTCTCCACCTGAATACTCCCGCCCGGTTTCGGCTTGCAGGAAAGGAAAAAAACAGAAAAAACACAGAATGAAATTACAAATTTTTTCATAATATATTGTTAAATTAATATTATTATTTGGCAATTCTATATTTATTGCTATTTTTGCAGCATTAATTATAACGAGATATTTCGTTATTTAGTATAACAAAATAAAAACAAAATATTATGTACTCAGAACTATTTTATCGTATTGCTATACAATATCTTACCGACTACAGGGCGGGAGCAATCAGGGAGATGCTTCGTCTGTCGGGTTCGGCAGGAAACATTTTCAAATCTCCGGAGCTTTGGACAAAAAAGGTGTCCAATCGCTATAAGAACAAGCCTTTGCCAACCATAACCAAGGAGATAGAAAGGCAAGTGGAACATGAATTGCGCCAAATGGAAAAAAATGGCATTTCGTACTGCTTTTACACGGATGAAAACTACCCTTTCCGACTAAGGGGGTGTGCAGATGCACCGATAGGATTTTTCTATAAAGGGGAGGCTTCCATTTTCCAGCATCCGCATATCATAGCCATGGTAGGCACGCGCAACGCCTCAGACTATGGCAGGCAGTGTGTTCGGAAAATCGTCCGGGAGTTGGGGGAAACCAATTTGGCAACAATCAGCGGTTTGGCGTATGGCATCGACACGGAAGCCCATAGCCGGTCGCTGGAGCATGGCATCCCGACCATAGCGGTGATGGGCTGTGGGTTGGGCACTATCTATCCAAGCCAAAACGCAACCATAGCATCACGAATCTTGGAGAACGGAGGTGTTTGGATCAGTGAATATGGCTATGATACCCCACCCGATCGAAATAATTTTCCAAAACGAAACCGCATTATTGCCGGCATGGCTGATGCTGTACTCGTGGTAGAGACTGGCTACAAAGGTGGCAGCATCATCACAGCCTACATTGCCCAATCTTACAATCGAGATGTGTTCGCAATACCCGGTTCCATTTTTACATCCCAAAACGACGGATGCCATAACCTGATACACAAAAACATTGCAGCTTTGGTCACCTCCGGCCACGAAATCATTTCGCTGATGAATTGGGAAAAAACAGGAGTTCAACAACAAATGCAATTGTTTGCCACACTGGATGAAACGGAACAGGCGGTAACAGAAATTATCCGTCAGGGGAAAAAGGTGACCATTGACATTATCACGGAGAAGATGAACGGTATGTCACCCTCAAAACTGGCTGGTATCTTGTTGGGGTTGGAGTTGAAAGGAGTTATTGAAAGCAGGCCCGGAAAGAGCTACTCTCTGTCCTTCTGACGAGGCATGATCATCAGGATGTTGGAAACTGCACGCTCCCCCCTATGGTCAAAGCGACCATTATCGACGGGACAGTTGACAATGCCATCATTCGGATAATCTTTCAGGTACATGGTAGTAGATCCACCACCATCGAGGTTTATGGCATCCTTACAACCAAGCCATTCCAATATTTTTGTTAGTTCGAAGAGGCTCATGCCTTCCGATTCTTTGACACGCCCATCTACAGTAAGCAGCAGAATAGTTCCGTTAGGGCGTATGCCCAATGCGGTACGGTTGTGTCGATGCGTAACAAAGGTACGATCGGTGCGGTAGGTTACACGCTGGCCGCCTAACAGCAGAAGCGGACCGGCAGTCATCACATTGGGAGCCACAAGCGACCGTTCCCACCATCGGGAGCTGTCAGTCATCACAAGATATAGACTGTCACGGTCCACCACGATGGCGCCATATTGATAATATTTCCGGCAGGTAGTATCATCCCCAGGCGTATTAATGCCCACCTCCACACTGTCGATACGCAGATAGCAGACTGGAAAATGCTTATCCATGTCGAAAAAAGAGCCGTTTATAGCAGCCAGGGCACCATGTTTGCGGGCCATGGTGGAGGTTGTCGCACGCAGAGGCTCGCTGGCAAAAGCAAACGACACCGCCGCCTGAGGCGTAATCTCCAACACACAGATATTCTGATTACTATTGAAAATCTCTTTCTGGTTGAAATGGCATTGCTTGTACACCACGCCCTGTTCCAGCGTATCGGTGCTCCATGGGGCTGTTGCAAAACACAGTGAGTCTTGCTGGGCAGCCAACGGCAACAGACAGAGACTCCATATAAGGCTTATCAGTATTCTTTTCATCGTCGCATATTGAAAAAAAACTCTTCCGTTTCGGGAAGAGTTTTGTTGACATATGATCAGTTAGCAGGGACTACTCTTGTTCTGCAACCACATTCAGATTCAAGGAAACCTTGTTGAAATCCTTATGCAGGTTGACAATTGCAGTATATTGTCCCAATTCCTTGATATGATTCTCATTCAAAATAATCTTTCTGCGATCCACCTCAATCTCGTGTTGCTCTTTCAGGGCGTCAGCCACCATAATATTATTCACAGAGCCGAAGATCGTGCCCTTGTCGGAAGCCTTCACGGGGATGGTCACTTCAAGGCCTTCGATCTTGCCAGCCAGAAACTCGGCTTCTTTTCTGAGCTTCTCGGCTTTGAAGGAGCGTTGTTTGATAGTTTCGGCGAGCATTTTCTTCTGGGCGGGAGTTGCCAATACTGCCAGGCCTCTTGGAATGAGGTAATTGCGAGCGTAGCCGTCTTTAACCTTTACGAGGTCATCGGCATAACCTAAATTGTTAACGTCTTGTTTTAATATGATTTCCATAATGATCTCCTAATTAGTTGGTTTTTAAATTATCGGTTACGAATGGCAGAAGGGCCAAGTGGCGGGCTCTCTTAACGGCTTGGGCCACTTTTTTCTGGTATTTCAAAGATGTTCCTGTCAAACGTCTGGGTAAAATCTTACCTTGTTCGTTCACAAACTTCTTCAAAAATTCGCCATCTTTATAGTCGATGTATTTGATACCGCTCTTCTTGAAACGGCAATATTTCTTTCTTTGAATATCAACTGCTACGGGAGCAATATATTTAATATCTGATTGTTGAGCCATAATGTTTATTCTTGTTCGGTTTGATTTGATTCATTGTTAACTACTTCAGTTTCAGCCACAGGCGCTTCCTGCTGGGCTTGTGCCTGCTGGGCTTTCTCATTTCTGAGGTTGCGTCTCTTCTCGGCGTAGGCGATAGCATACTTGTCCATGCTAACGGTGAGGAAGCGCATGATACGCTCATCGCGGCGGTATTGCAGCTCCAAGTCAGCGACCACATTGCCATCGGCCTTGAACTCGAATAAGTGATAGAATCCGGAGGATTTCTTTTGGATGGGGTATTCCAACTTGCGGAGGCCCCAATTCTCTTGGTGGACGATTTCTGCACCCTTGCTGGTGAGAATCTTCTCGAACTTTTGTACCGTTTCCTTCATCTGGTCTTCAGATAAAACGGGCGTCATAATGAAAACGGTTTCGTACTGATTTGCCATAACTTTTTTATTTAATATAAATTGATATTTTTTAATGGGCGGCAAAAGTACAATTTTTTTTTAATTATTGTATTTTTGCCGCGTGAAAAATTTTAGCATTCAAATCGGGTTGGCCTTGATGTGTCTTCTAACACCATTAATATCTATGGCACAGAAGATTAGACTTGCTCCGCGTACCAATGTCCCCTACCAAAACAACATGCTAAAAGGGGATTCTTGTGCCACCGAACATGCCTATCAGCAGGCACAATTCTACTATTTTAAAGCACAAGAACAGCAAAAAATCAGCAGAACGGAAAAAAAAGAGGCCTACGACAGGATCCTATTGATGAAAAAATACCAGCACTTGGACGGACTCATTTCCAACGCGCGCAAATTGGAGTCCGAGGGTTATGCCGTCGCTGCGCTGAAATACTACAATGATGCCATTGCATACGCCCGCGATGAGAACCTGAACCTAGTGACCCCCACCTCCGATGTGAACTTGGAACTCATCCGCCAACTTTCCGAAATTGAAATGTACCTGACACAGTCACAACAATATGAAAACATGAACGAGCAAGAGAAGGCCCGTCAAGCCTACATCGCTGCCGTCACCAAATCCTCAGAACTGAACTCTTTGCTGAAACAAAACAACTTGTCGCCCGCTTTTTCCAAAACCATCAACAACATTCAAGAGTTCATGGAACGGCGAGGCGAGGTGGTAATGGACTATCGCGAAGCCTACCCGGACCATTACGACTCCCTATACCTCCACCTGTCGGAACAACTGAAAAAATACCTCAACCACTCCGAAACAGTCTATGTCCCCCAACTGACCATCTCCTGCTCCATTGACTCGTTAGGTTTCACCTCTTCTTATGCTCAGGGTATCTCCATAGACTATTTGACCCACAAAGTGGACACCTTTTTGATGGATTTTAGAGACCTTTCTTTCCTCATATTCAAAAATCCGATTACTGAAGTTGAAGAAGATCTTTCACTGAAGCAGACCTATCTACATGGCTTTCCAATGCCCGCCACCACCCAATTTCACTTCTTCGATATGTACAAGAACCAAGTCGTAATGAAGGCAACCAAGTCGAACAGAGGCATCCGGTTCAGCAAACCCTACACCACTTTCTGGAGCATTGACCAAGAGCAGTTGATCAAATATCAGAAATACGCCGAACCTCACCTGCAGAAGAAACCGAACGGAGCCCATTATTTGAAGGTGACGCACACGCACTTCAATGGTGAAGAAAATCGACAGGTACGCTTCGCCTCCCGCAAAGAAAATCTTTAATGCCCTGCTGTGGCCAAAGCGACCACACTTACAGTCACTCCCTCCACCTGCACCAAATGCTGCAACGCTGCCTCCATAGTGGCACCAGTTGTCAATACATCATCACACACCAGCACGTGTCTGCCCACTATCTTCTGCGTGTTTTTCACCGCAAAAACCTCCTTGACATTCTCCCAACGACTGAAACGGCCTTTCTTGGTCTGCGTTTCCGTAAACTGTTCCCTTATCAGGACATCCGTCAGCAAGGGGATTCCAAGCCCCTCCGACAAACCCATGGCGATCCACTCGCTCTGGTTATAACCTCGCTTCCGCATCTTTTTAGGATGTAATGGTATAGGCAATATACAATCTATTGAACTAAACCGAGGCTCGGTCTTCAACAATTTTCCATAATAGAGTCCAAGGTCGTATCCTAATTCTTTTTCCCCTTTGTACTTCAGATGATGCAATACCCGTTGCACCATGCTCCCCTTATTATAATATAGTAAGGCTGCCACCTCCCGCACCGGCACCCGACCCGCAAAGACCTCCAACAAAGGATTCTCATGTTTCAAATGAAAATTTGTCTCTGGCATATGCAGCTGACAATATACACATAAACGCTGCTCACCTTGTAGTAACGCGTTCCCACACCCCACACAAAGACGTGGATAAAAGAGTGAAAACAAAGATTTTATAATTATTTTCATATAATATTAACGTTGTTTTAATTAAATTATTGCAATTAAATAATTTTTTTATTTTTGCCGCATGAAAATAGTTGATCTGACAAAGCGAATAATCTGGATTATCATAGCATACAGTTTATTATGTAGTGCAGTGGCTCAGAAAGGGGACACTTGTTTGGTGGCTTTCTACAATGTGGAGAATCTGTTCCATCCTTCGGATGACTCATTGACCAATGATGACGATTTCACACCTACTGGTTTGTATCATTGGAGTTATGCGAAATATCAGCGGAAGATCCAGCATATTGGGAAAGTGATAGTGGCCATGGGCGAAGGAAACCCTCCATACATCATTGGCTTGGCGGAAATAGAAAACGAACAGGTGCTTAAGGATCTTTGTTACAAATCGCCCATCAAATGTTATGGATATCGCTATCTTCACTATGATTCACCTGACCGGCGCGGTGTGGATGTGGCATTACTCTATCGCGACAGTTGTGTCAGTGTGCTCCATTCCGAAAAAATCCCGGTGGTATTCCCCTTTGAGCCAAACACTCGCAACCGCGATCTTCTCTATGCGGTCTTGCGCTTTCGTAATCGCGATTCACTACATGTGCTCGTCAACCACTGGACTTCCCGATTCGGGGGCTATGCGGCCACCATTCCGAAGCGAAACTACTATGCAGAAGTAGCCAAAAAGCATTGTGACTCCATATTGGCAACTGAGCCAGATGCTCATATCCTGCTGATGGGTGACTACAACGACTACTGCACGGACGAGAGCATGGAACGGCACTTGCGGGCTGCCCGTTATAGCAGTGACAATACACAAGACACACTCTTTAACCTGATGTATGCATTCTTGAAAAACAACAGCGGATCACACAAACATGAAGACTTTTGGGGTTGTCTTGACCAGATTGTTGTTTCCCGATCTTTGCTCTCATGCAAAAGCACACTACGGATTGCCAGTTGCAAAGCGCACATTTTCGATGCACCTTTTCTACTGGTCCCCGACGAAAAATATGGTGGAGTCAAGACTTTTCGGACCTATTTAGGGCCCCGGTACATCGGCGGATTCGCTGATCACCTGCCCGTGTACGTGCGTTTGTTGTTAATTCCGCAATAAATAGGATTCATGCGCTTTATTTTAGCATATTTTTATTACTTTTGCACTTTGTTTAATTAATTAGATATGCAGAAGTTTATCGCAATATTGGGTTGTCTGCTTGCCAGCGTCTCGCTTCAAGGACAAGACACCATCAAAAATTATTGGAAAAACCACCAACTCATGTCCATTGGTGTGGAAACAAACGGCAAGGAGCAAGGACACTGGATTTATTATCACTACAGCGGAACCAAATGGACAGAAGGTGATTACAAAGACGGGAAAAAAATTGGCTTATGGAAGGTTTGGTTTGAGGATGGTCGCATCAGCCAAGAGTATCATGCTGACAACGGACCTTTCAAAAGTTGGTACCAATCAGGCGCTAAGGAGGCGGAAGGACAGTTTGCAAATGGTCAGCGAAACGGAAACTGGACATTTTACCATCCCAACGGAAAAATATTCAAGGAGGTACAGTATTTGGCCGACAGCATCAACGGCCATGCCATTGAATATTACGATAATGGGGAAAAATATTTTGAAGGTGAATATCAGATGGGGGAACTGGAAGGATATGCCTGCTGGTGGTCGAAAAACGGAGAAAAAAGCATGGAGGGATCATCTGTCAAGGGGTTACAGCAAGGTGAATGGAAATATTATCACGAAAACGGACAGTTGGGCAGCAAGGGACTCTTTGACCAAGGCAAGCAAGTGGGGGAATGGTGCTACTATTACGAAAATGGCAAGATCTGGAAGCGGGGAAGTTACAAAGACGGTCAACGCAACGGTCTATGGAAAGCCTGGTACGAAGATGGCAAACTCCAACGTCAAGGCCCTTTTAGCAATGACAAAGAAGAAGGCGAATGGACATCCTATTACCCTGATGGTCGCGTAAAAGACCACGGTTTCTTCCACAAAGGCGAGATGAATGGCTTGTGGACGGGTTTTTACACCGATGGACATCAAAAATACGCCATCAAATACAAAGATGGCCTGATGAACGGTCCTTTCACCTATTATTGGGAGGAAACGACACACAAGTCCAAACAAGGTGCCTATAAGAACAATCTTAAGACCGGCACATGGAAAGAATTTGCACAAAACGGCAAAGTCTTCTCCCAAGGAAAGTACTCGAATGACAAAAAACAAGGAAAATGGACCTTCTACAATGTGCATGAAGTCAAGGTTCGGGAGCAGAATTTTTCCAATGATGTTCCTGAAGGAAAATTCACTGAATACTACGAAAACGGCAAGAAACATTATTCGGGCGCTTTCAAAAACCGTCTGAAGGAGGGTACCTGGACCTATTGGAAGCCCAACGGTGAAGTGTATCAGGTTATACGATACAGCAATGGTGTGGAAATTAAATAGTCTGCCGAAAAACCGGAAAAAACGCGCTACACTTACCGCCATCATGCAAAGTATCAGCCAACAATTCAATGAAATAACGGTCCGAATCTTCCATTTCAATCCGATTATGGTTAACACCTTGGTGTTGCATGACCACACCAAGGAGGCCCTCATTGTGGATCCGGGCAACTGTCAAAGTTATGAAGACGCACAACTCAAGGAGTATCTTGACAGCCATGGATTAACCGTCAAAAAGGTGGTCAACACACACCCGCACATAGACCACATTGCTGGTAACCCTTGGTGCAAGCACACCTGGCCCAACGTGCCCCTCTACTTGCATGAGGCAGGAGGACCTATCTACGACAAAGCCGCAGCCTACGCATACGCTTTCGGCTTGGATGTGGAAAAAATGCCCGCTATCGATTGTACCCTGAAGGAGGGCGAAACACTCTCTTTCGGGGAACAGCGACTACAAGTGCTTTACACACCTGGTCACTGCGATGGCAGCATCACCCTGTATGATGCCCGCAACGGATTTCTGATATGCGGTGACTTGCTCTTTGAAGAAAGCGTGGGACGAAGCGACCTCCCCACCGGCAATGGTGCCTTGTTGGTAGAGATGATCAAAACCAAAATCCTAACCCTCCCTAACGACACCATCATCATACCCGGACACGGGGAGTTGACCACTATAGCTCACGAACAATTATATAATCCTTTTATTCAATAAATTATGAACAACACTTTATCTGTGAACAAAATCCCCGCATTACCAGAAGAAGACATTGATGCATTAGCTGATAACTATCGCCATATATTAGCCCACATTGGAGAGGACCCTCAACGTGAAGGATTGCTCAAAACACCCATGAGGGCGGCCAAATCCATTGACTTCCTCACCCACGGCTACCGACAAGACCCCAAGAGTATTCTCGAAAGCGCTCTTTTTCACGAAGACTACAAACAAATTGTCGTGGTGAAAGATATTGAAATCTACTCTTTATGCGAGCATCATCTGCTTCCTTTTTTCGGCAAGGCACACGTCGGCTACATCCCTAATGGAACCATTGTAGGTTTGAGCAAGATCCCTCGCGTGGTGGAATGCTTTGCCCGCCGCCTGCAACTACAGGAAAGACTGACCACTCAGATCAAGGACTGCTTGCAAGAGGTACTAAATCCCATGGGCGTGGCTGTAGTCATCGAAGCCCAACACCTCTGCATGTCCATGAGAGGCATCCAGAAACAGAACTCCGTGACCACTACTTCAGAATTTACAGGTGCTTTTCTCAAGAATGAGAACACACGACAGGAGTTCATGCACTTGATTGGTGCCGACCTTCACTAACGCCGTTTTCTCCGTGACCTGCACAAATGTTGTTTCCTTCTCGAAAAGCGTACACGCTGATATTGGATAGAATCTTCACTCACCTGCGAAACTATATCCCCTTGCATATCGTATGAGGATTTCAAAATACAGGTTAAGGGCTTACCTACCCACTCGGGAGGCAGACAAATGGTTATGGTGTCTCTTTGCGGATTCAAAATAAGTTTTTTCAGCATCATAATTCATTTTATGAGTTGTTACTTTTGCGTCTTCCTATTTCATTTCTGATCCTTTTTTCGTCACTTTTAACCTGAATTTGGTCAATTTCTTTTTTAGCCTGTCATTTTTCTAATTTTTAATTTTAACATATTAATTATCAGTGATTTATAAACACAAATATACAATTTATACGAAACAATACGCAGCTTTAAATAAATATAATGAAATTTTTTTATCACTGAATATCAGTATTTTATATAATATTCCCAAAAAATGGGAAAAGACTCGTTGGTTTTAATGAAAAAAAGTCTATTTTTGCAGTCTCAAAAAAGAGAACGGATGTCCCAGTAGCTCAGCAGGTAGAGCACATCCCTTTTAAGGATGGGGTCCTGGGTTCGAATCCCAGCTGAGACACCATAAGAGAGGCGGCCAAATGGTCGTCTCTCTTTATTCTCAAGTAGCGAACGATTCCAGCATTTTAACTTACATGTTCAGGAAGTTCCTGCGGCAGGAGGTGTGAGAAAACATGAAAGCGGCTGGATCATGAACCATTACTCACCCAACCACAACATCTGTTTTTAATAAACATGGCCGAGAAAGATAATAAGAATTATTGGTAACTGCCAATAATTTTTAGATGTTTGATCCAGCGGCAGTTTAGATATAAAGACGCTGGGGTGGGCAATGATAAAAACGTCGCTTGCTATTGTTTCCCCTTTGTCAGTAGCTGCTGGATTTCATTCAGCTTCATCAAGGCTTCAACAGGGGTAAGACTGTTGATGTCAAGTCCTACAATGACATCCTTCACCTCCAGTAGCAGCGGATCGTCCAAGTTGATGAAGCTCAACTGGTAACCAGGTGAGGATTTCTCTATTTTGATTTCCTTACCCTTTTCGTTAGTACGACTCTTCTCCAACTGCTTCAGAATGGCTTCAGCCCGTTTCAGTACGGCGGCTGGCATGCCAGCCATGCGGGCCACATGGATACCGAAACTATGCTCGCTGCCACCTGGCTCCAACTTGCGAAGGAAATAGACTTTGTTGTCAATCTCTTTGATGGAGACATGGAAGTTTTTAATGCGGGCAAATTGGTCGGCCATATCGTTAAGCTCATGATAGTGTGTGGCAAATAGCACTTTGGCCCGGGCATGGTGGTTTTCATGCAAATACTCGGCAATGGACCAGGCAATGGAAACACCGTCATAGGTACTAGTACCTCTGCCAATCTCATCCAACAATATCAAACTCCTATTGGAGATATTGTTCAAGATGCTGGCTGTCTCATTCATTTCCACCATAAAGGTAGATTCGCCCGTTGTAATGTTGTCGGAAGCTCCCACTCGGGTAAAAATCTTGTCCACAATGCCAATATTCGCACTCTTGGCGGGCACAAAGCATCCAATTTGAGCCATCAGCACAATAAGAGCTGTCTGTCGCAAAAGCGCTGACTTTCCCGACATGTTAGGACCCGTAATGATGACGATCTGCTGTTTGTCGTTGTCCAGAGTAATATCATTGGCAATATAGGGCTCGCCTGGGGGCAATTGCTTCTCAATAACCGGGTGCCGCCCCTGCTTAATCTTAATGGCATAACTATCGTTAATGACAGGGCGAGCATAGTGGTTGGCTTCAGAAACCACTGCAAAGCACAGCAACACATCCAAACGCGCACACAAACGCGCATCGTTCTGTATCAGGGATATATAGTCGGTAAGAGTAATGAGCAGTTCATTGTAAAGCTGGGTTTCAATGATTCCTATCTGGTCTTGAGCACTCAGAATTTTGGTCTCAAGATTCTTCAACTCCTCGGTTATATAGCGTTCATTGTTGGTGAGCGTCTGCTTGCGTGTCCATTCTGGCGGCACTTTGCTCTTATTGGAATTGGAAACCTCTATATAATAGCCAAACACGTTATTGAATCCAATTTTAAGATTGGTAATACCAGTTCGTTCGGCTTCCCTCTTCTGAATATCAGCCAGAATATTCTTGCTGTTGGTAGCCAGATTTCTGAGCTCGTCAAGTTGTTCGTTGACTCCGTCTTGGAAAATGTTGCCCTTGCTAACCATCACAGGAGCTTCCTCAACGATTTCATGCTCTATACGCGTGCAGATGGACAGACAGGGGTTCAATTGTTCCGAGATTTTGGTGAACATGGGGTTGTCTTGTTTTTCTATCATCTTTTTGACGTGTTCCACAGCACGTAAAGAGCGGGCCAACTGTAGCACTTCCCGGGGATTAATCTTGGAAGTGGCAATCTTGGAAACCATGCGCTCCAGATCACCGATCTTTTTCAAGTCAGAAGAAAGTTCTTGCGACAATTCATCATGTTGCATCAGAAAATCAACCATAGAGAGACGCTCGTCAATCAGTACTTTTTCCTTTAGGGGCATCAGAAGCCACTTCCGTAACATACGTGAGCCCATCGGGGTCTGCGTCTGGTCCAAAACCTGCAAAAGCGTGACCGCATGCTCATTGGGTGTTTGCACCAATTCCAAGTTTCGGACGGTGAAGCGGTCCAACCAAACATAATGTTCCTCTTCAATTCTAGATAACTTGTTGACATGCTGTATCCTATGGTTCTGTGTCTCATACAGATAATGTAAGGCGGCGCCAGCAGCCACAATACCATGCGCAAGGGTGTCCACACCAAAGCCTTTCAGGGAAGAGGTCTGAAAGTGTTTAGTGAGGATATCTACGGCAAAATCCGATGTAAAAACCCAGTCATCAAATGGGGTCAGGAGCATTTTGTCACCGAAATGTTCCTTGAAAAAGGGGATTTTATTCTTCTGAATAATCAACTCCGCAGGTTTGAAGTTTTGGAAAAGCTTATCGATATAGGCTAAATCTCCTTCTGCCACATAAAATTCTCCAGTAGAGATATCCACGAAAGCGACTCCCGACACATGGTCGTTGAGTTGGATAGCGCCTAAGAAATTGTTCTCGCGTTGTTCCAAGACTTTGTCGTTAATAGAGACGCCTGGTGTCACCATCTCGGTGATACCGCGTTTCACAAGGGTTTTCGTCAGTTTTGGGTCTTCCAGTTGTTCGCAGATAGCCACCCGCAATCCAGCCTTAACCAATCGAGGGAGATAGACATCCAGGGCGTGGTAGGGAAAACCCGCCAACTCGGTTTGAAAGGTCCCCTTGGAATGATGTTTGGTCAACGTGATACCCAAAACCTTGGCTGCGGTGATGGCATCATCACCGTAAGTCTCATAGAAATCCCCCACCCTAAATAACAGAATAGCATCTGGGTGTTGGGCTTTAAACTTGTTATATTGCCGCATTAGAGGGGTTTCCGTTGTCTTTTCCATGCTTTTTTCAATTAGGTGGCAAAGGTAAGAATTTTTTTAAGAACCCTGTTAATCGTTATTCTCATTTCATTGTCAATAAAAATTCTGATACGCGGCAGGTGCATATAAAAAAATTGTATTTTTGCCGCCAAATTAAACAAACAACTTAAAACAACAATTATTATGGCTTACAAAATCAATCCGGATCTTTGTGCAAGTTGTGGAACTTGTCAAGGTGAATGCCCTCAAGAGGCTATTTCTGAAGGCAATCCTTATTCCATCAACCCTGATTTGTGCATCGAGTGTGGTGCTTGCGCTGACGCTTGCCCCTGCGAGGCCATCGATTTAGAGTAGGAATACGCTCAAGGATTTTGAAACAGACAAAGGAGGCCTTTTGGCCCCCTTTTTTATTGTCTATTGCCCTCTTTAAATCTAACGAGGGCAACATTTTATGGGAAAATGTGGCTATTGTATTCCGAGCTCTTTTTTTACCAGAGCTGTCAAATCGGTAGAATCGCCATAATAGGCCAGTGTGGAGATATCGAACACATAGATATAGTTCTGGCTGTCGGCCACTTTTTTAATAGCAGCGATGATATTTTCCTGAAAGGGTTTCAGCAACTCCAACTGTTTAGCTTGAAGTTGTTGTTCGGTACTGTTCACAAACTCTTGGAACCGTTCATAGAGTTTTCTGAACTCATCTTCCTTGATTTTGAGAACGGCAGCTGAAGCGCCGGAATTGGCCATCTTCATATATTCGGCTTCTTTGACCTTGAGCTCATCAGCCATCTTTTGACCAGACTCCTGATATTCTTTCTGTAGTTCGGCCAAGACGGTTTGTGCGGTGTCAATACCTGGCATCAGCGGCATGATGGAGGCATAGTCCACATGACCGAACTTCGCCTTTTGGGCGAAGCACCCCATGCTGCACAACAGGGCCAACAATATGACAAATACTTTCTTCATAGCTATGAAATTTATTTGATACCTAACTCTTTTTTCACCAGGGGCGTAATATCCTCCCCGTTGGAATAGAGGAGAATCTTCGTGTCAAAGATATAAGTAAAACCGTGGTCCTTGGCCACCTTGTTGATAGCGTTCTGTATCTTGTCCTGGAAAGGTTTTGCTAATTCAAACTGTTTGTTTTCAAGGTCTTCCTGGGCAATGCTTTGGAATTCTTGGATACGGTTTGCAAGATCTTCGAGTTCTTTCTCGCGAAGCTGACGTACGGAAGAGGACATAGTACCCACCTCTCTGTCAAATTTGTCTTTCTTTTGTTGATACTCTGTCATCATGCTCTCATATGTTGACTGCAATTCCGTCTGGAAAGCCATCAATTTGATTTGCAAGGAATCAATGCCGGGCATCAGCTCCAAGATTTCGCTGGAATTGACATGGCCATACTTTTGAGCGGAGGCAGGGTTCAAGGAAAAAAGCAGAACAGCTGCCACAAGAACTAACAATTTTTTCATTCTGATATTATTTTCTGATTTATAAAATGATTCAAACAAGCTAATAGACTAATCATCCAAGTCATCGTTTACAGAGACACCCAATTTCTGCAAAATTTGGGAATTTATATCCCACTTGGGATCTGCATAGATAATGGTCATATCGCCAGCTGCGTCAAACACAAAGGCATAGCCTTTTTCCTTGGCATAATCATTTACCGTGCTGATCACTCTGTCTTGGATGGGCTTCACCAACTCCTCTCTTTTTTTAAAGAGGTCGCCATCTTGTCCAAAGCGTTTCTTTTGAAGGTCTTTTGCAGCCTTTTCCTCAGCTATAATAGCCTCCTCACGGCTGATTTTAATTTGTTCAGGCATAGTAATGGATTCCACTTGGTATCTTTTGTACATGGAATCGATAGCGGAGAACTTAGCTTCTATCTCTTTTTGCCACAGTACGGCAAGACGGTTCAACTCTGCTTGAGCCTCTTTGTACTCGGACATATTCGAGAGAATATACTCAGAATTGATATAAGCATATTTCTGGCCAAAGGAGAACAGGCAAGAAGAGAGGACCATAACTAAAAGAATTATCTTTTTCATTGTATTAGGTTTTAAGTAGTTGTGATAACGCATTTCAGAATAAAATATTGTATTAATCGATGGATTGGTTAATGGAAATATGGAACTGGCTGTGATTTACCTTTCCGGTTCGCCCGGGCACATCATCGAAGCCATAGCCATAGTCGAAGCCGAGCAAGCCAAACATAGGCAGATATACGCGCACGCCAACGCCGGCGGACTTATAGAGGTTGAAGGGGTTGTACTGGTGCTTGTCGAGCCAGCCCTTGCCAGCCTCCAGAAAGGCGAGCAAATAGACGGTAGCTGTCGGATTCAGCGTAATCGGGTAACGCAACTCGGCGGTAAACTTATGATAGATGCTGGCGCCAGTGGAAAGGCCGTCAAGATACGGAGAGAGCACCTCATCTTCATAGCCACGCATCCCAATTACCTCGCGGCCATCATAAGCATAGGTGGAAAGGCCGTCACCGCCAAGGTAGAAGCGACCGAATGGGGTGATGCCGATATCTTGGTTATAGCATCCCATGAACCCCATCTTCAGACGCACGTTCAACACAAGATTGTCCACAATGCGGGTGAACCACGATGCATTAAACTTCCATTTATGAAACTCTAACCATTTATATTTCTCCTGATCGGAAGCATTGACATAATCCTTGTGTGAGAACAAGGAGTATGGAGGTGTCAACTGCATGGAGAAAGTAATGCTGGAACCCTCACGCGGGTAAATGGGAGCATTGACGGAGTTTCGGGACAGTGTGAAAATATAACTCAAACTGTTGGCATGGCCATTATTGAAGACATAGTAACCAGACCAATTCTTAACAAAATAGTACTCATAGGAGATGGTGTGCGACATGGAGAAGTAGTCATCGGGCCATTTTAACTGGCTGGCAATAGAGAGAGAGGCGCCGGCAATGCTGGAAGAGGCAAAGTTGTCATCCGTTTTCTTGCGACTATTGGTCTGCTTCTGATAATAGACACCTATCGTAAGGGCATTGGGCTTTTTGCCACCCAGCCAGGGCTCGGTGAATGACAAGTTATAATATTGATACCATGAGGCATTGGTGGACACATTGAAAGAAAGTCGCTGGCCATCACCACTTGGAATGGGTGTCCAAGCATCCTTCTTGAAAAACTTCTTAGTGGAAAAGTTGTTAAAGGTGACACCAGCTTGAATGACAAACCCTGTGGCACCATAACCAGCACTCAAAGACAATTGGTCTGAACTGGTCTCCTCCACTACATAAGTAATGTCCACCGTTCCATCAGCTTCATTGGGTTTTGGTTGCACATCCATCTTCTCCTGGTTAAAATATCCCAAGGACATCAGCACCTGCTGGGTGCGTATAATGTCGGCACGATTAAACAATTGCCCTGGAATAGTAGTAATTTCTCTGAGAATCACATTGTCGTTTGTTTTGGTGTTGCCTACAATATTTATATTATTGTATGTGGCCTTTTTGCCTTCCCTAATACGAATCTCTATATCAATGGAGTCACCATCGACCGCAACTTCAACAGGATTGGCGACAAAGAAGAGGTAACCATTGTTCATATAAAGTGAAGCAATATCCTCACCATCCTCCTTCATGGTCAGATTCTTATGAAGAAGGGTCTGGTTATAGACATCGCCTTTGCTTATACCCAGTAGTTGGGAAAGCGTGGAAGTCGGATAGACTGTATTTCCCACGAAATTGATATTACGAAAATAGTATTGGGTTCCCTCGTTCACCTTGATGTCAATGAAAAGGTCATTACCTTTAATGTAATAGGTGTCTTTCTCGATGATGGCATCGCGATAACCCAACTCATTGTACTTGTTAATGAGATTTACTTTATCTTTGGCATACGATTCCTTGGAGAACTTGGACTTTTTGAAGATTCTCAGTTTCACGCGAGGGGAGAAGTACTCATCAAAATGCTGAATAATATCCTTGGATTCGTAATAACCTTTATGCTTGAGCGTATAGGCAATGGCAGTATCAGCCTTATAAAGAGGCATGAAGCGGGATTTTTCTTTAGTGTCCTTCATGGCGCGGAGCAGCACAGCATTGGGTACTCCCTCGTTTCCTTCAAAACGGATCTGTGCGATTTTCACCTTTTTGGACTTTTGGATGTTGAAGAGCAAACTGACGGCATTTTTGATTTTATCATCAGGAATCTCTTGAATATTGACTTCACAGTTATAGAATCCTTTGTCAATATAGTATTTTTTGATGATATTGACACAGGTATTCTTCATATTATCATTGATAATATTGCCTTGAGAGATATGTAGTTTCTCGCGGAGATCGTTTTCATCGGCCTTAGTAGTTCCCTTAAAGCCAAAGGAGATGAGGCGGGAACGGTCTTCCAATCGCACATCGAGAAAGGCGAGATTGCCCGACACACGAGTCAAGGTTATCTCCACATCTTCATAAAGTCCGGTACGCCACAGGGCTTTAATGCTATTGGAAATTTCGTCGCCCGGGATTTTGATCACATCGCCCACGTGAAAGGAGAGCAGGCGTTGGTCGAGCGGAGCGGTTCCTGAGGAGGTGATACCACCAATCTCGTATGTTTTAGGGTTGGCATAGTCCAATTTCTCTGGCTCGTCAGGTGTATTACCAGACACTATGATCTGTCCGTAACCATTTAAGGCACAAACAATCATAAAGAATGCCAAGAGTGTTAGGGCTATTTTTTGCAGTTTCATTACAAAATTTCAAAAAGTCGGCAAAGATACAAAATTTATGATTGGGAAATTTGGGCACTGGTTTTTCCGAAGCGGCGTTCGCGATTTTGGTACGCTTGTAGCACTTCCAAAAGGTGATGTTTTCGGAAATCGGGCCATAATACGGGCAAGAAAAAGAGTTCTGTATAGGCTATTTGCCAGAGCAGAAAATTGCTAACACGGAGGTCACCGCCAGTACGGATCAGAATATCGGGATCGGGCACATCTGGCTGGTAGAGATGCTGTTGGATAGTATCGGCTGAGATTTGTTCAACGGTGATCCGTCCCTTTGACACTTTTTCGGCCAAAGCCTTGACACAATCGGTCAGTTCAGCGCGTCCGCTGTAGCTAAGAGCCAGGATAACGGTGAGTCCTGTATTGTCAGCGGTTTTGCGAATAGCGTCTTGCATGACCTCTTGGCAATCTGCGGGCAGGTCTTGAATGCGTCCTGTCAACAAGAGGCGCACATTTTTGGCATGCATTTCATCAAGTTGCTGGTGGATTGTCTGCACAAAGAGAGACATCAGCATGTTGACTTCTTCTTGTGGGCGGTTCCAGTTCTCGGTGGAGAAAGCGTAGAGAGTCAGAAACTGAATGCCCTGTTCGCCAGCGCATTCGATGGCATCGTGCACAGCGGTGAGGGCATGTTGATGGCCATAGATGCGGTCATAACCGGCATTCTGTGCCCATCGTCCATTGCCATCCATGATGATAGCCACATGATGGGGTGTGTTTTGCGGGGTTGATAACATAGGTGCCAGGTTTATCTTCTCTTTCTGGGTTTTCTGAGATCGCACGTTTGGTCTTCATTGCCAAACTTGACCGTAAATGTGAGACCAAAGAAGGAATAGATATCGGTAGTAGTTGTATTGCCGCGTTGTTCCCCTGCCTGGTGGTAAGGGAGTGGTTGTCCGAGTTCATCGGTCAGTTCGGGGGAGCGGTCGGCTATGTTGGCAATCAAATCGCCGCGGTGTTCGCGAAGGACATCGTTGTCGAAATAGACGCCGCGCACATCATCTATGTAGTCGGTAAACGTATAGCGGATGCCCCATTCTGCCCCGATAGAGAAATAACGCCCGATAGTGGCGCGCACGCCAATGCCAAAGGGAATGGCGAAGGAGGTGAGTTTATATTGTTTTTCGGGACCGCCTTCCAGACCTTGGCCTTCTGTGCCGAAGCTTTGGAGCTCATAGATTTCATCGTTATAGACGGTTTTGGGGTTGAATGAGAAGAGGGTAGCACCAGCGAATATGTAGGGTGTGAAGCGATTCTTGCCAGTTGTATTATAGAGTTGGAAGAAGTTAAGCTCGGCCACCACTGAGAATTCGGTGATGGGGGAGAAAAAGCTGAGGTTTCGTTCATAGCCTTTATTGGTGGTAGCATCGCTGCCCTCCACGCGTCCAAACAAAAAATCGGCCTTTAATGCCCATCTTGGTGTCAGATTATAGCGATAAATCAGACCACCAGCAGGTTTTGTGCCGGCAAAAAGATGTGTAGGGTTCAATTCTCCGAGGTAGAATCCGCCGCCGCCAAAGAGCCCGATCTCTGAGCGTTGCGCTGTCATTGAATTGAAAGAAAACACCATCAAAAGTGCCATTCCCAAACCCAAGAGCCTGCCTTTAAAATCGAATATTCGTTTCATACTTTCAAATGATTCTTAGTAAAATAGGGTGCAAAAATAAAAAAAATACATGAAAGAGGATGAGAATAAAAAAAAGTGTATTTTTGCGCCCCAAATATTTAAGTATAAAATTATTAGAAAATAAAAACAGAAAGGTACTTTGAAGAGCACACCTAACCCTAAGAACCGCGTTCGATATGTGGCCCCCAACAAGAAGGAGGCTCCGCACAATATCAATGAAAACATCACCTCACAAGTAGTACGTGTCGTGGGTGAAAATTTTGAGCCGAAGATCGTCTCCTTGCGAGAGGCCTTGGAAATTGCCGAACGGTATGACCTGGATCTTGTGGAGATCTCTCCACAGGCCAATCCGCCGGTATGCAAAGTGATGGATTATCAGAAATATTTGTACGAACAGAAAAAAAAGCAGAAAGAGATCAAGGCCAACAGTGCCAAGACGCAGGTCAAGGAAATCCATATGGGACCCCAGACGGACGACCACGACTTCAACTTCAAGCTCAACCATGCCACCAAATTCTTGTCTGACGGATACAAGGTGAAGGTAATGGTGACGTTCCGCGGCCGGTCGATTATCTACAAGGACCAGGGAGAGCTGCTCCTCCTGCGCTTTGCACAAAGTTTGGAAGAATATGGCAAGGTGGACCAGATGCCGACCCTGTTGGGCAAGAACATGACCATCATGCTCAGTCCGAAATCCAAAAAGTAAAATGCTGTCAACTCTATATATATTAACCTTTAAAAGTTAGAGAAAATGCCAAAAATCAAAACGAAATCCGCTGCCAAGAAAAGATTCACTTTGACCGGCACCGGTAAAATCAAGAGACATCACGCTTATCACAGCCACATTCTCACCAAAAAGACAAAAAAGAGAAAACGTAACCTGGCTTACAGCGCTATTGTCGAACCGAATTTGGAACGCACCGTTAAGCAAATGCTCGGACAGTGCTAAGTTAAATCAAGTATTAATCATTAAAAGTTTACTATCAGCCCGAAAAGAGTTTATAAGGTTTATAAACCGCTGACGTAAAAGAAAGGAATCAATTATGCCAAGATCAGTCAATCATGTTGCTTCAAGAGCAAGAAGAAAAAAGATTTTGAAACGTACCCGTGGGTACTTCGGCAAACGTAAGAACGTTTGGACCGTTGCAGTCAATTCGTGGGAAAAAGGCCAGCAATACGCCTACCGCGATCGAAAGAACAAAAAGAGAAACTTCAGAAGTTTGTGGATTACCCGTATTAACGCGGGTGCACGCGAATATGGCATGTCCTACTCTGCCCTCATGGGCAACTTGGGCAAAAAAGGTGTGGCGCTTAACCGCAAAGCCCTTGCCGACCTCGCGATGAATAATCCTGAGGCATTTAAGGCTATCGTTGACTTAGTCAAATAGTAACCTTACCCTTTAATTATTAAAAGGAGTTTACAGCATAAAAAAAAGGAGGCGTTTGCCTCCTTTTTTTATGCTAAAATAGAAAATCTTATTTCTTGATGAACTTTTTGGTAACACCATTCATGTTGATAAGATAAATACCGCTCTCAAGTTCGGAAACATTGATTTCAGTAGCACCGTTCACGGTAGCAGACATCACTTGTTGACCAAGGATGTTGGAGATAACGGCAGTTCCTTCGCCGGTAACCATGATAACAGAGGTAGCAGGATTCGGATAGATGGAGAACTCAGGTGCGTCAACATCTACAATACCGACACCAGTAGAAATAGTGATGTCATCCAGCATGAAGATAAAGGCATCGTCTGAAACACAGTTGATAGCCACATATTTGGTGCCGGCAGGATAGTTGTAGGTGTATTCTGTCCAATCATCAGCAGGAACAGAAACATAAGAGCCTTCAGAAATAGGACTGAAACTGGAAACATCATTGGTGGTAGAGGAAGCCAAAACTCTCATTCTTTCCAGTCCATAGTTAGCCGTGTAGGTAAGGGCGTAGAAAGTGATGGTGCCAGCGGCGCCAGTCAATTCAGGGCTAATAATCCAGTCGTCATTCGGAGGCGTGGTGGCTGCAAAACTAGCTAAGAATTTGCTGCCAGAATGTGCTCCAACTGACATTTGGGCACCAAGAACACTTTCATCAAAATTCATCACGATGAAAGCCATCGGAGATCCTGAATTTTCAAAGGAAATCCCCGAAAAGCCATAAGTGTTGGAACCATCTCCATCGACGAAAGTCCATGGTGAAGTTGGATTTAAAGTAAAATTGTCATACGACTCAAAGTCATCTGTGATTTGGGCGTTTACTGCGAAAGCGGCAAAGCAAACAACCAAAAGGGTAAAAAACTTTTTCATAATATTAAGAATTTAAGTTAATAATAAATTGAGTTGCAAAAGTAATATATTTTTTTATACAAAACCAAAAAAATAAAAAAAACTGCTGGAGCCCGAGGTCTGCAGCAGTTTTGGGTAAACACTCCATAAATTGTTATAAGAAGTATTTATCAAGCATTATTTCTTGATGAAACGTTGGGTAGCACCATTCATACGAATGAAATAAACGCCGCTCTCCAGGCTGCTAACGTTGAATTGGGCATTGCCATTCACTTCGTTGCTCATAATCATTTGGCCGAGAGTGTTGTAAATTTCAGCAACACCTTCGCCCTCCACCGTAATCATAGAAGTGGCAGGGTTCGGATAAACCGTGAAGTTGTTGTCTGCAATCTCATTGATTCCGGTACCACTCTCAGCAAGAATGGTAACATCGTCAATCCAGATTTCATACTGATCTTCGTTCACATCGTGAAAAGCTATCCAAACGCTCTGGCCAGCGTATGAACTCAGATCAATGCTATGGCTTCGCCAGTTATCGTATTTTTCACCAGAACTTCCTTTTGCTCCGCCTTGCCAAATGCTTGTAAAATCGGCAGCTGTCGGATTATCAACGGTAGCTATTTCAACAGAAATGCTCTCAGGATAACTGTCATTGGCATTGTCAGCATAGAAGGTTATTGTTGAGCCGGCTACAATGTTATACTTACGAGGGGAAACAAGGTAGCAATCTGTGTCGTATGCTCCATCATAATCAACAAAGGAGTAGCACATGGCAAAACCAGTGCCACTGTGAGCGAGATCAGTATAGTCGTAGGAGGAAGGATTAGCGGAACTGTGTAACCATGTACCACCATCTGAATTGACCATAAGGACGGTCCAGCCTTGCAAATCACTTTCGAAATCATAGGTGAATTCGACTTGAGCATTTACTGCAACAGCAGCAAATACAATTGCTAAAAGGGTAAATAATTTCTTCATAATTTTCAGATTTTGTTAATAATAAATTGTGTTGCAAAAGTACCACTTTTTTAAAAAAAACCTCTCATTTGTATTTTTTTTATGAACAGGCCGCTGTAAACAACCATCTCTTACTAAAAAATGCTATTTTTGCGCTTTCTTTAACGACTCGCATAATTATTGGATAAATGAGAGATATCAAACGCTACACCATCACATCTGCATTACCTTACGCTAATGGACCGGTGCATATCGGTCATTTGGCGGGGGTTTACATTCCGGCAGACATCTATGCGCGTTACTTGCGCAACAACGGCAAAGAGGTGCTTTTCATTGGCGGTTCCGACGAGCATGGAGTGCCCATCACCATCAAGGCTCGCAAGGAGGGTGTTACCCCGCAAGATATCGTGGACCGCTACCATAATATCATCAAAAAATCGTTTGAAGACCTTGGCATCTCCTTCGACATCTATTCCCGCACCTCCAACCCGACCCATCATGAGACTGCTTCTGCCTATTTCAAAAAACTGTATGAAGAGGGCAAGCTCATTGAGAAGACCACCATGCAGTACTATGACGAGGAGGCGCAACAATTTTTGGCCGACCGTTACATCACGGGTACATGTCCGCATTGTAAAAACGAGCATGCCTATGGTGACCAGTGTGAGGTGTGTGGCACATCGCTGAACGCCACCGATTTGATTGATCCTAAGTCGGCGCTCAGCGGCAGTGTGCCGGTACTGAGGGAGACCAAGCATTGGTACCTTCCTTTGGACCAGTATGAGCCTTGGCTTCGCGAGTGGATTCTGAAAGGGCATAAAGACGATTGGCGCCCCACCGTCTATGGGCAGTGCAAGTCGTGGATCGACCAAGGGTTGCAGCCGCGCGCCGTCACGCGCGACCTCAACTGGGGTGTGAAGGTGCCATTGCCCAATGCTGAGGGCAAGGTGCTCTACGTCTGGTTCGACGCACCCATAGGCTATATCTCCGCCACCAAAGAGTGGGCCACAGCCCACCATGCGGAGTGGGAAAAATGGTGGAAAGATGAGCATACCAAGCTGGTGCATTTTATCGGCAAAGACAATATCGTGTTTCACTGCATCATCTTCCCGTGCATGCTGAAGGCGGAAGGTTCCTATATTCTTCCCGACAATGTCCCCGCCAACGAGTTTCTGAATTTGGAAGGCGACAAAATCTCCACCTCCCGCAACTGGGCCGTTTGGGCGCACGAGTATGTGGAGGAATTCCCTGGCAAACAGGATGTGCTTCGCTACACCCTGACCTCCATCGCGCCGGAGACCAAGGACGCGGACTTCACCTGGGCCGACTTCCAGGCACGCAACAACAACGAACTGCTGGCCATTTTCGGCAACTTTGCCAATCGTACCATCGTGCTGACTCACAAATACTTTAATGGTTTTGTTCCGGAACATGGTGCCTATTCTGACTATGAGCGGGAGATTGTGGCCAAGATTGCTGAGTTTCCGAAGCTCATCGGCGACTCCATTGAGCATTATCGTTTCCGCGAGGCCTTGCAGGAGTTCATGAACCTCGCCCGCTTGGGTAACAAATATTTGACAGACACAGAGCCGTGGAAGAAGTGGAAAGAGGACCCCGAGCAGACAAAAACCATCATCCACCTTTCGCTCCAGATTTGTGCCGCCCTGTCGGTGCTATGTGAACCGTTCTTGCCCTTCACCGCCCAGAAACTGCAGCGTATCCTCAATATCAACACCAAAAACTGGCAGGACGGCGGTCGTGCCGACCTACTGGCAGTGGGTAGCCAACTCAACCCTGCCGAGTATCTTTTCGAAAAAATAGACGATGAGACCATTGCCAAGCAGGTTAAGAAGTTGGAGGATACCAAAAACACCAACATGATAGCTACGGCAAAGGCCGAACCCGAGAAACCTATCATCTCGTTTGAAGATTTCCAGAAGATGGACATCCGAATTTGTACGGTATTGGAAGCTGAGAAAGTGGCCAAAACGAAGAAACTGCTGAAGCTGAAAGTTAACACTGGGGTGGACACTCGCGAGATTGTGTCCGGCATTGCTGAATATTACGAGCCTGCCGACCTCGTGGGCAAGCAGGTACTGATGCTGATCAATCTGGCGCCCAAAAATATCAAGGGCGTGGAATCACATGGCATGGTGCTGATGGCCGAAAATGCCGACGGTGCTCTATCTATTGTACAACCACAAAAACAAGTGAAAGAGGGAAGCACGGTCAAATAGCCACCTGCGCCTATTCTTTGCAAAAAAGTGTATTTTCGCAACTCTTTACGACATGAGTATTCATTAACATTCATCATACGCTAAACCAATCATTTATGGAAGCTTTAACTCATACCGAATTTCATTTCCCAAAACAAAAAAGTGTATATCATGGCAAGGTCAGAGACGTTTACAACATTGACGACAAAGTATTGGCCATGGTGGCCACTGACCGGATTTCCGCCTTCGATGTTATTTTGCCCAAGGGAATACCATGTAAAGGACAAATCTTAAATGAGATAGCCTCAAAATTTTTGGATGCCACGTCAGACATTTGTCCGAACTGGAAGTTAGCCACGCCTGACCCGCATGTTACGGTTGGGGTTTTGTGCAAAGGGTTTCCAGTAGAGATGATTGTGCGGGGATATTTGTGTGGCAGTGCTTGGCGTTTTTATAAAAACGGCGGGCGCAACTTGTGCGGCCACATCCTGCCCGAGGGCATGCGCGAGAACGAAAAATTTCTTACACCTCTGATCACGCCGACCACCAAGGCAGAACAGGGCGAACATGACGCTGATATCTCTAAAGAAGAGATCTTGGCCAAGGGTCTGGTTTCCCCTGAAGACTATGCCGTTATTGAAGACTACACCATGAAGTTGTTCATGCGGGGCACAGAAATTGCTGCCAAGCAAGGGCTCATTTTGGTAGATACCAAATACGAGTTTGGCAAGGCGGATGACAAAATATATCTGATTGACGAAATTCACACGCCCGACTCATCCCGCTATTTCTATGCAGACGGCTATGAGGAAAATTTTGCCAAGGGTCTCCCTCAAAGACAACTTTCCAAGGAATTTGTGCGCGAGTGGCTCATGGCCAATGGCTTCCAAGGACAGGAGGGTCAGCAAGTGCCCGAGATGACCGAAGCGGTTGTCAACAGCATTACGCAACGCTATATAGAGCTATATGAAACCATTACCGGTGAAAAATTCAAGGCAACCCTTGTGAACAATGCTGAAGAGCAGATCTTCCGAAACGTCTCCCAATGGTTGGAGCAGCATACCTAATCGAGCCCGCGCTCTTAGCCTCTCAACCCTCCCTTGCGCTATTTAGCGTAGTATTCTATTATCTCTTCCAAGGCCTTCAAACACACGGGGCAGAAATCATCGTACACGATGGAGTTCATAGTGCAATGTTGCGTGGGACGGTACACCCCTTTGGAAATATAGCCACCACCTTCATAAGCGCCCACCTTATTATAAACGGGACTGGACTTCAGGGTAGGAGGTGTGGGAATAGGTGTACCCTCCTCAACCATGTCTTTCCACTTACTGTCAAAATCCACTAAGGTTGTCAGGTTCGGCTCGGTAGGTTCCACTCCTTCCGGATAGAAGTCTTGTACAGAGACTTCAGAGGTATAGTATTCATCGGCCAACCCGCCAATCAGGTGACCCATTTCATGCACTACCACATAGTCGGGATATTGGCCGTGGTTATATACGGTACAATAGAAATTGTAAATGCCACCGCCGCCATATTTCTCACTATTGCAGATGATGATGATCGCGTCATAAGGGGCATCATCGGCCACATCATGCAAATTCCAGACTCCGGGGCACATCAGGTAGCGATCAAGGTCAATGGCATTGTAAGTACAGTTCAGCAAAGTCTTCACAAAAAAGTTGTTCTGCGGCTGCGTGATACCTGACTGCTCTGAAAAACCCTTAATGGCACGAATGTTGACCTTATCCTGATGATTTTTATACGGCGCGCAATTCATTATATAGGATGCAAAACGTTTCATGTCTTGCTTCAGGACCTTTTTGTCAGATTTAGCATATCCATCAGGGATGAGTAGTACATCCAATGCATGTTTCGGGGAGCCCCCTTTATGAAGATTCATCACAGGATAATGTTTCTCCATATGTTGAACGGGTGTCAATCGAGGATTGAAATAAACAGAGAGCAGTTGGGATGGCCTGCGGCTGCGATCAAAGGAGGTGAACTCCAATCTGACCGTATTTTTCGGCATCGGAATATTGACACACTCCTCCATCTCGGCTATTTCGGTAGCGCCGCGTTCCGTGGTCCTGTACTCGCAAAAGAGGTTGGAATAGCTGCGACTATACAGCAACTTTTCAGATATCGAATCGAAAACCCTGATCATGATATCACCATATTGGTAGGGCTCCTCCAAAAAAGAACGGGTGCCAAACCAGCCGTTGCCCACTGTATAGTGATCAAGCAAAATGCGCTCTGTCTGGGAATTTCCGACATGCATATAGTTTATTCTGACAGTTTTGTCTTCAAAATACTGGTCAAAATGCTGGGCTTTTGCAAAAATGGAGCAGCATAAGAAGCACAGGCATAAAGGGAAAAGTCTTGATTTCATTGCAATCTGATTTTGAACTTTAAACGAAGCGCTATTTGATGTCGCAAAAATAATCTTTTTTCGGATGTCACAAACCTGGTATCGGCACTAACATCTATCCGAGCCCCGAAAAAACAAATCAGCACTTCATTTTTGAGTCAGGTTGATGTGTCCCTTTTTTGTTTATTTTTGCAGCGGCAAAACTAAGGTTTGCCGCGAAAAATTTCTGACAATGAGACCTATAATTACCCTTATCAGCGACTGGCGACTAAGAGACCCATACATAGCATTCTTCAAAGCTTCGTTGCTTGACGCAGCAGCTGACGCCGTGATCTTGGACATCACGCACCACCTTGACATGTATAACATTGGGCAAACGGCTTTTTTGATGAAGCAAAGTTTCCATCGTTTCCCAAAAGGGTCCATTCATCTTATCCTCACCAATACTTCTTTTTCCTCCACCTATCATCCTGTTCTCTATACCTTTGAAGAGCATCATTTTATTGGAGAGGACAATGGCATCTTCTCCATGATGTTCAAAGATGCCGGAATCCCCATGGTAGGGCGTCAATATGTAGATGACCATCTTTGTGCCATTGACAAAATTCTTCGCTTGGTTGATGCTGTTGCAAAAGACACTGTGGAAAGCTGTACAACAGCATACAACGATTTTCATATCAGTCTTTTAGAGCCCGCATTTCACAATAAAAACCAGCGCTTGATAGAGGGAAAAGTCATGTATGTGGATGCTTTTTTCAATGCCATCACCAATATTCCGGTCCCATTATTCAAGGAGGCGGTCGGCAATCGTCCTTTCAAGGCTGTTATAAGAAGTAGCAATGAGTGGCAAACAGTTTTATACTCTGATAATTACGAGGATAAGCAAAGCTTTATCCTAACTAACAATCCATTAGGTTGCTTAGAAATTGCATATTACCAGGGCAAGGTATCCATTTTGGCGGACATTGGGGAGTACAGCACTGTCACCATATCCTACGAATAGTGATTATTTTCCGAAAATAGCCTGCATTAGTGAGGGAATTGTAGGAAATTGACTGCTGTCAAAATTACATAAGTCATTAATTATAAGATTTTTAAAAATATTTTGGAAAAGAGGTGCATCAATTTAAAAAAAATGTATTTTTGCAGCCTCAATCACTGAGATGGTGCTGTAGCTCAGTTGGTAGAGCAACGGACTGAAAATCCGTGTGTCACTGGTTCAATTCCCGTCAGCACCACGAGCCCCGAATTTCGGGGCTTTTTTTTTATTTCAGTGAGTGAATTTATCTTACAACAAATTTTTTTTGTATTTTTGGCACCTATTTTTTATAAAATATGAAAAAGGTGCTAATTATGAAGAGATTATTAATCTTATTATCAGTAATTCAAATACTTACATTTGGATTTAACCCTCTTTCGGCTCAGAAACTCAAACCTGCTGATGTACCTGACGATGTAACGCAGGCCTTGGATATGCAATATTCGTATGCAAAAGTGACGAGTTGGTTCAAAAATGGCAATGAATATGTCGCCACCATTAAGGATGAGGGTGCGACTGGGAAGGTGTACATTTCATCGGCAGGCGAGTGGTTGCGCACCACCTTTGCGGTGCCCCAAGGAGAATTGCCCTCCGCCATTACGGCATATGTGAAAGAAAACTATCCGGAGTTTGCCATTTCCGAATCATGTTTGGAGGAAAAAGAGAATGAGAAAACGCACTATTATTTAGAGGTGAAGCCTGATGGCATAGGCTATAAGCCTTCAAAGTTGACCTTCAGCACCACGGGGCAAAACGAGTTGTTGAGTCGGGTAGATCCGGAGGACTTCAAGGATCCGAAGGCGGTGGCAGAGAAACCTGCGCCAAAATCTGAGAAAGAGACCAAGCCTGCGCCTGCGCCTAAACCGGCAGCGGAGCCCAAGCCTGTAAAAGAGAGCAAGCCTGCAGAGCCCAAGGCTCCCAAAGAGAAAAAAGAGAAGCCAGAGCCTGTTGTAAAAGACGAATACGGCAATATTGCCATCAAGACCGCTGAAGTGCCGCAAGTGGTTACCAAGGCTTTTGCCAAAAAGGTAATGCACCCCGAGGAGCTCAACTGGTTCTTGATTGACAGTACTTACGTGGCCAAATGCATCAACACGGGCAAGAAAACAGCCGTATACATCACCAAAGACGGCCTTTGGGAGAAGACCCTCACCGTTCTGCCCGAAGAGGCAGTTACCGGCCCCATGCTCAAACACTTGAACGACTTTTACAAGGGGTTCAAGTTCAAATCAGCCGTCAAGGAGACCCGTGCCGACAAGGATGACAAGACCATGGTGGAGTTTTACGAGAAAGCCAACTATAAAGCCAAGCTGGTAACCACCATCATCTTTGACAAAACAGGCAAGCTTATCCGCACCATTGACCCCGACTATGAGTTAGGTGGTGGCGGCAAAGCCTCCTCTGATGATGATGCTTTGGAAAAATACTACGAAAAGATGAACATGAGTGTGAAGGAAGACGACTCACAGCGGGTACCCGAGGCCATCGCAAATGCCTTCAAGCTCAAATATCCGCGCGTAACCAACGTAGAGTGGAAAGAGGATGACAACTTGAACTACCAGGCCATTTACTACACCGCACGAGGTAAAGAGATTTGCGTCTTCAACCCTTACGGGGAAGTGGTAGAAACCTGGTTGCTGGGCAAGCCAGATGCGCTTTCCACCACTATCCAAGACTATCTCAAAAAAGAACACAAAAACAGTAAGGTGCTGGAATACTATACCGTTAAGAAAATTGCCGACAAGCAGACCTTATACAAAGTCATCATCCAAAACAAGAAAACTGGTGAGGAAGATGAGTTATGGTTCTCCTTGAACGGAAAGCCTGTAGAAATATAGCCGCACCCTTCCTCATTAACCTGCCTAACCTATGAAATATCTTGAAATACAATTGCACATCTCCCCCGCAGAGCCGTGGAAGGAGATTTTTACCAGCATGATGGATGACATCGGCTGCGATAGTTTTATGGACGGAGAAAAGGATGAAGACCTGCTTTGCTACATTCCCGTGCAGGACTATCGGGAAGAATCCCTCAAGGAAGTAGTGGAAAACCATGGCTTTGACAATGTGTCGGTAACTTATAGCGTGCAAGAGATGCCCGACATCAACTGGAATGCCGAGTGGGAGTCGAACTACACCCCTGTACTCATTGCCGACAAGTGCTATATCAGGGCGCCGTTTCATCCGGATCGTCCTGATGTAGATTATGAAATTGTCATTGAGCCAAAGATGTCGTTTGGCACCGCACACCATGCCACCACTGCCCAAATGATTGAATACGTATTGGAAACCAACATGACAAGCAAGCGAGTGTTGGATATGGGGTCTGGCACGGGTGTGTTGGCCATCCTCGCCAAGATGCGGGGCGCCTCCGAAGTGACTGCCATAGACAATGACGAGTGGGCTTACAAAAACGGTTTGGAAAATGTAGCACACAACCAATGCGCTGACATCAAGGTGTTGCTGGGAGACGCCTCCCTATTAGAAAACACCACTTACGACATCATCTTGGCCAATATCAACCGCAACATCCTTTTGCAGGACATCCCCACGTATGTGAAATGTCTGGCTCCTGGCGGACTTCTGTTCATGAGCGGTTTTTACGAAGAGCCCGATTTGGCCATCATCCGTGAATGTTGTGAAGCCAACCAGTTGACCTATTGCTCGCACAAGATACAAAACGACTGGGTAGCTGTTCAATTTTCAAAAATCTGACTATGAAAAAAATCCTCTTGATTTGCCTGCTACTATGCAGTACTGTGTGGCTGCAGGCACAACGTTTCACCCGTTTTAGCAACGACCCCGCCAAAACGGTTGAGGAGATGAAGGAATTTCTCTCCACGGTACCCAAAGACCGCCAGAAAGAAGCGAAGGATTTGTTAGACTTCTTCACTGAAATGTGGGAACAAAGTGCCACTTATGAAAACCAGCTTGCCTTCATCGAGGAATCCAACAAGATGCTGAAGCATAAGTTTCGTGCTTTCCCCCATTTTGATGCCTACATTCACACCTTCAAAGCCTTCTGTTTGAGTGATTTTTCTGATGAGACTGAAACTTGGCTGAAAATTTCAGAGTATCATGCCACCCACAGCATTACACAATATCAGAAAAAGATGAAGTTATACGAAGACATCTTCACCCGGTATGTGCTGAATACGGAGGACAATGTCTGGTGGCAGTCGGATGCAATGGCTTCGAAAATGGGCTTTGACGAGGAACCGTATTTTGAATACGACAAGATCACCCTGACGGGGCACTCCACACAGGACAGTCTGGAGATTTTTGAAGTAGCAGGCAAGTACTATCCGGCACAGTTAAAATTCAAGGCAAAAAAGGGATTGGTGTTTTGGACGCGTGCCGGCTTGGATGAAAGTGTCAAAGCCGAATTAAATGATTTCACTGTGGATGTCCGTTTTGCCCAGTTGACGGCAGAAAACGCGGTGTTTTACTATCCTGACCTCTTTTCGGCACCCATTTTGGGGCATCTGGAGGAGAAAGCCGTGTTGGCTACTTCAGAAGAAAAGGCCACCTATCCGCGTTTTGCCAGTTACGACAAGACCATGTCAATCCCCTCTTTGTATCCGAATGTGGACTATATTGGGGGCTTCGACCTGCGAGGCGCCTCCATTTATGGCACCTCATCAGGCGATTCCTTGGCCAATGTGACCATTCAACGCAATGGCCAAGTGATCATCCGGGCCTCATCGCGAAGTTTCCTGATCAAACCCACGAACCTGTTGGCCGAAGATGCACACGTCAGCATTTACATTGAGGAGGACTCCATCTACCACCCTTCCGCCAATTTCAAGTATAACAACGACAATCAGGAGTTGCTGATTTCGCGCCCCAAGCAGGGTGTCGGGCGCTCCCCCTTCTTCGACTCATACCACAAGTTGGACATTACCGTGGAGTCAATCCAATGGAACACCAACGAAGAGCGTATCGAATTCAAGCCCATCGTGGGCAATACCAGCCAGCAAACCGCTATTTTTGAATCACAAAACTACTTTGAAGAGAGTGTGATGCATGAAATCGAGGGCATCAATAAAGAAAACCCGCTCTATACGCTTTGGCAACTCTTCAACTCGGCCGGTTATGAAGACATCACCATTGAGGATGTGATACGCTGGTTCAACAAGCCACCCTTGGACATCAAGGCGCTCATCATCGACTTTGCAGCGCGCGGCTTCGTCGAATATGACGTCATCAATAACAAAATCCACTACCGAAGCAAAATAGCCCGCTATCTGAACAACCAAATCAAAAAGCGTGACTACGACTATATCCGCTTGGAGTCGAAAACACACTATGCCTCCCTGGACTTGCTCACCAACGACTTGAAAATTACCGGCTGCGAGTTTTTTGTGCTTAGCGACCCCCAAATTGTGAATGTATATCCGATGAACGAACTGGTAACCGTCAAGAAAAATCGTAACATGGTCTTCTCTGGTAGGGTGATTGGCGGTCTCTTCGACTTTGTGACCCACAACTGCAACTTTGACTACGACCGTTTTCTGGTGGACATGGACATTATCGACACCTTGATCATGTATGTGGAAGACAAGGATGGGCCGATGGACATGTACGGTGACTATAAACTGCAACGGGTACGCAGTCAGATTGAGGAATTGTCAGGCGTTCTTTATATTGATGTTCCTGGTAACAAATCCGGCATGACCGATTATCCCGACTATCCCATCTTTGAAGCCCGTAAGGGAGGCAAGGTCTTTTACGACAAACCGGAGATTCTTGGGGGCGTCTATGACAGAAATCGTTTCTTCTACTCCGTAAATGAATTCAGGATTGTCAATCTCGACAACTTTGTCATTGACTCCATGAAGTTCTCGGGGGCTTTGATCTCGGGTGGTATTTTTCCGGATATTCACGAGCCTTTGCAGGTGCAGAAGGATTTCTCTTTGGGTTTCAAGCATCAGACGGGCGGTCTGCCTATGTACGGGACCAAGGGTGGCTATGCAGGCTCTATCAGTCTGAGTCATGAAGGCTTGCGTGGACGTGGCACCATCGACTATATCACCTCGCACACCTTTTCTGACAGTTTGGTATTCTACTTGGACTCCACCAATGGGGCGGCCAACAATCATGTGGTAGAAGAGCAGATTGCCGGTGTGGAGTTTCCACCCGCCTCGGTGGAAGAGGCCTATCTGCATTGGGAACCCTATCAGGATCAAATGTTTATCCACTCGCGCCAGAACCCCATTTCTGTATTTAATGAAACGGAATTGACTGGCAACTCCAAGATTACGCCCAACGGCATGTTTGGCACTGGCATTGTCAAGTTCAACCGGGCCGACATCACCTCACGGCTCTTCGCCTTCCATCATCACGAACTCTTTGCCGACACGGCTGATCTTCAAATCTACGACCTCAGCAAGAACAAGGACAATATTGCCTTTTCCACTCGCAACTATAACTCACACGTGGACTTCAAAACCCGGAAAGGTGTCTTCAAAGCCAACGGGCAAGCCTCTGAAATCTTCTTCGTGAAGAATGAAATGAAAGGTATCGCCTCCGAATTTGAGTGGGATCCCATCGACTCCACCCGTTTACGTTTCAAATGGGATGATCCCTATAAAGACGTGGACATTGACAATACTGAAATCAAAGAATTGGTGGACATGCATAGCGAAGGCAACGAATTGTATGCTTCAGACCCATCGGTGGGCTACAGATTCAATGCTTTGAGTGCCGAGTTTGACTTTACAGAGAATATCATTTACGCCCATGGGGTGCGCTACATCAACGTTGGCGATGCAGCCGTCACGCCTCGAGGCGGGGTGGTTATCATCCGCGAAAAAGCAGAGATGGACCGTCTTGTCGGTTCCCGACTCCTGGCTGGAAGGGAAAACAAATACCACGAGCTTTACGACTGCGACATCAAGATACGCACCGCCACCCGTTTATATGGCAATGGTTATTACGACTATGTGGATGAGAATCAGCAGATACAGCAACTCTATTTCGACACCTTGTTTTTTGTAACCAAAGAGACCTTTGGTGAAGCCAAGATCCCCATTGAGAAAAACTTCCAGTTCAGCGACCAGTTTGGCTTTGACGGACGTGCCGAGTTACACAGCACCCAGCCTTTCCTCTCCTACTTCGGTGGTGTGGAGATCCGTACTGGCTGCGACACCATCAAGCATGCACGTCTGAAAATCCTGCAACAGGTTGATCCCAACAATATCATGTTGGAGGTACACGACCGCACCAAAGACATGGATGAGCGAAAAGTGGTGGTGGCTATCGCATCCTCCAACAAGACTGGGCGCATCTACACAGCCTTTGGTACTGCCAAGGATGAATTCAATGATGCCGAGTATATCAACGTGTTCGGCTTCATCAAATACGACAAAGAAACACATGAATTTATCGCTGCCTCCAAGGAAAAATTGGAAGACCCTGAGGTTGTGGGCAATATTATCACCCTCAACACTGACCAATGTATTACCACCGGTATTGGTGAGATTGACATGGGCGCCAAGCTGGGACGCGTGAAATTCATCACCAATGGTACCGTCATCAACTACATGGCGGCCGACTCTGCCGAAATGCACCTCACCACCTCCATCGACTTCTTCTTCAGCGACGAATCGATGAAACAGATGAACAAAATGCTGGAAAACTCAACCTCCATGGACTTTGTGGACATATCTGAGGATGAGGCTTTCGACATGTCGCTCAAATCCATCTTAGGACGTGAGGAGTACCAGCGCTACACGCACAATATGGCCTTGGGCAACACCAACCGCCACCTCCCCACCGCCCTTCAAGTAAAATTCTTATTCTCCGATCTGTTCTTTGAATGGGACAAAGACCAGCACACTTTCAAGTCACAGCGCACCCTGCCACTAATCATCTGCGGTGCGAAGCAGGTGTTCAAGATGGTGCCTGGACGCATTGTCATCGAGAAGAAAGGCTCACGTAACAAGCTCTATCTCTATTTTGAGTTTGATGACCAATTCTACTATTTCCAATTTGAGAACAATACGGTGTCGGCCTACTCTTCTGACAAGAACTTTAACGAGGGCATTAGCAAGATAAAGCCCAAGAACAGATCGTTAGCCCCAGAAAACGGGCTTCCCTCTTTCACCTACAAGTTGGGTAACAGGGGATGGAAGAACAAATTTGTGAAGAACTATTTTACTCCTGAAGAAGAGGAGGGAGAGGCCGAGGATGACAGAGAATAAAAGACCGCAGCGACCAATATGGATTGCAGGACCTTGTGCCGTGGAATGTGAGGAACAGTTGTTCCTGACGGCGCAGCAGCTTGTGGAAGAGGTGCAGCGCCGGGCTTTATGGCTCGACTATTTCAGGGCGGGCGTGTGGAAACCGCGAAGCCATCCCAACAGCTTTAGAGGGGTGGGCGAAGCCGCTTTGCCCTGGCTTTCCGAAATTCAGTCCAAATACAATATCCCAGTCTGTGTAGAGGCACTAACCCCCAAGCACATAGAGCTTTGTGAGCAGTACGGCATCCACACTGTCTGGATTGGCGCACGTACAGGCGTTAATCCCGTGGAGGTCCAAAAATTGGCTGACACTGTTCGTCACAAGCCTTTCACCATCATCGTAAAAAACCCTTTAGTGGCCGACTTGGCTTTATGGATTGGCAACATAGAGCGTTTTTTGCAAGCCGACTGCCGAATGGTCATGGCTGTGCATCGCGGCTTCCCCGACAATAAAGAGAAAGTTTTCCGCAATGCTCCTTGCTGGGAGATACCTGTGGACTTAAAGCTTCGGTACCCCGACATGCCCATCTTGTGCGACCCCTCTCACTTATGCGGCCACGTACGCTATATACCCCAAATGGCACAGATAGCCCTTTCCTATGGCTTCAATGGACTGATGACTGAATGTCACTGCTCCCCGGACAACGCCTTGAGCGATGCCCAACAGCAATTGACTCCCATACAATGGGCCGATATGACACAACATCTCAAAAAACCCACCAACACCCCGGATGGTAAACTCGTTGGACAAAGATCCCTGCTGGAAAATGTGGATAACCAACTCAGCCAACTACTCTGGCAAAGAATGCAAATTATTGATGAAATTGCCAACATCAAAAAAGAGAATCATCTGCCAGTGGTGCAACCGCAACAATGGCAGAAAGTGGTGGAGCGCTACCATCTTCCCGGACAAGACGAACCTTACACCCTCTTCATTGACCAATTCCTAAATCTATTACATCAAGCCTCCATACAAAGACAGCAAAACAATAACACTTTAAACGAATAGTCGCTCATATGAATACCGACCGATATAACCGCTGGATGATCTTTTTTTATCTCCTCATCGCCTTTCTGTTGGGGATGACGGTGACCGTTCATTTTCTGAACTCCAAAAAGACGATTACGCGTAACGCCCACTTACAGAAATTGAATGAGGTTCTCAACTACATTGACAGATACTATGTGGACTCCATCAATGTGGACTCGCTTTACGATGTATCCATCAATTCCATCTTGCAGACGTTAGACCCCCACTCCTCATATTCCTCAGCCGAAGACAACAAGATACTGATGGAGTCGTTGGAGGGGTCGTTTGAGGGTGTTGGCATTCAGTTCAACATCATGAACGACACGCTAATGGTTATTTCCACCATTTCTGGCGGCCCTTCAGAAAAGGCCGGCATACGGGCGGGCGACCGCATGGTGTCGGTTGACGGGGAGTCCATCATCGGCATCACCAGCGAAAAAGCTTACAAACTGTTGCGGGGAAAAAAGGGCACTAAAGTGAAAGTGGGCATCAAGAGACCCGGTTTTGACGAGGTTTATACTTATGAAATAAAAAGAAACGTGATTCCTATCTACACGGTGGATGTTTCCTTTATGATTAACGACCAAACAGGCTATATCAAAATCAACGAGTTTGGCAGTACCACGGTAGAGGAATTTCAGAAAGCCATCAAAAAACTCAAGCAACAAGGTATGAAAGCAATGGTTTTGGATTTGAGGGGCAATGCTGGAGGTTTCTTGGATGCTGCTGTCGGTGTGTGCGACGAGTTGCTGCCCAACAAGCAGAAGATCGTTTCCATTGAAGGCCTCAATGTGCGACCTGAAATCATCACTGCAACTCGGAAAGGCGATTTTGAAAGCGGCCAGGTGGTGGTGCTGATTGATGACTATAGTGCATCGGCCTCAGAGATTGTGGCTGGCGCTGTGCAAGACAACGACAGAGGCTGGATTGTGGGCCGACGATCATTCGGCAAAGGACTGGTACAGCGACAGTTTGAACTAGAGGACAACTCCACCATCCGACTGACCACTGCCCGTTATCACACACCCAGCGGCCGCTGTATTCAACGCGACTACAAAAAAGGTACGGAGGCTTATTACGAGGAGATCATTAACAGGCTAATGAATGGAGAAATGGAATCTGTGGACAGTATCAGGCTTGACTCCACCCAAATTTTCCACACTTCTAATGGACGCACCGTTTATGGCGGTGGAGGCATTATGCCTGACTATTTCGTACCGTTGCAATATTCCGACACCAAGAGCAGTTTCTATGCTGTTTCCAACACCGCGGCACTTGTGCAGTACGCCTTCCATTATGCCAACGAGCATAAGGATGCGTTGCTGAAGCAATATCCCGATGTCAAGACGTTCTGTAACAAGATGATCGTCAGCGACAAGCAAGTGCAGGATCTTTTACAGTACTATCAGACTCTGACCAAAAACGAACCACCGGCTCTCAATGCGGAATCCAAAAAAGAGTTAAAAGTATGGCTGAAGGCCCTCATTGGGCGCAACCTTTTCGGCGATGAGGCCTACTACAAAACGCTTAACGCCACCGACCCCGTAGTGTTGAAAGCCTTGGAGGTATTAAAAAAGTAACCTATTAACTGTTTTTGGTGGACTCTTTTGAACCACTTCTCCTGAAGTTCACTGCTGTCCAAGGGATTCGTGTTATTGCTCCTTGCCGTTCAAAAAATAGCGCTCGATTTTATTACTGCCAAAAGCGTAGTTCATAAAATAGATAGTGTCCATCGGTTTGGTGATAAAAAAGTTGGCCTTTTTCCCCTTGGTGATGGATCCCACAGTTTCATGTTCACCCAAAGCGTAAGCCGTATTAATAGTGGTGGCATTGATAATCTCTTCGGGAAGCATTTTATACATGATAGAGCCCATGGCAATCACCAATTGCATATTGCCGGATGGGCACGAGCCGGGGTTGAAATCAGAGGCCAAAGCCACGGGCAGGCCCGCATCCATCATCTTGCGGGCCGGGGCGCAAACCATCCCGAGAAAGAAGGCGGCTCCCGGTAAAATGGTCGGCATGGTCTCACTGTCCAACAGGGCCGCAATCTCAGCATCACCCGTGTATTCCAAATGATCCACCGACAGTGCATTGTACTTCACACCTACTTGGATGCCGCCTGAATAGTCGAGCTCGTTGGCGTGAATTTTGGGCCTGAGGCCGTACTTGATGCCTTGCATGAGCATTCGTTCGGTTTGTTCCACGGTAAAGAATCCCTTGTCGCAGAACACATCTATAAAGTCGGCCAGTTCCTCGGCGGCCACCATAGGGATCATCTCGTTGATGATGAGGTCCACATAGTCATCAGGGTTCTTTTTATATTGGGCAGGGACGGCGTGGGCGCCTAAGAAATTGGCTTTGATGAGCATTGGGGATTTCTCCTTCAGGCGGCGGATCACACGCAGCATTTTAAGTTCATCTTCGGTAGAGAGGCCATAGCCGCTCTTGATTTCCACGGCGCCGGTACCATAAGAAGCCATCTCGTTGAGCCGTTGCCAGGCACTATCGAAAAGCTCATCTTCGGACGCCTCATGCAAGCGCTTGGAGGAATTCAAAATGCCCCCGCCACGCTTGGCAATCTCCTCGTAACTAAGGCCCTTAATTTTATCGATATACTCCACCTCGCGACTGCCGGCATAGACAATATGCGTGTGTGAATCACAGAATGAGGGAAACACCATGCGCCCCGCAGCATCAACCTCCTGCAAAGGCTCTTTTAGCTTCGACAACTTGGTTCTATCCAGACTATCCATGCAACCAAAGTCTTTGATAACATCGCCTTCTGTCAAAAGATAGGCATTTTCAATAATGGGCAGGTTCATCATATCCTTTCCCGCACGATACTTCAGCTTCTTTGGTTCTGTTTGAACCAGTTGTTTGATATTGGTCACTAAGATTGCCATAGTATATCGGTTTTTGATTTTTTAACATGAATGATTATCGGCCATAGCGCTCAGCCACTACCTTCCAGTTAACGATAGCCCAAAGGGCTTTGAGATGGTCGGGGCGACGATTCTGGTAGTCAAGATAATAGGCGTGTTCCCAAACATCGAAGGTAAGTAGGGGTACGAGTCCTTTTTGGATGGGATTGGCCGCATTGGGCTCCTGGGTGATCACGAGATCGCCTTCGGTAGTAGCAGAAAGCCATACCCATCCTGACCCGAAGAGTCCCGCACCCTTCTTTACAAACTCTTCTTGAAACTGCTCCAATGAGCCGAATGTTTTCTTGATGGCTTCGGCCAATGGGCCCTTAGGTCGGTTATCCTCTTGGGGTGCCATGAACTGGCTAAAATAGAGGTTATGGTTCAGTATTTGACCGGCGTTATTAAGTATTCCGCCTTCTGCAATACACACAATCTCCTCCAAAGACTTTTCTGCAAACGGTGTGCCTGCAATAGCTGCATTTAGGTTGTTAACATACGTCTGGAGATGTTTCCCGTAGTGAAAACCAACGGTTTCAGGACTGATGACGGGCGCAAGGGCATCCTGAGCGTATGGCAAATTCATTAATTCAAAAGTTGTCATAGTGTTTTATGTTTTAGGCGGCAAAGATAGAAAAAAACGATGAATTATATAATTCTCAATTTTTCCCTGAACACGCGCTCCTTTATCCCTACCAAGCTCTTGCCCCGGTGGAGCTGCTCAAGGTAATCTCTACATTCTCTCCCCTGTCCAATTATCCATTCCCCCAACTCCTTTTTTCAACTTTCGGAATCACCAAATAATTACCATGCTTTTTTTCTCACAATAAAATCAGAATTTTTGCGTTTAGCATAACGTTAACTTTTTAAAACTATAAATAATGAAAAAGATTTTCGCATTAATGGTAGTGTGCAGTTTGATTTTCGCTTCCTGCAACACAAAGAACAACCAAGAGACTGAGCAGCCTAACCAGCCAAACCAAGAGCAACTTGATGCTAAGAAAGGCCCTCACCATGAGATGTCTGAAGAGCAAAAGCAAGCTATGGAAGACTGGAAAAACTGGGACAATCTGGATGATGCCCGCAAGGCTGAGTTGTTGAACGACCGCAAGGCCGCTTATGACCAGGAAAAGGCCAAAGAGCAGGAAATGGAAGCTAAAAAAGCCGAAATGGAAGCTAAAAAAGCCGAATTTGAAAAAGCCATGGCCAACTGGGACAATCTGACTTTAGATGAGAAAAAGGCTGCCTTTGACCTGATGCCTTGTTGTGGCAAATGCTGCAAGGGTGAAGGAGAGAAAGGCTGTTGCAAAAAAGAGGGTGACAAACCTTGTCCTAAAGACGGCAAAGGCCCTCACGGTCAAGGCCCTAAAGGAGAACCCAGACACTAACAGATTAACTGTATGAAGAACATTGCAGTTTTTGCATCGGGCTTCGGTTCCAATTTCCAAGCCATTATTGATGCTGTGGATGCTCATACGTTGGATGCCAACATTGCCTTGTTGGTGTCAGACAAGCCAAACTGCAAAGCTGTCGAACGCGCCAATACCCATGGTATTGACGCGTTCGTTTTTTCCTCCAAGGATTATGAAAACAAGGAGGCATACGAGACAGCCATCTTGCAGGAGTTGCAGCTGAGAAACGTGGATTACATCATTTTGGCTGGTTACATGCGATTCATAGGCAAAGTGTTGCTACAGCACTATCCCAACAAGATCATCAACTTGCATCCGGCTCTGCTGCCATCCTTTGCGGGCGCTCACGGCATTGAAGACGCTTACCGCTATGGTGTGAAAGTGTTCGGCATCACCATTCATTTTGTGGATGAGGGTATGGATACAGGACCCATCATCGACCAATTTGCCTTCCACGCGGAGGAGCAGGACTCGCTGGAAAACATTGAAACCAAAATCCACCAACTGGAACACCAACATTATCCGGAAGTGATTCATCGAGTGCTACAGTAGTAGTCGCTTTTCACATCCATTCTTTATAAACTCCTATTATCTTGTGTACATCAGGGATTTTGAATGAAAAATCTCCCTTTTGTCCTTTTTTATCTTGTTGATAATCTCAAAATAAAAGACTATTTTTGCCGCGTTGAAAAGACTCAATAAAAAAAATACTTAAAAACACATAACATACCTATTATGAAAGAGATACATAATTTTAACGCAGGACCTTGCGTCCTTCCCAAAGAGGCTGTTGAATCTACAATCAACGCCATTCGCAATTTTGACAACACGGGTGTAGGTTTGATGGAAATCTCACACCGTACTCCTGGTTGGGAGCGTATAATGGCTGAGACCCGCCAATTGTGGCGCGACCTCCTCAACATTCCCGATAACTACGAAGTTTTATTCCTTGGTGGTGGTGCCAGCACCCAGTTCTTCATGGTGCCAGCCAACCTGATGAAGACCAAAGCTGCCTATCTGCAGACAGGTGTTTGGGCTAAGAAAGCTGCCAAAGAAGCCAAGAACTTCGGTACAACCGAAATCGTGGCCTCTTCAGAGGACAAAACTTACAACTACATTCCCAAAGGGTGGACCGTTCCCGCTGATGCCGACTATTTCCACATCACTACCAACAACACCATCTATGGTACCGAAATCCGTAAGGACTTCACCGCTGAAGAGTGCAACAATGTGATGCTTGTAGCCGACATGTCCTCCGACATTATGAGCCGTCCTGTGGACGTGACCAAATACGGTCTCATCTACGGTGGTGCCCAGAAGAATGTAGGACCTGCTGGTGTCACCTTCATCATTGTACGCAAAGACATTCTCGGCCAGATTGGTGACCGCGCTTACATGAACCCGCTGCCCACGATGATTGATTACCGTACGCACGCCGCTGAGGAAGCCAAGAACATTTCTATGTTCAACACGCCTCCCGTGCTGCCCATTTTCGTAATGCACGAAACCCTCACATGGCTCAAAAACACCATTGGTGGCGTAGAAGAAATGAACAAAATCAACCTGAAGAAATCCAACCTCCTCTATGACGAAATCGACCGCAACAGCATGTTCGTGGGCACCGTGGCCGACAAGGCCGACCGCTCCATCATGAACCACTGCTGGGTGATGGCTCCCGGCTACGAGGACAAGCAGGACGCCTTCATGGCCTTCGCCAAGGAGTGCGGCATGGTAGGCATTAAGGGTCACCGTTCCGTGGGCGGATTCCGCGCCAGCCTCTACAACGCCTGCACCGTGGAAGACGTGGAAGCACTTGTCGCTTGTATGCAGGAGTTTGAGAAAACGAACAAATAGTTTATATTAAGATATTAGATTGTTAAATATTAAACTATTATGTCTGAAAAGGGCAAGAAAGACGCTTTGAAGGACAGTTCTTATCAATTTGCTTTAAAAATTATTCTTTTATGCAGAAAGTTGCAAATTGAAGAAAGGGAATATTTAATTTCAAAGCAACTTGCCAAATCCGGAACATCAATAGGGGGCCAATATAGAAGAGGCGTCTGGAGCGCAATCAACCAATGACTTCATTGCGAAGTTTCATATATCATTGAAAGAAGCAAGGGAATCAAATTACTGGTTAAGATTGTTGAAGGATAGCGGTTTAATAACGTTGGAAGAGTATGATGAATTGATAAAAGAATTGAATTTCATTATGAATATGCTCACCAAGAGTTTGAAGACAGCCAAAAAAAATCTCGATAAAGAAAAAGGCCAAAAATAATTTAATGTCTTAATGATTTAATAATTTAATAATCAAAATAATGAAAGTATTAGTTGCAACCCAAAAACCATTTGCCAAGGCCGCAGTGGATGGCATTCGCGCCATCGTGGAAAAGGCCGGTTATGAATTGGCATTGTTAGAAAAATATGAAACCCCCGAGGAGTTGTACGCCGCAGTCGCTGACGTAGATGCCATGATTGTGCGCTCCGACAAGGTGACGGCGCAGGTCATCGACGCCGCCAAGAACCTCAAGGTGGTGGTGCGCGCCGGCGCCGGCTTCGACAACCTCGACCTGGCTGCCTGCACCGCCAACAACATCGTGGCGATGAACACCCCCGGACAGAACTCCAACGCCGTGGCTGAATTGGCCATCGGCATGATGATCTATATGGCCCGCAACACCTTCAAGCCCGGCACCGGTGCCGAGCTGAAGGGCAAGAAGGTGGGCATCCAGGCTTACGGCAACGTGGGTCGCCTGGTGGCTGAAAAGGCCCGTGCCCTCGGTATGGAAGTCTGGGCCTTCGACCCGTTCATCCCGAAAGAGAAGATGCAGGCCGAAGGGGTCATCGTGCCCGACACGTTGGAAGAGCTCTACAAGAACTGTAACTACATCTCCCTGCACATCCCCGCCAACGACCAGACCAAGAAGTCTATCAACAAGGCTTTGGTAGGCCTGATGCCCAAAGGCGGCTGCGTGATCAATACCGCCCGCAAGGAGGTCATCAATGAGGAAGAACTCCTTGCCCTCATGGCTGAGCGCGAAGATCTCAAATACTGCACCGACATCGCTCCTGATGCCTTGGACGAGTTCAACAAGTTTGAGAAGCGCTTCTTCGCCACCCCGAAAAAACAGGGTGCCGAGACCGCCGAAGCCAACATCAACGCCGGCTTGGCAGCTGCCAACCAGATCGTGAACTTCTTCGTCAACGGCGACAAGAAATTCCAAGTCAACAAATAATCGTTGGACATTGGATTTTAACGAATAGGGTAGGGGATGATGGCAACATCGTCCCCTATTTGGGGTTATTTCTCATTGTTTGGTTTATTCTTACGGGTAAAAGTCCATTATAGTCCACAATTGCACGAATGACACGAATTGTACGAATGACACAAATGGGTTCCTTGTGATATGTGAGATCCGCGAAATATGTCTTAATTTTTTGTATTTTTGCGCCCTCAGAAACACGGCCCCGTAGTTCAGCTGAATAGAACGTCAGATTCCGGTTCTGAAAGTCGTGGGTTTGAATCCCGCCGGGGTCACTAAACAAAATATCAGGATATGAAAAAACACATCCTCGTTTTATTATTTGCCAGCATCACCATATTGCTGGCAGCCCAGCCAATGCCCAATTGTTACCGACTCTATCTATCTGACAAAAATAACAATAGCTATTCTGTCAATAATCCTTCCGCCTTCCTTTCTGAGCGTGCATTAGCCAAACGGGCCCGTTTCAACATCATCATCACCGAACAGGACTTGCCCGTTACACCGCTTTACAAGCAGCAAATCCGAAATGTAAACGCCAGCATCCGGTTGTTGGCAGAGTCCAAATGGATGAACACAGTCACTATCTATTGTCCCGACAGCACCCGGCTCCCGCAAATCCTTGCCCTGCCGTTTGTGGACAGCATCTTGCCTGTTGCCTCTTACGACACAACGATGATGTCAGCACCATTGGGTCCCGAAATAGAGATCCCCCAACAAGCGTCCATTGTGAGCAATCATGACAGTGTCATCCCTTACAACTATGGGGATGGCTACCAACAGATAGCCATCCATAACGGGCATCTGCTGCACAATGAGGGCTTTCGTGGCGATGGTATGCTCATTGCTGTTTTTGATGCTGGCTGGAATGGAGTAAACGAGATTTCTGTTTTCAGTCCGCTATTCGACGATGGCAAGTTATTAGGCACTCGCGACCTGATTCCCTTCCGCAACAATGTCTTCAATGGTCACAGCCATGGTACGCTGGTCACCTCCACCATGTGTATGATGCAGGAGGGTGAGCTGGTGGGCACGGCACCCGAGGCCTCCTACTTCTTCATCCGTTCTGAGGAACCCGTATCCGAGCAGCTGATAGAGGAAGATTTCTGGGCCTACGCCGCCGAGATTGCCGACAGTATCGGGGCTGATGTCATAAACTCTTCATTAGGGTATTGTGGTTTTCCCGACTTTCCGCAGGGCAACTTTGTCTATAAGCAGGTGGATGGCGTGTACAGTATTGCCTCGCGGGCTGCCACTATCTTAGGGCAGAAGGGCGTGGTGGTCTGTGTCAGTGCCGGCAATGAAGGCAGTGGCGAATGGTACTACATAGGCCATCCTGCCGATGCATTCGACATTCTCTCTGTGGCTGCCGTTGGTGTTGACAGCGCCATTGCAGGCTTCTCTTCCCGCGGGCCTTCCTATGACGGCCGCATTAAACCCGATATTGCATCTGTAGGTGTCAACACTGCCTGTGTGTACCCTTATTATGATGAGGCATACTGGTACTATTATGGTGAGGCCAACGGCACCAGCTTGGCAGGCCCCGTAGCCGCCGGATTGTGCGCCTGCCTGTGGCAAGCACTCCCAGCAGCCACCTCCCAGCAGATCATGCAGTTCGTGCGCGAAAGCGGCTCCTGCGCCAACAACCCCAACAACGAGATAGGCTATGGCATTCCCGATTTTTACGCCGCCTACACGCACCACACCTCAACACCCTCTCGCAACCACTTCGCCTTAGAGGTCTTCCCAAACCCCTGCACCTCGCAACTTACCATCACCAATGGCAAACTTAATATTCGCGCCGTGCAACTCTTCGCCTCCAACGGCATCATGATACAACAACACCATGACTTCAACTCTTGGCAAATCACCATCCCCATGCATAACCTCAACCCAGGTCTCTACATCGGTAAAGTCATCCTTCAAAATGGTGAAACGCAATACTTCAAAGTGATTAAAAACTAATCCACACACATACACATTCTTGATATTTGTCAATTTACATTGTTATCAACTCTTCCAAAGGATCCCGCAAAAAAGCGTTGTTTTTTATACTTTTGCAACCGAAACATTAAAGCTTTATGATACATTTTATAAAAGGTAAAATAGTCAATATCACGCCTGCGTTTGTAGTTGTTGAAACCGCTGGTGGCGTTGGCTATTGCGTGAACATTTCCTTGGCCACCTATTCCCAAATCAAGGACCAAAGCGACATTCTGTTGCACACATACTATATTGTCAAAGAGGATGCCCATGTGCTATATGGCTTTTCCAATGAGGATGAGCGGGAACTCTTCCAACTACTGATATCTGTCAATGGGGTAGGCCCCAACACTGCCCGCCTTATCTTGTCCTCCATGTCGGTGGGCGAACTGTTGAACGCCATTGCCACCGAAAATGTGAAAGCCATACAATCAGTAAAAGGCATCGGGGCCAAAACCGCCCAACGCATTGTCATCGAGCTGAAAGACAAAACCAAAAAGCTTTCTCTGTCCGATCCAACAAAAAATTCAGTGGCATACAATAATAATAAATATGATGCGTTAACTGCTTTGATTGCTTTAGGCTTCCCTAAGGCGGGTGCCGAATCCGTCTTAGACAAAGTCATTAAGACAGATGGGATAAATTTATCAGTGGAAGATCTGATAAAGAAGGCGTTAAAATATTTATAGTGAGACATTTGAAGAAAGAAACCAACCACAAAAAAATATATATTGTCCTTGCAGTACTGGCCATTTGTACATGTATAACCATCGGATATGCCGCTACTGCGGGCATTTTGCGCTCTGTGGACACTGCTATTGAGAAAACAGACAGCGAGGAAAACATTCCGGATGCTCCAATCAACTTGCATTTAAACTTTCCTGATGGCATTGCCAGTACCCTGACCCCACCCGACTCCAACGAAAACAGCGGCGTGCCCCAACCAGACAACAACCCGCTGAACAATCAGCATTATAGTCCTTTCTACCTGCAAAACCCTCCGGGAATTGGCACGGTTATCCAATACAATCCCGAGACGAACACCTACGAATTCCAATACCAAACAGGCAACACACCTTTTGGCCCGGGAGCGTATATGGACATCAACGAGTACATTGACTACGACTTGCAGCAGAGCATCAACAACTATTGGCATTCCAATAGTGTAGGTGCCAGGGGCAACCGTTCGGGTGGAGGCGGTTTGATCCCGGAACTGCATGTGGGCGGCGACATTTTTGAGAGCATCTTTGGCAGCAACACCATCGATATCCGGCCTTCGGGTAATATCGAGGTGAAATTTGGTGTCAAATACAACCGCCAGGACAACTACTCTATTCCTGTCAAACAACGCCGTCATCTCGATTTCGACTTCGACCAAGACATCCAACTGAACATGATTGCCCGTGTTGGCGAGAAGATAGAGTTCAACCTCAACTATGCCACCAACCAACTGCAGGTCGGCACCAACAACGATGTGATGAAGCTAAAATATGCCGGCAAAGAGGATGAGATTCTGCAATTGATAGAGTTCGGTAATGTGACCATGCCTTTGAACAGCACTCTGATTACGGGTAGCCAGAACCTGTTCGGTGTGAAGGGGCAATTCAAGTTCGGCAACCTCACGGTTACGGGTGTGGCCGCCCAAAAGAAGGGTGCCACGCAGAGTGCCTCCATCACCAATGGTGCTGCCGAGGAGGATTTCTACTTCAGTGCCGATGAGTATGAAGAGAACCGCCACTTCTTCTTAGGACAGTTCTTCCGAGACCATTACAATGAATACCTGAGCACCTTGCCCTTAGTGGGGTCACCCATCGTCATTACTAAGATAGAGGTTTGGCGCACCACTATCGGTGCTGCCACCAATAACAACCGTAATATTGTTGCTTTCACCGACTTGGGCGAATCCGACCCTGAGTTTGGCAACTTTACTTACAACCCTATGTACACGGGTGGCCAATATCCCGACAATGAGATCAACAATCTCCCCGCTATCGTGGATACCTCCCTGTTTCGGAATCTCTCTTCCGTATCTGCCAACATGCACTCCATAGGACTCTCTTCCGGAAAGAACTATGAGAAGATTGAGAGTGCCCGGCTGCTGGCCCCCAACGAATACACCGTCAACACCAAGTTGGGCTTTATCTCCCTGAACTCGGCCCTCAACTCCGACCAGGTGCTGGCCGTAGCCTTCCAATACACCGTGATTGGCGACGACAAAGTTTATCAGGTAGGTGAATTTTCCAACGAGGTAACTGCTCCAGAATGTATCAGGGTGAAATTGTTGAAGAGCAGCAATATCAATACCAAGTCGCCATTGTGGAAGTTGATGATGAAGAACGTATACAGCCTGTCAGCCTATCAGGTATCGAATGAGAAATTCCGGCTGAACGTGCTCTACACAGGTGATGCTGAGGGTGTGCCCAACGGTTTCTTCACCCAAGGTACCGAGCAGGGTATCCCCTTGATTCGTCTCTTAGGCTTAGACCGTTTGAACCAGCAACAGGATCCCACCCCAGATGGTATCTTCGACTTTATTGACAATGCTGCCACCGTGGGCGGTACCATCAACTCCAACAACGGACGTATCTACTTCCCCACTATTGAACCTTTCGGAAAAGACTTGCGGGCTGTCATCACAGAACCGGAGTTGGCGGAAAAATATGCTTTCGACTCCCTATACACGATGACCAAGACGATGGCGCAGCAGATTACCAATAAGAATAAATTCTACATCGAGGGCACTTACCGGTCATCGTATGGCTCTGAGTTCCGCATCCCAACCACCAATGTGGCCCAAGGTTCTGTAAAAGTTACGGCAGGTGGTATTATTTTACAGGAGAATGTGGACTATACTGTCAACTACGACATGGGTACAGTCTCCATTATCAATCAGGGCTACCTGAACTCCGGAACCCCCATCAACATCACTTGGGAGCCGGAAGATGAATATGGTGCCGACCAGTACATGTTCGGAGCGAACTTAGACTACACCTTCTCTCCCACCTTCAATATCGGAGCCACTTTCATGAACTTGCGTGAGCGGCCTATCACCAATAAGGTCAACTATGGCGATGAGCCTATCAACAACTTCATCTGGGGCATGAACTTCGCTAAAAAAGCGGAGTTGCCTTTTGTGACGAAGGCTGTTGACCTGCTTTCTTTCCACAGCACCACCACACAGTCATTTTTGAATTTAGAGGGAGAGTTTGCCCATTTCGTGCCCGGCCATTCCAGAGCCATTGGCAAGCAGGGTGTCACTTATGTGGACAACTTCGAGGCGGCCAAAACCACCATTGACCTCAATACATTTGCCAATTGGGTGTTGGCCTCTACGCCGCAAGGACAACCCGACTTGTTCCCGGAAGCCGGTGTCGTTTCCGTCACCGACAATGCCCGTCGGCAGTTGGCATATGGTTACAACAGAGCGCATCTGTCGTGGTTCATCATCGACCAGTCTGTCTTCTACAACGGCAACTCCGCACAACCCTCCAACCTTACCCCTGAAGACCTTTCCCAACCATACTCCAGAGCTGTATATGAACCGGAGCTGTTCCCTTACAAAGAGTATGACGGCACCACCATATCCACCTATATGCCTGTCTTCAACCTGGCTTTCTATCCTTCAGAAAAAGGCCCTTACAACTATGATGTGACCGGTTCGGAAGGCTATTCGCATGGTATCAACGATGACGGCACCTTGCGCGACCCACGTACCCGCTGGGGTGGCATTATGCGCAAATTTGATAACACCGACTTCGAATCTTCCAACTATCAATACATTGAGTTCTGGATGATGGATCCCTTTATGGAAAATGAAAACCACTCGGGCGGTAAACTGTACTTCAACTTGGGTGATATTTCCGAAGACATTCTGCGCGATGGCATGAAATTCTTCGAGAATGGGTTGCCTGCCGATGGCAGCGATGAAAATGTGGAATTCACCGTGTGGGGCCGTGTGCCTACCATCCAATTGATTGTGAATGCCTTCGATATCGACCAAGAGTCCAGAATGAACCAAGATGTTGGCTATGACGGTCTGCCCGATGATCGCGAACGTACCTATTTCAACGAAAACTATCTGCAGCTGATCGCCAACACCTATGGAACAAGTTCCACCGCCTATATCAATGCCTACAACGACCCCTCCAACGACAACTATCATTATTTCCGCGGCACCGACTATGACCAGGCGGATATCAAGGTGATAGAACGTTACAAATTCTACAACAATCCGGATGGTAACTCCCCCACCGACAGTCAAAGTCCGGAGTCATATCCCACCACTCAATCCTCCCTTCCCAACTTGGAGGACATGAACAATGACAACACGTTGAGTGAGGATGAAAAGTACTACCAGTACGTCATCAACTTGTCACCTGAGCACATGGTAGTGGGCGAGAACTACATCAACGATATCTACGAGGCGGTATCATCACCTCTGCCCAACGAACAGCGTATCACCACCAAATGGTATCAGTTCCGAATCCCCATCCACAATCCCGACAAGGTGGTGAACAACATTTCCGGCTTCAACTCCATACGTTTCATGCGTCTTTTCCTGCGCGACTTTGAAGAGCCTATCATCTGCCGTTTCGCCACTTTTGAGTTGGTCCGCAGCGACTGGCGCACCTACAACCTGGGCTTGCAAGAGGAGGGTGACTATATTCCTTCACAGGGTGATGGCGAGGGCTCCTTCTATGTGGGTACGGTCAGCATTGAGGAAAACTCCAACAGAACGCCTATTCCCTATCTGTTGCCTCCCGGCATAGAACGTGAAACAATCGCAGGGCTGAACACCTACCAAATCAACGAGCAGTCGTTGACCATGAAGGCCATCGGCCTCACCGATGGCGATGCACGGGCCATATACAAGAGCACCTCTTACGACCTACGCAACTTCAACACGTTACAGATGGCCATTCACGCCGAAAGCGTGAACAGCTCCAATGATGTGCAAAAAGGCGATATCACTACCTTCATTCGATTAGGCTCCGACTTCACCGATAACTATTATGAATATGAAATACCTGTGGAAATCACGCCATGGGGTGTTGGCAAAGACACGCTGGCCATCTGGCCGGTAGCCAACCAAATGGTCGTTTACCTCGACTCCCTGGTCTCCCTCAAAATGGAACGCAACTTGGCGGTCAGACAAGGTCAGCTCTCCAGCAACTTGGTCCCATACGTCAAGCATTTAGAGTCTGGCAACCGGATGACTATTGTAGGTAACCCCAACCTGGGCGATGTAACCACAATCATGATCGGTATTCGAAACCCAAAGAAACAGACGTTGTTGGACGATGATGACATGGAACCCAAATCTGTAGAGGTCTGGGTCAATGAGTTGCGACTGGTAGGTTTTGATGATAGACAAGGATTCGCTGCCTTGTTGCGAGCACGTATGAACATTGCCGATGTGGGGGATCTGACCGTTTCGGGCACCTACTCTACCCCAGGCTTCGGAAGCATTGAACAATCCATCACCGAACGGTCGCACGAAACCAACGTCAACTTAGACATTGCCACGAATATTGATGGCGGCAAGCTCTTCTTCCCAGAGAAATGGAATATTAAGATTCCTTTCCACTACGACTACTCCATGGGTATGGCATTACCGGAGTACAATCCGCTCAATCCGGACGTGAAGTTGAAGGACGACCTGGCCTTCTGCGAGACCGCGGAAGAGCGCGACTCCCTGCGCCGACTCACCACCGCCTTTACGCAACGACAAAACATCAACTTGATGAATGTACGTAAAGAGCGTAATTTTGAAAACGGCTCCTCCAAGATGCATCCTTGGGACATTGAAAACCTTGATTTCTCCTATTCCTATTCAGAGCTGTTACAGCGAGACGTGGATTTGGAGATGAACAACGAGTTCATCCATGACGGGGAAATCGGCTACACCTTCAGCACCAACCCAAAAAACTTCCGACCTTTCACCAAGATGAAATGGACCCGGAACAAATGGTTGCAGCTGATTCGTGATTTCAATATCACCCCGATGCCCAAAAACGTAGTCATCAGAACCTCCTTGCGCAGAGAATTACAAGAGTTCAAATACCGTCCTAAGAGCCAAGGCAATATCATTGTGGACACCAGCTTTGTGAAGACTTTCGACTGGACACGCAACTATGCCCTCAACTGGGATATTTTCCAAAGTTTGAAACTGGAATACCGAGCCGATGCCTCCGCCCGCATTGATGAACCCGACGGCCGCATTGACACCCGCACGGAAAAGGACTCTGTGTGGCACAACTTCGGACGAGGCGGTCGCACCACCGATTTCCGGCAGACCTTCAATGGAACGTATCAGATCCCTATCAATAAGATTCCTCTCTTCAACTGGATCAATGCCAACATCCGCTACCAGTCCACCTACCAGTTCAACGCCTCCGCACTGTCACTGGCCTATCTGGGAAACACTATTCAAAACTCCAATACTATCCAAGCCAATGGAAACCTGAACATGGTGACCTTGTACAACAACATCCCCTACTTGAAGAAGGTGAATCAAGGCAATCGTAAGCCTATGAACCAGAAGAAGGGAGAAACCTCTAATAATTTGAAGAAAGGCAATAAAGACAAAGAAGAAGGAGAGGAGATGGTTGCCAAAGATACCGTCAAGGAAAAACCCAACTACGGCAAGATTATTCTGGACGGCACCTTGCGTTTCTTCATGATGGTGCGCAATGTCTCCGTCAATTACTCTCGTGGGGCGGGTACCACCTTGCCAGGATATATGGACACACCCAAGCTGTTTGGCATCGACCTCCACACCAAATCGCCAGGCTTCCTCTTCGTCTTCGGTGGACAACCTGACATCCAGTCGATTGCCGCTGCCAACCATTGGCTCACCACAGACTCGCTGATGAACACTGCATATCAACGCACGAAAAACGAGAACCTCAGTCTCCGGGCCACCGTAGAGCCTTTCAAGGACTTCCGCATTGAAGTATCGGCCACGCGCCGTTTTACGGAAAACTACTCCGAATATTTCCACGTGGACGAGGAGGGCGTACTCTATCATTACACCCCGCAACGCAACGGCTCCTTCAGCATGACCTTCTGCGGATTGAGGACCTTCTTCAAGAACTACGACGACCTGTTTGAAGACTTCCGTGCCATACGGCCACTTATTGCCAACAGATTGGCTGAAGCCAACGAACACTATATCGGTGACATCAATCCAGAAACCGGCTATCCAGAAGGTTATAGCGAGATTTCACAAGATGTGCTGATGGGTGCTTTCTTTGCCGCCTACATGGGCAAGGATGCTGAAAAAATGGACATCTCCACGCCTTTTCTGAAAATACCTCTCCCAAACTGGCGCATTACTTATAACGGTTTTGCCAAAATTAAGGGCATTGACAAGGTATTCCAAAGCCTATCCTTGGCACACAGCTACACTTGTACGTACAATATCGGAGGATTTGCTACCAACCTCTCCTACATTGACGGTGGCGGTGCCCTGAACACTTTGGGCGACTACATCCCCAAGGAGGAACTGAACCAGATAGCCATGTCAGAACAGTTCGGTCCATTGATTGGCTTTGACATGACCCTGCGCAACAGTATGCTGCTGAAGGTTGAATACAAACAGAGTCGCAATGTGGCACTGAGCTTCACCAACAATCAAATCACCGAGTCGGCCAACTACGAGCTGGCCGTGTCTGGCGGCTATCGCTTCAAAGATCTGAAGATCGGGCTGGTGTTTGCAGGCTCAAAACGACAATTCGTCAGCGACCTCAATGTTACTGCCGGTGTGGGTATCAAGAGCAACCAGACCACCCTGCGAAAAATCCAAGAGCAAGTCAACCAAGTATCATCCGGTATGTTGACTGCTACCATAAACGTGGCCGCAGAGTACCAGTTCAGCCAAATGGTGGGCATCAAATTCTACTACGACCATACCATCAACCGTCCCAAAATCCAGAATCAGTACAACAATATGAACTTCGAGACGGGCATTGCCCTCCGCCTCATGCTCTCCCAATAATGGATTTCTCGCGGTTTTTGACACTGCACTATTGATAAATTGTGATTTTTTATGATACCATGCGCATATATTTTTTTATTTTTGCAGTTTGAAAAAAATTCAAATTATGAAAAAAATCAGAATCCTTTTACCAATATTGGTGGCCGTAATAGCCGTCTTCTGCTTTACCCAATGCAAGAAAAACCATGACTGCACCATGCACATCGAGTGCTACTATTCTGACAATGGCCTCGATACAGGCGCCATCTGTTCTAATGCCCATATCGTTGTGGGGAAGCCAGAGTATGCCGATTACGCACGTGCCGATGGCTACACCAACAACCAAGGTGTTTTTGAACACATATTCCCCTATCCCGCCTTACTTGATGTGGTGGCTAACAAAGCAGACACCACCTGGGATGAGGAAGGAAACATTGTAGAGGTGAAATACTACACCGGCGCCGCTCAAGTGCAGGTCAACGATGGTGAAACCACCTCCAAAACCATCTTGATGGTTAGAACATATTAATCATAATATTCACTCAAACCCTCTTCCCTTACTGCCATCGCTCTATGAACAGATGGATGCTTGAATATTAAATTTTATATTTTGAAAAAAAAGATTATAGGTGAAATACTATTTGCCGTTGCCTCAGGAGTTTTGCTGCTGTCTCTCTTCCTGCACGGCAGATTGGATTACGCCCCTCTTCCCAAAATTATCAAGCACGAGAAGAAAGTCGAAAAGTCCTGCGATACCATCAAGGCCCTCATCTTCTACCACGCCGCCGACTATTTAGTGTACCACGGTCAAGTGATTGGTTTTCAATACGAGATGATTAAACAGATGGGTAAAGACTTGAAAAAAACGGTGGAGATTTCCATCGAGGCCGACCCTGACAAGATGATGAATACTGTTTTTACTGATGAGTACGACATCATCGGCTTCGACTTTGACAAAAACTTCTTCTCCCCAATGTACCTGACACTTTCTGAACCCCATTCTTTCAGTTATCCAATCATCCTGATGCGCAAGAACATGGTGTTTGACAGCACGGGAACCCACATTGTGCACACGCCCTCCAAATACAATCAGAAACTGGACTTCCAAAACCTGGAGATGCCCAATACCTGGAGACAACAGGAACACACCGATATGACAGAAGAAGACCTTATTGAAATGTTGGAGGACACCCTTATTGACTATGTGGTTTGCAACCATAATGTCGCCATTACCCTGTTACCCTTTTACAAAGATCTGGTGATGGGGCCCCGCATTGGTCCGGACTTCCCGCGCACATGGGTGCTAAACCCGAAAAACATCTCTCTGAACGACTCTATTAACGACTGGCTCACCCATGTGAAAGAGACTAAGTTCTACGAAAAGATGTGTCTGCGGTACTTCTCACAACACTCCCAAATCATACACAACTCTTTCGGACAGAAAAGGAACAACATCTCCACCTACGACAAGTGTATCCAGAAGGCAAGCGAACATTATGGCCTCGACTGGCGGTTTGTCTCCTCCATTATCTATCAAGAGTCGCACTTTTGCACCGATGTGCTGGGCATAGGCGGCAGTTATGGCATTATGCAGATGATGCCCGTGACCTATGAACGCTACGGCCTGACCGACACATCCACTGTAGAGGAGCAGATCTGGGGCGGTGTCAAATACATCAAGTTCCTGTACAATATCTTTGTCAACAAGGTGGACACCAGTGATATCTACTATTTTGTGGCAGGTTCCTATAATTCAGGCCCTGGTCACATTCTGGATGCCATTACCTTGTGCAAAAAATATGAAGGTGACTATGAACATTGGGAGTCGGTCAAGGAGTACCTTCTCCTGAAATCACACAAAGACTACTACAGCGATCCAGATGTCAAATGCGGATACTATCCCGGTAAGCACACCGTCAACTATGTGCAGGAAGTAATGGATCGTTACAACGGATACAAACTAACTAAGAAGGAATGAACATTTTAATTATCGGTCGTGGCGGCCGTGAACACGCCATCGCATGGAAAGCAGCACAGTCTCCCTTGGTCTCTAAACTATTCATTGCCCCAGGCAATGAGGGAATGCGCCATTTGGGTCAAGTGCCCGTGGAATTAGTCAACATCAACGAGAATGCCTCCGACGATTTGGTGGCATTTGCATTGGAGCATCATATTGACCTCACCATCGTTGGCCCAGAGGCAGCACTTATCAACGGCATTGCCAATCGTTTTGCCGAAGCAGGCCTCGCCATATTCGCCCCCACTCGAGAAGCCGCTCGTATTGAAGGCAGTAAGCAGTTCGCCAAAGACCTGATGCAAAAGTATCAAATTCCCACCGCTTCGTTCCGCACCTTCAGCCAATATGAAGAGGCCAAGCAATATCTGCAAGAAACTGGTGCTCCTATCGTCATCAAGTACGACGGCATCGCTGCTGGCAAGGGCGTAGTGGTTGCCATGACTATGGAAGAAGCCGACCAAGCGCTTCAAGACATGCTTCTGGACCATAACTTCGGTGAGGGAAAAGTGCTCATGGAAGCGTATCTCGAAGGCCCTGAGTTCTCATTGCTTACCTTAGTGAACGGCCGGCAGGTGGTGCCTCTGGTCATCGCACAAGACCACAAGCGCGCCTACGATGGCGACAAAGGCCCCAACACTGGCGGCATGGGAGCCTACTCCCCCGTACCGGTCATCCCTCAAGCACAAATCGACTGGGCCATTGAGCATATCATGCAGGCCACCGCAAATGCTATGGTTGAAGAAGGTTGCCCCTTCACAGGCATCTTATATGGCGGACTCATGCTCACAGCACAAGGGCCCAAGGTTATTGAATTCAACGCTCGTTTTGGAGATCCCGAGACCGAGGTGGTACTCCCTAAAATGAAAAGCGACTTGGTGCAACATATCGTTGACCTGCTCGACCACAAGCCCGTAACCCCAGCGTTTTACGAAGAGGCCTTCTTGGGCGTGGTGATGGCCACTAAAGGTTATCCTGGCAAATATGGCAAGGGCTTCCCTATCCGTCATCTGGATCTTGTCAAACAAACTGTCTTCCATATGGGCACCACCCTCAAGGATGGTGAATACGTCACCAACGGTGGCCGCGTCCTCTTTGTAGTAGGCAAGGGCCATACACTGGCCGAGGCCCAAAAAGATGCTTACGAAGGGGTCAACATGATAGAGTGCCCCGAATTGTTTTATCGTAATGACATAGGCTGGCAAGCCATCAAAAAAGCTTAGGCTTCATAGAATTGCTGAATCTTTCTGAACGCAAACTCGGCATGGCGGCGCTCACTTTCAAGTGTTTGGCCACCAACATGCGGTGTCAGTATGACATTGTCCATCCGCGATAGTAACTCCATCGCTTCCGGCCACACCTCCTTCGGAAGATTCTTCAGCTGGGTACTCTCGTATTCCAGCACATCCAATCCGGCAAACAGAATTTTGCCCGCCTGCAGGTTGCGTACCACAGCGGCGGTATCCACAACCAGACCGCGCGAGGTGTTCAATAATATGAAGGGCTGCGAGACCTGCTGGATGAAAGTGTCATTGATAAAATATGCATTCTCCTCTATATAATTGACATGCAAGGAGATAACATCACAACATTGGCAAATATCCTCCAACGTGGCAGGAGTGGCAACAGCTTGCTCAGGTATAGGATGAAAGCGGTCGTAGGCATACACTTGCGCCCCGAGGGCCTTGAGCACCTGGGCAAAGGCAGGTCCCGTATGGCCATAGCCAATCAGTCCGTATGTATGAGAGGCTATCTCCGTACCTTTGTTTTTTTCGCGTAGCCAAGCACCGGCACGTACCTCCTTGTCGGCGGAAGCAAGATGTCGCAACGCCGCCATCAAGAGTCCCAGACAATGCTCCGCCACTGCGTTGGCATTGCCTTCCGGTGTGGACAGCACCTCCACCCCGCATTGACGGGCGTACGACACGTCGATATTCTCCACACCCGAACCGATACGGACAATAAACCGCAACGATGGCTTGCTGTCAAGCAACCGCGCATCTATTCGAAAACGACTGCGTATTACCAACCCCTCAAACTGATCAGGCGCCGACAAGAAACTGTCATACGTGTACGTCATGTCCGTTTCACAACAAAAACCCTTTTCTGACAGTGCCTCTGACAGAAAAGGGTGTACTCTATCTACAATAATAATATGTCTCATCGGTTAGTCTTCTCCACAGCGGCCTCCTGTTTGGCAATCTCTTTAAGTAACTTCTCAGGAATCTCGCCTTTCTGCATACATTGGTGACAACGCATCTCCTTGGTGTACATACGTCCGATGCAATAGTTTGAGTGCTTGCAACCACTTTGGGTAACCTCGCCTGACTGAAGTTTATTGACAAAGTCGGTGTCGTGCAACACGGCGCGAGCCATCTGAAAAGCCACAAAACCCGAATCCAGCACCATCTCCATATCCGCCTTCTTCGTCATGCCTCCCACATAAATAAGAGGCATCTTGACGGCCTGACGGAACTTCATGGCGGTATCATAGAAATAGGCATCCTTATAAGGTACCGTAGGTATCACGATGCGGCCGCCGATATGGAGACCCAGCTTGAGCCACCAAAACGTCTTCGTATCCATATAATAGGCCATCGTTTTCAACGGCATGGCACCACGCATCACCTCCATAGGGGCTTTGCTGACAAAACCTGCGGTAAGTACCAACGCATGCACACCCATTTTCTCAAGCTCTTGAGCCACTTTGATACATTCATCCACATGCATACCACTGCGGAAACCATCATACATGTTGGTCTTCACTACAATGGCCATGTCATCCTTGGCCTCTTCCATAACTTTGGAAATCACCAACTTCATAAAGCGCATCCTGTTTTCTAAGGAGCCACCGAACTCATCTTTACGGTGGTTGGTATAAGGCGACAAAAATTGACTGATTAGATATCCGTGTCCGGCATGCACCTCCACACAGTCGAAACCTGCTTGACGGCATAAGTTGATAGCCTTTCCAAAATCCTCCACCAATTCATAAATCTCTGCTTTGGTAATCTTGCGGGTGAATGTAGGCGAATAGAGATTAAAACGACCCGACGGGGAGAGCGGCTTCTGACCGCAGGTGGAACGGTGGGTCATATTGCCACAATGCCCTATCTGGATAGAAGCCTTGGCGCCTTCAGCATGAATAGCATCAGTGAGTACCTTCAAATCAGGGATAATTTCTTCGCGAAGCCATAATTGACCATCGAAGGAAAGACCGCTGCGACTAACGGAAGCATACGCCACCGTGGTCATGCCTATGCCTCCCTTGGCCACCGCCCGATGATAGTTAAGCAAATCTTCAGAAGGTTTGTTCCCATAAGCCATATTTTCAAAAGCCGCTGATCGGATAGTGCGATTTCGTAAGGTAACAGGTCCTATCTGACAAGGAGTAAAAATTTTTGATTCTGTCATTTTTTATTGGTTATTTTAATACAAATTACATTAACGGGAACTTTATACTTTTATTATATCGTCTATAAAAAAAAATAAACAATTCATTATTTTTCACATCTATACCTGCCTTTTTGAAAATATTGGACAAAAATACGGTTGTCTTTTTCAAACAAAAAAAATAATGACTATCTTTGCAGCCGTCTTTTAAAAAAGATTCCTTTGAGGGTTTTTGACGGAAAAAATATGTTTATTTTATTGATTAATAATATTTTAAAGAATAAAGAAAGATTCAATGGACACACAAACCTGCTTAAAACAGACCAAAGACAACATGACTGCCGCAGTAAACTTTTTTGATAAGAGTTTGCAAAAGATCAGAGCTGGCAAGGCTTCACCTCAAATGTTGGAAGGCTTGAAGGTGGACTATTACGGTAATCCGACTCCTGTGGATCAAGTGGCCAACATCAACACGCCCGATGCCCATCAGATTGTAATACAACCGTGGGAGCGCACCATGTTGCCCGTGATTGAGAAAGCCATCCTGGCTGCCAACCTCGGCATGACGCCACAAAATAATGGCGAATTCATCCGCCTGGTGGTTCCCACCCCTACGGAAGAGCGCCGCAAAGAATTGGTGAAAAAGGCTAAACAGGAAGCTGAGCAGACCAAAGTCTCTATCCGCAACATCCGCCGCACCGCCAATGATGAGGCTAAGAAGTTGAAGGATGGAGGCGTAGAGGAAGATGCTATCAAGAAACTGGAAACTGATATCCAAAAGGCTACCGATGAGATGATCGCCAAAGTGGACAAAATCATGGAGGCCAAAGAGAAAGAAATCATGACCGTATAAAATCATTATTAATCCTAAATACAATTTATTATGAATATTCCTGCAAATTTAAAGTATTCCAACGACCACGAATGGTTGAGACTGGAAGGTGAATTCGCTTATGTAGGCATCTCTGCACATGCCGCCAATGAATTGGGTGACATCGTTTTCTTGGACATTCCTTCTGTAGGTGAGACCTTGGACAAAGACGAAGTTTTCGGTTCTATTGAGGCTGTAAAGACTGTGGCCGACCTGATGCTGCCCGTAGGTGGCGAGATCGTTGAGTTCAACGAAGCTCTGGAAGGTGAGCCCGCCTTAGTAAATTCCGATCCTTATGGTAACGGTTGGATTGTGAAGATCAAAATGACCAACCCGGCAGAAGCTGACGAGTTGATGGATGCCACCGCTTACGAGGCCTTCATCGCATAGTTTTTCAAAACTATTTCAAAACCACAAAGAGAGGATGTGTCTTGGTACATCCTCTCTTTCTTTTTTGGTGCACCGCAAAGAGGCCTTGGCTTTTTGTCAACACCGCTATATTCGGAGAAAAAGTGTATTTTTGCCCTCAGAAAAGAAAAACATCTGACACTACTTGATTATGGCAAACATACTATCTCTCATCGGAAGACCCAATGTGGGCAAATCCACCTTCTTCAACCGATTGATCAAGGCCCGCGAGGCTATAGTGGACTCTGTGGCCGGTGTCACCCGCGATCGTCACTACGGCAAGTCAGACTGGAACGGCTACGAGTTCTCGGTCATTGACACTGGCGGCTATGTGGTGGGGTCTGACGACATATTCGAGGCAGAAATCCGCAAACAGGCAACCTTAGCCATTGAGGAGTCGGATGTTATTGTGCTAATGGTGGACGGTCGCGAAGGGCTTACCCCTTTGGATGAGGAAGTGGCCGACATACTTCGCCAATCCGGAAAGCCCTACTACTTGGCTGTCAACAAAATTGATAGTCCTGCCAACTATTTGGACTACACCGAGTTTTACGCATTGGGCATTCCCGAAATCTTCCCCATCTCAGCCGCATCAGGCAGCGGAACCGGTGAGTTGCTGGATGTTGTAGTGCAACATTTCTCCAAAGACAAAGAGGAGAGCACAGACGACCTGCCACGCATTGCTATTGTGGGCAAACCCAATGTGGGCAAATCCTCCATCATCAATGCTTTTCTGGGGGAGGAACGCCATATTGTAACGCCCTTGGCCGGCACTACTCGCGACACCGTCTTCACGCGATACAAGAGTTTCGGTTTCGATTTCTACCTGATTGACACCGCCGGCCTGCGCAAAAAGAGCAAAGTAGAGGAGAATTTGGAATTCTACTCTGTCATGCGCGCGGTACGATCCATTGAAAATGCTGATGTCTGCATCGTCATGGCCGATGCTTCACAAGGCTTCGAGCAACAAGACCTTAACATCTTCGGTCTCGCTGCCCGCAACCATAAAGGTGTGGTGCTGGTGATGAACAAATGGGATCTGATTGAAAAGGACAACCATACACACAAGCAATACGAGGATCATATCCGCAACAGAATAGCCCCCTTCAATGATGTGCCTATCATCTTCACCTCCGTAAAGGAAAAACAACGCATCTACAAAGTGTTAGAGACTGCCGTGCAAGTGTATCAAAACCGGAGTCTGAAGATTTCCACCTCGGAACTGAACGACACGTTGCTTCCTATCATCCAACAGACGCCTCCCCCCATGAACAAAGACAAGGTCATCCGCATCAAATATGTGACACAACTGCCCGTGGCCTATCCGGCTTTCGCCTTTTTCTGCAACCTGCCACAATATGTAGTCGATTCTTACAAAAGATATTTGGAGAATCAGATACGTAAAAATTGGAACTTTACCGGTGTTCCTATGGAAATCTATTTCAGAAAGAAGTAAGAGAACCTTGACCTGTTATTCGTTGCGGATGCATCTCACCGAGCAACCATAGCACTTGTAGTCGAGGTTGTTCTCGCTATTGTTGTTGTAGCTATACAAACCACAATACCAGGCCATGTTGCGGTCGAAAGAGGTGGCACTCCAAAATTGCGCATTAAAACCGAGATTGGTCAGACCATCTTCAGTGAAGGTGCCAGCGGGCATTGCACTGAAACCGCACTCATTCTCAATAGTGAAAACCTGTGACTCCCAAAGCGAGGAGGGACATTTCATTACGCTGCCTGCTCGTTTGGAACCTTGCAAGGTATTGAAGAGTATTGTCCACTCATCGGTAGTGGGCAGATGCCACCCATCTGGACAGATGCCTTGATGCTGGTACGGATTCACCTTCTTGGCGGTACGCTCATCCAAATCCATCGCTGCTGCCCAATTGTAAAGATTGCCATATTGGGCCACCTTATGCTCCTTCACATAGGGCACGAACAGCGGGGAATGGCTGGTGAAGGTGGGATTCGTGTACCATTGGCGCCCCGTAGGGGAGGTGGTGCATCGCATGTTCTCTGCCATCCAACACTGAGAGCCTATCTGCACCGTCCTGTAGGTATTGCCCTGATGGTCTGTGATGATGAAATTTCCATTACAAGGCATCCCCAACTTCAAAAGCGTGTCGCCCACAAAAGATTTTTGTGCGGACAACGCCTGGCACAAAAACAATAAAATCGTAATATATAGTAGTTTACAAAGTATTTTCACTTTCCGTTTTTGAAAGCGCAAATATAAGGAAATCTATGCTTCATTTTTTAACAAAATGCGGTTAAATTTACAATAGTTTTCAACCGATTTTCTCTAACAAGTTGATAACTTTCCCCAAATAGCATTGGTCGGTTTCATCAAAGGTATTCACAAACTGGCTGTCGATATCAAGGACGGCAATGACCGTGTTGTTTTGAAAGAGAGGTACTACGATTTCACTACGGGAGGCTGAAGAACAGGCAATATGCCCTTTAAATTGGGTCACATCGGGTACGATTATGGTTTGGCCTTGTTGCCAGGCGGTGCCGCACACTCCCTGGCCTTTGGCAATGCGGGTACAGGCCAAGGGGCCTTGAAAGGGACCCAACACCAACTGGTCACCCTGCACACGGTAAAATCCTGTCCACCAGAAGTGGAACGTTTCATGCAACATAGCTACCACATTGGCCATGTTCGCCACCAGATCCACCGTATCGTCTATCACGGCAGCAATCTGAGGCATAAGCGTTTCATATAACTCTTTCTTGTCCTTTCCAGAAACTATCAAGTCTTCCATATCATTAATTCTGGGTTTATTCTGGCAGCAAAAATACAAAAAAGATATTTGCTGATAAATCTACATTAGATATCTTATAACTAACTACTTATTTTCTGTTCATATTTTTTTCTATCTTTGCCGCTTTAATAATCCAAATGCGTTTAAAACCCATACACTATCGGTTTGTCAAGTTCAGAAGACTGCTTGAGCGACACTTCAATTCAAGGGGTATCATCTTGATATTGAGCTGTTTGATTGGCATTTTAGGCGCTTCTGCCGCTGTGGTGATCAAGAACCTGCTTTCCATCACCTCCATTGCGGTGAACAAAATATTTACCTACTCTTCTTTAAAATATCTCTACTTGTTGTTTCCGCCCTTTGGCATCATGCTGACGCTTTTGTTCGTCAAAAAGGTGGTGCGGGATGATTTGAGTCATGGGGTGAGCATCGTGTTGAAAGCCATTTGCAAGAGTGACGGCAAATTGCGGTTCCACAATGTGTATTCTTCCATGGTTGCGAGTTCCATCACTGTAGGGTTTGGTGGTTCCGTAGGTTTGGAAGCGCCTATTGTGCTGACTGGCTCTGCTATAGGTTCGAATGTGGCGCGGATGTTCAAGATGAACAGCAAGCATACCACTTTGTTGCTGGCATGCGGTTCCACTGCCGCCATGGCTGCCATCTTCAAAGCCCCTATTGCGGCTATCGTCTTCACCTTTGAGGTGCTCATGCTTGACCTGACGGGGAGCGCCATCCTGCCCCTGCTCATCTCGGCCATCACCGGAACCGTCTTCTCACTTCTCTTCTGGGGCAAAACGGTAATGTTCACCTTTGACCCGCTGCAGACTTTCATGATGGGTAATATACCCCTATACATCATTTTAGGCATAATGACTGGTTTGGTGTCCGTCTTTTTCCTTCGCGCCACGCGATGGCTCGAAAGGCAAATCAAGCGCATCTCCAACATCTATGCCCGAGCTGTCATCGGAGGGTCGCTACTCTCCTTGTTCATCCTTTTCATTCCCACATTCTTCGGAGAGGGCTACGATAGTATCAACGCCATCATCAACGGACAATATGACCATCTTTTTGCCAATTCTCCTTTTGCCGCCATATTCCAGCAACCGTACATCCTTCTGATAGGTATTGTGGCCATCTTTATGCTGAAAGTGGTGGCCACTACGCTGACCACCTCCTCGGGAGGCGTGGGTGGCGTTTTTGCCCCATCTTTGTTCATTGGAGCCTTTGTAGGTCTCTTCATCGCCCTGACCGCACAACAGCTTTTTCACTGGAATGTGCCCGTCGCGAACTTTGTGCTGGCAGGCATGGCTGGCGTCATGACCGGCGTTATGCAAGCCCCTCTGACGGCCATCTTCCTCATTGCCGAGCTTTCAGGCGGCTATACCTTGCTTATCCCCTTGATGATCACCGCCACCTGCTCTTATATCAGCGTCTATCCTTTTGAAAAATATTCCATCTACACCTACCACCTTGCCGAAAAAGACAATCTGAAAACCCATAACAAAAATAAATACGCCCTCCGCAAACTGCAATGGAACAAGATTATAGACACTAATATTCTAACTATCCCCATTCATAGTACCCTCCGTACCTATACAGAAAAAATAGCCGTCAGCAAGCGAAACCTTTTTGTGGTCACTGACGACAGTCATCATTTTGAAGGCCTGCTCGTGATGGATGATCATCGGCCTACCATTTTCGACCAGTCAAAATATGACACTGTGCGCGTGGAAGACCTGATGATTGACCCTGGGGAATTTATTTATGACGACGACACTGCCTCGGAAGTGTTGGAAAAATTCAACAAGACTGGCAACTTCAACATGCCCATCATCACCCGCAACCGGGTTTATATCGGATTTGTATCAAAAGCCAAGTTCCTTGCAGAATACCAGTCTTTCATTGCCGCTGATTCAGAGGATTAACCTGTGAATATATGTTATCGGTATCTGGGATGATAGGAGGCTATATTGCTTCTTATGTACTCATTATCCAGGTGCGTATAAATTTCGGTGGTGGTGATGCTTTCATGGCCCAGCATCTGCTGTACGGCACGAAGATCGGCACCTCCTTCTATCAGGTGGGTGGCAAAAGAGTGACGGAATGTATGCGGGCTGACACTTTTTTCAACACCTGCCTCAGCGGTCCACTTTTTCACCAGCATGAACACCATCTCACGCGTCAGATGATGCCCCCGTCGGTTCAGGAAAAGATAGTTTTCTTCTCCTTTCTGTACCTTTAACTGCTTGCGGGCTCCCTCCATGTAGAGGTTTACCATTCTTTGCGCCATGCCACCAATAGGCACAAAACGTTCCTTGTTGCCCTTTCCCAGCACTTTTATAAAACCTTCATCAAAATAAAGGTTAGAGATTTTGAGGGTCACCAACTCACTGACCCGCAGGCCGCAGCCATAGAGCACCTCTATCATTGCTCGGTTCCGGTGTCCCTCCGGGGTACTCAAGTCAATCGTGTTGATGATGGCTTCTATCTCCTCCAAGGAGAGGACATCGGGAAGATGCATGCCTATCTTGGGCGCATCCAACAGATGGGTGGGGTTTTCTTGGTCTTCCATCACACCGTCATAGACCAGAAAAAAGTAGAAAGATTTGAGCCCAGACAGTATTCTGGCTTGGGAGCGGGCAGACATCCCTTGGTCGTAAAGATATTGCAGGAACCCTTTCAGTTGCTCTGTGGTGGCCTTCTCAGGCGGGGTCGGATCGAGGAAACTCAACAGTAAAGAAACATCATGGGTATAGGCCGCAATGCTATTCTTCGACCTATTTCGTTCCAGTGCCAGATACTGCCGAAATCTTGAGAGCAGGGTATTCATCTCTTATATTTTTCAATCTCAATGCGGAGCATGTTAAGGGCAGCCATGGAGGCACGTTCAATAATCTGTCGGCGGCCCATTCTATTGCCAAACTGAAATTTCTGTGTTGTCAAGCGCACGGGCGTAGCCACGGCGATCCACACTGTGCCAACAGGCTTTTCGTCAGTGCCGCCAGCCGGACCGGCAATCCCGGAGGTGGCAATGGCATAGTCCACATCCAAGAGTGACATCACGTTGAGGGCCATATCGCTGACCACCTCTTCACTTACAGCGCCGCGCTTGCGGAGGTTGTCTTCCCGCACATTCAACACCTCCCGCTTCACCTCATTACTGTACGACACCACCGAGCCCTTGAAATAAAGTGAACTGCCTGGCACGGAGGTAATCAGATGGGCTATATAGCCTCCCGTGCAACTCTCCGCCGTGGCCAGCGTCTTGCGACTCTTTTTCAACAATCGGCCCACTACCTCTTCCATAGGAATATCCTCATCTGTAAAGGCATACTCCCCTACCATATCTTTCAATTTTTGGAATTGTGTGTCAAGTGTCTGCGTGAGCAGCGGCCCATTTTCGCCCTTGCCCGACAAGCGCAAGCGAATAATGCCTGGCTTGGGCAAATAGGCCAGCGCCAAGCCTTCGGGCAACTGCCGCTCGTAGTCTTCCAGCAGATCCGACAAGCCACTCTCAGTTACATTAGTGCACTGCAACACCCGAAATTGGATGCTGTGGGTATCGTTGCGACGAGCGTACATTTTTGGCAAAACCGTGTCCACAATCAGTTTTTCCATCTCAAAGGGCACACCGGGCAGCATCACCAGCACCTTTTGGTCTTGCTCAATCCATAGGCCAGGTGCAGTACCCAGACTGTTGGGCAACACCTCACAGCCTTCGGGCACAGCGGCTTGCTGACGGTTTGTCTCGGTCAAAGTCATCCCACGCGCCGCAAACCGCTCCGTCACCGCCCGCAGAGTGTCCTCATCCATCACTAACGCCTTGTTGAAAAAGCCACACACCACCTTTTTGGTGATATCATCCTTGGTCGGTCCCAACCCTCCCGTCATGATGATGAAATCTGTTTTCTCAAAAGAGGTAATGATAGCTTGACGAATGGCTTCCGCATCATCTCCAATAGTAAGCACTTCGCTCATCTCAATACCGGCTGCCGCCATCTGTTGGCCTATGAAAGCTGCATTTGTATTGATTACCTGTCCTATTAATAACTCGTCTCCAACATTAATCAGTATCATATTTTAGATTTTTGATGTTTTCTACTTTCTGTTGCATCCTTATCATATATGGATGATCCGGATATTGCTGCGACAATCTGTCAGTCAAAGCCTCCAAAAGCTCAAAGTCCTTTTCCTCATCAAAGAATTTCTTCCTGTTATATCTCTGATAAAAAGCGATATAGGAAGCCATATTGCTGGGATGAGCCTGTATAAACTGGCGAAGGAAGGCCGTATGGTGCTCCACCAGAACATTGTAATCCTGCTCCACCCGCACTCTGAGAGAATCGTTCTCCATCGCCTGCTGATAGCAAGTCCAAAGAGAGTCGGTTTGCAGAATGAAGACCGTCAGGGCACTGTCCAATGTAACCATCAGCATGGCCTCCTCACCCCCTAACACATGATAGGAGCGAATCATATTGTCAGCATCTGCCACCACGGAAAGATGTTCATTGCTTTGCGCCATTGTGGTAATACTATTATCTTGGTTTACAATTAGTTGGTATAGCATCGGCAGCGCGAGGATAGTTCCTTCCTCCGGCGTGCGCGCCACTACATTAAACTCAAAATGCCCATTCTGCATATAACAAGAATCCAGCATCACCAAGCCGGCATCCTCTATGCGCGCCAGCCTGATCATCCGGTTTCCTCCATGGTGCAAGTCTCCCTCTATCACCACCTTCGTCTTCTGGTTGTGACATGAAGAAAAAAGGGTGCACACAATGAGAAAAAACAGCAGTGTATAATGTGCCATGCCTCTATTCTGCATATAAAGTATAAGTCATGAGCGAATCTCTGTCTGAGGGATTAGGTACTTCACAGCCACAGTTGCGATCGCGGCGATGCGGGCGCGCCCCCACAATTTTAGGGGAACATGAAGTGGCTACAAGCAAAAGCACCACAAAAAGGCAAAACAACTTTTTCATCTTTTTAAAATTAGGCTGCAAAAGTATAAATATCCTGCAATACTTAAAGAAAAAAAACGCTATGGTCATCGGTCTCGATTAAGACATCCTGGCAAGAGCGGTTGTTTTTTATAGTTTACTTCTCTTCCCATTGAAATATTTTTTATAATTTTGCTGCATTCTCTAATTAATTGATATCCAGATGAAAATCAGAAGATTAATAGTACTTTCCGTTGGGGTTGTGTGCTTATTTTGCTTGACTGGCTGCCATAAGAAAGAGCGAATTCCCACGCCTGAACTTACCAAGGAGCAAAAAGAGGAAATCAAGCAGGTCGAGGTTCCTGTAAAACGATATGAGCAGGCCCTGTTTCAGGCAGATCTTAACAATCTACCCGCCGAAATGGAGAAACTTTACGGGCAATATCCTGATAATCTCATCTCCCGAGATTGCTGGAAAGACAACCGGATGATGCAGGGGTTGAAGGCCTATCTGAAGGATCCCACTATCAAAGCATTGTATCAAGAGTGCCAAAAGCAATATGCTGACATGAGTGACGTTCAAAAATCGCTGGTGGATGCCTTCAAGATTTATCTCACCCACTTTCCCAACGACAGCATCCCGACCATTATCACCCTCATTCCGGGCTTGGACTTTTCCTCCCCGTCGGTATTCGGATACGGCAACGATGTCTTCATCTGCCTGGATATGTACTTGGGACAGAAATACAAATACTATTCTGAGGCGGGCATGCCGTTATACATTGCGGCCCGCTGCGAACGAAAATACATGGCTACGGACGTCTTTTCCAAGAGCATCTGTTATCGGCATCTTCCTGACAAAACATTGCTGACGCTATTGGACAATATGGTGGACGAGGGCAAGAAACTCTTTTTCACGCAAACAATGTTCCCGAATGTGAAAGAACAAGACATCATTGGATATTCCGAAGAAAAGTATGCATGGGCAAAAAAATATGAAGGACAAGTATGGCAATATTTCATCGAAAATCAACTTTTATATTCAAAAGATGAGACTGTGTTGCGACGAATGATTGACGAGACGCCCTTCACCAGAGATTTTGGAAACCAGTCGCCTGGTCGTATCGGAGCCTATATCGGTTGGCGGATTGTAAACAGCTATATGGCTAATCATAAAGATATTACATTGGAGCAGCTGATGCAAAACAGCAATGCTCAGCTAATATTAAAAGAGTCCTATTACAAGCCAATTTTTAACAAATAGTTTATAATAATAATTTTTTTGTAAATTTATAAGAAATTTATATATTTGCTGCGGATTTATAAAAACAAAATAACATGTCTGGTATTAACAAAGTAATCTTAATTGGCCGCTTGGGCAAGGACCCGGAGACCAGGACCTTTGAAGGAGGGTTAAAGAAGGCATCCTTCATTATGGCGACGTCGGAGTATCGGAAGGACAAGGATGGTAATCGCCAAGAAATAACAGAGTGGCACAACATTGTATGTTGGCGAAATCTTGCGGAAACGGCAGAGAAGTATCTCACCAAGGGTAAGATGATTTACGTGGAGGGCAAGTTGCGAACACGGAATTGGGATGACAATGGTACGAAGCGCTACTTCACAGAGATTGAGGCGAGCACATTCACCATGTTGGAACCGAAGAGCAGTGAGAATGCACCTGTCGTCACGCAGAATCAGAATCAGGGTGATGTATCAACATCAATGCAGTCCCCTGTCGAGACGGAGTCTTTTCCTGAAGATCCCGCCAACGATTTGCCTTTCTGACATTCAATGGGCATCGAACCAGCTGTGGCCTTGGTTGATATCCACATCTAAGGGCACGGAGAGTTGCATGGCGTTCATCATCTCTGATTTGACGATTTGGTGTAGTGTTTCCACCTCCTTTTTAGGGGTGTCGAACACCAATTCGTCGTGCACTTGAAGAATCATGCGGCTTTGCAGACCTTGTTCGGAAATTGCCTGTTGGATCCGTATCATGGCTATTTTGATGAGATCGGCAGCGGTGCCTTGTATCGGGGCATTGATGGCATTGCGCTCTGCCGATTTCCTCAAAATGGCGTTGTGGGCGTTGATGTCGCGTATATAGCGGCGGCGGCCCAGAAGTGTTTCCACATAGAGGTGTTCACGGGCGAAGATTAGGGTCTTGTTCAGATAATCGTTGATTTTAGGAAAACTTAGGAAATAGTCGCTGATCAGCTGGCGTGCTTCATGCTGAGGTATCTGCAGCCTGTCGGCGAGACCGAAGGCAGAGATGCCATAGAGAATACCAAAGTTGACCGTCTTGGCTTTGCGGCGCATATCCTTGGTCACCTCCTCTTGGGGCACATTATAGATATGCGCCGCCATGGCTGCATGGATATCCTCGTGCTTCCGAAAAGTCTCTATCATCCGCTCGTCGCCGCACACGTGCGCCACAATGCGCAACTCTATCTGCGAATAGTCGGCGGCCAGCAGCACATGGTCATCATCGGCAGCAACAAAAGCCTTGCGTATATCGCGTCCCCGTTCCGTACGGATAGGAATATTCTGCAGGTTAGGATTCACGGAGCTTAGGCGACCGGTAGCGGTGATTGTCTGCGTGAATGTGGTATGAATACGCCCGTCCTTGGGATTGATCAGGGCGGGCAGGGCATCTATATAGGTGCTCTTTAACTTTGAAAGCTTGCGCCATTCAAGAATCATCGGGACAATAGGGTGTTTGGGTGCCAGCTTGAGCAGCACCTCCTCACCGGTCTGATATTGCTTGCTCTTGGTCAACTTGGCATTCTCCACCAAGCGAAGTTTCTCAAAGAGCACCTCCCCGAGCTGTTTCGGCGACCCGATGTTGAAGGTTGTCCCTGCGGCAGCATAAATCTGCTGCTCCAGATCTTCGAGCTCTTGCTGCATCGCGGCGGCATTTTGTTGCAGGGTGGGCACATCCAAGCGCACCCCTGCCATTTCCATATTGGCCAACACAGGCACCAAGGGCATTTCCACCTCGTCAAAGAGCTTTTCCAGCGCGCCTTCACGCATTGCCTGCCGTAAAAGGGGATGGAGCTGTACGTAGGCACTCACCATGCCCCTGGCTTTTTCGCTGGCCAACTCCCCAGCGGACGGCAACGATGCCTCCAAAAACTGATCTACCATCATTTCCACCGTATGCTTGCTTTCTGGTTGGATTAAATAGTGGGCGATCTGCAAATCAAAAACCTTGGCGGTCGGACTGACTTTCAAAATCTTCAAATATTTATAGGTCTGCTTGTAGTCAAAAACCACCACCTCGCGCGATTGACTAAAAAGTTTGTCCAGTAACGATTGGTAATTTCTATGTTCCACCTCTACCAAATGGTAATACACTGTGGACATATCCGTGGCAAAAGAGAAGCCGGCGATGCGCTGTTCTTGTAGAATCCAATCAAAGCAAACCATAGGTTGTGCAAAAAGCGTGTCGGGCACGTCCTCCACGCTAAACACCTGCACCTTACAGTCTATCAAGGCACAAGGCTTTACATCCTTAAGCACATCATCCTCTTGCGTAGAGAAGAGGTCAAAAGCGTCATTGTCCCCTGCGGGCTGGAAATCTTTCATCACCCGTTGGGTCAACGCTTTAAACTCCAATTCAGCGAAAACCTCTTTTAGCGCAGGAATATCCGGTCCCAACAACCGCATCTCATCAAAATGGTAATCAATAGGCACATCCAGCATAATGGTGGCCAATTGTTTGGAAAGCAGGGCTTGCTCCTTATACTCCAGCAATTGGGTGCGCATTTTCTCAGTCTCCTTGTCGGCACCGCAGGCGTACATCTCCTCTATTGAGTGGTAGGTGGCGAGTAGTTTTTGGGCTTTTATCTGTCCAATTCCTGGAACTCCTGGAATATTGTCGGAACTGTCGCCCCACAATCCCAGAATATCAATAAGTTGCTCAGGACGCTCAATTTTATATTTTTCACACACTTCAGCCACGCCCAGAATTTCAGCCTCTTGCCCGAATTTGCCAGGCTTATAGATATGGATATGCTCCGACACCAGCTGCCCATAATCTTTATCAGACGTTACCATATACACCTCAAAGCCTTCGATTTCGGCATGTTTAGCCAGGCTACCAATCACATCGTCTGCCTCGTAGCCATCTTTGGCAATCACTGCTATGCGAAATGCCTCTAAAATTTTCTTAATATAGGGTATCGACAGAACAATATCATCGGGTGTGGCCTCCCTGTTAGCCTTATAGTTCTCAAACTCGGCATGGCGGAAGGTGGGTGCACCCGTATCAAAGGCCACAGCCATGTGGGTGGGCTTCTCCTTCTTGATGATCTCGTACAACGAATTGGTAAAACCCAATATGGCAGAGGTGTTTAGACCTTTGGTTGTATAGCGGGGACTCTTCATCATGGCATAATAGGCCCTGAAGATCAGGCCCATGGCATCGATCAAATACAGCTTTTTGGTCATGGTAACATTGATTTTTACAAATTATAATTTCTGGCTCCAAAAATGGCGCTCCCCACACGAATGAGGGTACTTCCCTCTTCGATGGCAATGGAGTAGTCATCGGTCATGCCCATGGAGATTTCTTTGAACTCCTCATGATCTGCAAAAAAATCTGTCTTCAGTGTTTGGAAGATATCGTGCAGGTGGCAAAATTCCTGACGCACTTGCTCCATGTCATCGGTGAAGGTAGCCATACCCATAACGCCGCAAATCTTCACGTTGTGCAAAGTGGGGAAGACCTCGCCTTGGAGCATTTCGCGGCATTCCTCCAGGGTAAAGCCGAACTTGGTGGTTTCCTGTGCGATATGGAATTGGAGCAGGCAGGGAATCACGCGCTGGTTTTTGGCCGCCAACTTATTGACTTCCACCAATAAAGATTCACTATCAATGCTATGAATCATAGCCACATAGGGAGCGATATATTTGATTTTGTTGGTCTGCAGATGACCGATGAAGTGCCACTGGATATCCTGGGGCAGCACCTCGTGTTTGGCCTTCATTTCTTGGGCCTTGTTCTCTCCGAACAGCCGCTGACCCTCGTCATACAACCTTTGGATATCCTCCACAGGTTTGGTTTTGGAAACGGCAATCAGTCGGGTGCTGTCGGGTAACTGGCTCAGAATCTGATGATACTTTTCTATGTTCATGATAATAATGATACCGAAACAATAAAACGCGCAAAGGTACACAAAATGTTGAAATGTGAATGCGGTGAAATGAGTTAAGAAAAGAGGGGGGGCGATAGTTCACAGTCAACGTTCAAGTTCCAATAAGAAACTACGGTGTCCTGTCCCCTGCCGCTTCGGCTGTCCGCCAAAAAGTGTTCTTTTGCCCATTGTTTTACTTTTGATGTTTACAAAGTGCAAAAAGTAAACAACTATGGCTGACCTTAAGTGAGAATCAGCCCTGTTTTTGTCATGCCCTCGTGCATGCGCGGAACTTTTAGCGGACACCAACAGTTTTTTTTCTACGGCGTATTGCAGTATCTAAGAAATGATTATTTTTGCTGCCTTGATGACAATTCGTAAAACGATGAGTAAAAAAGTAGGCATAGTTTGGTTTATATGCTTTTGTCTGATGGCCCAGGTGTGGGCACAATCGGCCAAGACCGTGCTGTTTCTAATGCCTTTTTATGTTTCCAGCTATGACGAGAGAGCTGTCAATGCTGCCAAAAGCGGCAAGGAGTTGAACAACATTCCCTCTTTCCAGATGATGGGATTCTGGGGAGGCGCCCAAATCGCCCTGCAAGAATATGAGGAACAAAATGTTCCCCTCAATATCATTGTGCGTGATATTACCGACAATGAGACGAAATTACAGCGTATTATGGAAGACCGAGAGCTAATGAGCCAGGTGGATCTGATCATTGCCCCCCTTTTCAGCAAACCTTTCCAAATTGCAGCCCAATATGCGAAAACCTATCAGATTCCCATTGTAAATCCCTTCACCTCCCGGAATGACATTTTGGACCATAACGAGTATGTCTATAAACTAACTCCCGCCAACGAAGCCAATCCCGCCACGCTATCCTTTATGGTGGATAATATGCCCCGCTATCAGATTATCCTCTATACCGATTCTTCCAAGAAAAATGTGGAATATCAAACCTATCTCTCCTACTTCAACAATCACCACATCCCCTATCATACGGCCAATTCTCTTCAGGGCGTGCTCAGTGCTTTGCGTTCAGATACCCATAATGTGTTGGTGGTTTTAAACCAAGGAGAGGCTTTGAGTCTGACGTTGTCCCAAAAGTTGTTATACTCCGGCAAGGCCGTGGATCCCGAACACCTTCTGATGGTGGTGCCAGAGAAATGGATTACCTCTAACACGTATGATGTGGAATATTATAACAAGCTGAACCTGCATTTCTTTTCCGACTATTATGTTGACTTTGAGGATCAGAAAACCCAACTGTTCATTTACAAGTACACCCAGCAGTTCAATACGCCGCCAACCTTGAAAAATTTTGCTTTTCAAGGTTATGATGTGGTTCGTTACTTCGTGGAGCTGATTCGTCATGACATGGATCATGATCAGGTCAAGGTTACGCCATTGTCGTATTATTTCTCCTTTGACAAACTTCCTGATGGAGGATATGAGAATGTGAATGTGCAGTTTTTGCAGGTGTTGGACAACACCATTCTGCCGGCAACCTATTAAAGGGTGGAGGTGCTGATGGAGAGTTCAATGAAGATGACCTATTTTGTAGATGTGCTGTTGCCTTTGCCGGTAGCGGCGTTGTTCACCTATCGTGTGCCATTGGAGATGGAGCCGATGATGGCTTTTGGCAAACGGGTAATTGTGCCTTTTGGGCGCGGCAAACTCTATGCCGCGCTGATTGTGCGGGTGCATACTGACCCGCCACAGGCCGTGGCCAAATATGTGCTCGACGTGGTGGATGCACGTCCTGTCATCTCCGAAAAACAGTATGCCCTTTGGCAATGGATTGCCGACTATTACCTATGCACCCTTGGCGAAGTGATGGCTTGTGCGCTGCCCTCCGCCTTGAAGTTGGCCAGCGAGACCAAAATCAAGCTCCGCGCCGACTACAATGGCGACCTTTCCATCCTCAACCCCTATGAACTGCAAATTGTGGAGGCGTTGGCCCACCGCGAAACCATGACGGTGGACGAGGTGGCCAAACTGGTACAGGTCCAAAAGATTATGTCTATCATCAAGTCGTTGGTGGACAAAAAGGTCATCCTAACCGATGAGGAAATACGAAACCCCTATATTCCCAAAAAAGAGACCTATATTCGTTTGTCAGACGCCTATTCGTCGGAAAAATCTTTTATGGCCTTGCTGGATGAGCTCGGCAGTTCAACTCGCACGGCACCCCAGTCTGATGCTTTGTTGGCTTTCATGATGCAAACCAGAGAAGGGAACCAATACGATTTCAAAAAGGTTATTTCCAAATCACAACTGCTGAAAGTGGAAGCCGTTTCTCCCGCCCGCTGGCAAACGCTTATTAAAAAGGGTTATTTGGTGGCCGAAGAGAGAACCATTTCTCGATTGACAGACGAAAACTCGCGCGATATACCAGCCAATATTTTACTTTCCCCTGCTCAACAACAAGCCTTTGAATCCATTCATGAACAATTTGCCCAACATCCCGTCACCTTGCTACACGGAGTGACCGGCAGTGGCAAGACGGAAATCTACATCAAACTGATTGATGAGGTTTTGCAACAGGGCAAACAAGTGCTCTATCTATTGCCTGAGATCGCACTTACTTCGCAGATTGTCAATAGATTGAGGAAATATTTCGGGGAGAAAGTAGGTATTTACCATTCTCGTTTCAGCGAGTATGAGCGGGTGGAGATCTGGTCGCGGGTATTAGAACAGGAGCTGACGACTGGCAAATCCATGTATCAGCTCATCCTTGGGGCCCGCTCGGCGTTGCTGCTGCCCTACCAGAACCTCGGGCTCATCATTGTGGACGAGGAGCACGATGCTTCCTACAAGCAGCAGGACCCAGCCCCGCGTTATCATGCCCGCGACAGTGCCATCATGCTGGGCCATATCCACAACGCCCAGGTGCTGCTTGGAACTGCCACCCCCTCTTTGGAAAGCTATTATAATGTAGAACAAGGCAAATATGGCCTGGTCAACCTGATGCAGCGTTTTGCCGACAGCCGCCTGCCCGACATCTGGACAGTGAATATGTCGGAAGCGCATAAACAGCACAAGGTACACGGGGTCTTTTCCGATTTTTTAATCGAGAAGATAGACGAGGCATTGGCCAAGAAAGAGCAGATTATCCTCTTCCAAAACCGGCGGGGATATGCGGTGCGCATGATCTGCCATACGTGCGAGACGATGCCGACCTGCAAATATTGTGATGTCACCCTGACGTACCATAAGGCCACCAACCTGCTCAAATGTCACTATTGCGGTTATGCCATAGAGGTACCTCAAACGTGCCCCACATGCCACAGCACCGACATCTCCATGAAAGGATTTGGCACAGAGAAGATTGAGGAGGTTTTAACAGAACTGTTCCCCGAAGCTCGGGTGGCCCGTATGGACCTCGACACCACCCGCTCCAAAAATGCCTATCAACGGATCATCACCGACTTTGAACAGCATAAAACCGACATCTTGGTGGGCACCCAGATGGTCACCAAAGGACTGGACTTTGACCGAGTCAGTGTGGTGGGTATCCTCAATGCGGACGCCTTGTTGTCGTTTCCCGACTTCCGCGCTTTCGAGCGAGCTTTCCAGCTGCTGTCGCAGGTCAGCGGTCGAGCCGGCAGGAAAGGTCTTGATGGGAAAGTCATCATCCAGACCTATCAGCCCAAACATCCAGCCCTGCGGTATGTGGAGACCAACGACTTTCAGGCCATGTACCGGAGTCAGATTCAAGAACGGCGGGAATTTCTTTTTCCGCCGGTGGTGCGCATCATCAAACTATCGTTGAAGCATACCGATGACCAGGTAGTGACAGCCGCTGCCGCTCATCTGGCCGGGATGTTGAGGGCCGCTTTCCCAAAACGGGTGCTGGGACCTGAATATCCGTTGGTGGCCCGCATCCAAAATTATTTTATCCAAGACTTCTGGATTAAGTTTCCCAAAGACAAGTTGTTGGCACAGTATAAACAACAACTTCAAGCAGTAATTCAAGACTTCCGTCAGGAGAAAGCCTACAAGCAGGTACGGTGCGTGATTAATGTGGACGCGTGAAAGGAGAGATAATAGTTGGTTGAGGGTGGGTAAGGAATAGCGACAATGGGACCACGACACCGTAATTCCTTTTTAACTTTTGAACCTTGGACTATGGACGTTGAACTGTCGCCACCCCTAATTTCTTAACTCTTTTCTCCACATCCACATTTCAACATTTTTCCTATCTTTGCCGCTCAATTCAGGGTCTTGGCCCTGGTTTTACTATCTTAAAATCCTTTAAAAAAAATTTCTATGAAAAAAGTGATCCACACCAACAACGCTCCCGCCGCCATCGGTCCCTACAGCCAGGCTATCGAAGCCAATGGTATGTTATTCATCTCCGGTCAAATACCCGTCAACCCCGCTACTGGCGAAATCCCGGAGGGCATCACTGCCCAGACGGAACAAGTGATGAAAAATATCGAAGCTATTCTGAGTGAAGCAGGCTACACCTTTGACAACGTGGTGAAGACCACCTGTCTGCTCAGCGACATTGCCAACTTCGGTGCCATGAACGAGGTCTATGCCACCCGCTTCCCCTCCAACCCGCCCGCCCGCGCCGCCTTCGCCGTGCGCGACCTCCCCAAAGGCGTGATGGTCGAAATCGAAGTCATTGCCGTAAAATAAATATGGATAGTAAACTATTGGCTATGAGCTATTGGCCAATAGCCAAAGGCTAAAATGAACTATCTCACCGCTAACAACATATCCAAAACTGTTGGAGAGAAGCTCCTGTTCCAAAACATCACCTTCGGGCTGGAAAAAGGACAGAAGAGTGCTTTGATTGCGCGCAACGGCACAGGCAAGAGCACCTTGCTCAATATCCTCACCGGTCGCGACACGCCCGACTCAGGCTCCGTGGTGATCCGCAATGACATCACCGTCTCCTACCTGCCCCAAATGGACAACTTCAACGAAAATGACTCTGTGATAGAAAACCTTTTCAACGAGGACACCCCGATTGTGCAGGTCGTTAAGGAGTATGAGACTTGTGTGACGCTGCTGGAGCAGGGCCTTCACGACCGCGTGCCACAACCGCGCATGGATCACGCCGTCCTCGAAATGGACCGCCTCAACGCGTGGGACTATGAAGCCAAAATCAAGGAGATCCTCTCCCGTTTCGGCATTGACAATATCTTCAAGAATGTCCATGAGTTGTCTGGCGGACAACGCAAGAAAACCGCCTTGGCCAAGACCCTGATCGCCGATACGGACCTGCTCATCCTTGACGAGCCCACCAACCATCTGGACGTGGAGATGATTGAGTGGCTGGAGGGCTACCTTTCCTCCGCCAATATCACCCTTCTGATGGTTACGCACGACCGCTCCTTCTTGGACAATGTGTGCAGCGACATCTTCGAACTGAGCAACGGCAACCTTTATCACTATAAGGGCAAATACGATTATTACGTGGAGAAGAAGGCCGAGCGGCTCGCCAACGAGTCGGCCGAATATGAGCGTTTGAGAAACCTGTACCGGCGTGAACTGGAATGGGTACACACCTCACCGCAGGCCCGCACCACCAAGGCTCGTGCCCGCATCAACAACTTCGAGAAACTACAGGAACAGATGAACCGAAAAGTGGAGGCAGCCCCGGAAGCCTTCAAGGTGCAGTCGGAACGAATCGGGCACAAAATCCTTGAAATCAGCCATCTTGACTTCGCCTACCCCGACCAAACCATCATCAAGGACTTCTCCTACATCTTCAAAAGAGGGGAAAAGTGCGGCATTGTGGGCAAAAACGGCACTGGCAAAAGCACCTTCCTCAAGATGATCATGGGCGAGGTGAAACCCGATGGTGGCAAAATCACCCCCGGACTCACTATCCAATTCGGCTATTTCTCTCAAAACGATTTCACCTACCCTGGCAACAAAATCGTGCTGGAATTAGTCAAAGAACACGCAGAGGTCATCCGCATGAACAATGGCAACTATATCAGCGCTGCCCAGTTTCTGAACCATTTTGGCTTCCCCTTTAAACAACAATACACTTACTATGAAGACCTTAGCGGTGGTGAACGTCGCAAGCTCCACCTCCTCATTACGCTGTTAAAAAATCCAAATTTCCTTATTCTTGACGAGCCCACCAATGACTTCGACATCGACACGTTGAACTTGCTGGAAGACTTTCTCACCAATTTCGAAGGATGCATGATTATCGTCTCCCACGACCGGTGGTTGATGAACAAGCTGGTGGACCACATCTTTGTGTTTGAGGGAAATGGAAACATCAAAGACTACTATGGCAATTATACGGAGTACCGGGCGGCTAAAGACAAAGCTATGCGCCTCCAAAAACGGATAGAGAAGGCTCAGCGTGAACCGGAGGCGCGCCCCAAGCCCAACCGTCCGGCCGACAAGAACAAACTTACCTTTAGAGAAAAAAAGGAGTTGGAGGCTTTGGAGGCTGAAATCACTGCCTTAGAACAAGAAAAAACGCAAATAGAAGCGAAGATGAGTGCCGGAGAGGGCAGTGCCGGAGATTTTGCCTACTGGGGAAAACGCTATGCAGAAATTGAACCCCTGCTAAATGAAAAATCCATGCGCTGGTTGGAACTGAGCGAGAAAGTATAGCAATAAGGCTTGTTCTACCACAACACTCCCCCAGCCGTTATCAATGGTGGCACATATTCATATTTTGTATATTTTTGCACTATAAACGTTTTCATTTTTTTCTTTCAATCGATTAGAAACCATTATCATGCATTACTTTTACGTTCTAGACATATCTCAGCCTCAAATCACCTTGAGTACCGAAGAATCTGAGCATTGCATACGAGTAATGCGACATCGAGAGGGCGATATTGTGCGCGTTACGGATGGGCGCGGACATCTTGCTGATTTTTCTGTTATAGAAGCCAACCCGAAAAAGTGCATACTGGAAATCCATAAGCTCATTGAAGAAAACCTACCTTTGCGCCACAGACTACATTTAGCCATTGCCCCCACCAAAAACATTGACCGTATGGAATGGCTTGTGGAAAAGGCCGTAGAGATTGGCGTTCATCATATAAGTTTTCTTCTTTGCGACCATTCAGAGCGCTCACGCGTCAACATGGAGCGCATGAATCGTCTCGCTATCTCCGCCCTCAAGCAATCGCAGACCTCGTGGTTGCCCATCATGCAGGTGCTTTCTTTTGATGAATGGCTTGACAACACCTCCAACATGACTGCCGACCGTTTCATGGCTTGGTGCGATGATGACAACAACCGGCAACTGGCGACAGAACCTTTTCTTCACCAAGACATCCTTCTGCTCATAGGCCCAGAGGGGGACTTCAGTCCCGAAGAGGTGGCCAAGGCACGGCAACTTGGCTATGTTGAGGTTAAGCTCGGCAATCGCCGGCTACGAACCGAGACGGCAGGCCTCTATGGCTGCTTGACCGTTGCCATGCGCGAAATCACTTCCCCCATCCCATCTACGCAAGAATAACCAAACACTATATCACCTATGAAAAAAGTTATCATCATATTCCTTCTCTTTTGCACTATATGGACACTTCCCGCACAAGAAGAAGTACAAAGGGCCCAGCTGTCAGCCCGCATCGGAGTTGTTGGTACCACCCTGTTGATCCCCAACAGCACTATCACCAGTCAAAGCGCCTACGGCTATAATACCAATACACAGTTAAAGATAGGCCTTACTGGCGGGTTAATAGTAGATATTCACTTGGCAAACAAATGGTTTCTTCAATCTGGTGTTATGTATGGCTGGCATCGTTTTCACCAAAACCAGACGGCTGTTTACACCCAAAAGAATACCCACTATTCCATCGCTACAGAGAACCTCTACAAAATGCACCGTATCAAAGTCCCGGTAATGGTGTTCTATCATGGATCCTTGCAAGAAAACCACTTTGTGGCTGGTTTGGGCGCGTATGTGGATGCCGCTGTAGGTGGCGACATCGCCTATGATGCCTCTGCTGTAATCACCAATCCCGAAGGCGATGTCAGCCGATATACGGGCACGGGTAACTTCAACCCTTTCTTGAAAGACTCTAAGTATCTGTTCTATAGTCTTGCCGGGGATGATTACTATAAAAAATACCATCTATACACCGGTAATATTCTAAATCGCTTCAACGTAGGCCTTTCTGCCGAAATAGGATATCAGGTGTCCAAATTCTATGTGGGAGTGCATGCTGATGTTGGACTTTTGAACGTGATGAACACTGAGTTTGCCGGGGAGAGTTATAAACAACGTCTTTTCAACGTTCAATTGTTGTTTGCATATAAAATCAATTAGCCATGAAGTATATAGGTCCTCATGTGAGTGCTTCGGGTGGCGTGGAAAATGCCCCATTGAATGCCAAAGTTGTCGGCGCCAGCGCCTTCGCCCTTTTTACCAAAAACCAACGCCAATGGGTCCCCCCTCCCCTCACGACCAAAAGCATTGAACAGTTCCGTGCCAACTGTGTGGAAGCTGGCATTACCCCCAACCATATCCTGCCCCACGACAGCTATCTCATCAACCTCGGACAACCCGATGATGCGTTAATCGGGAAGTCGCGCAACGCTTTCTTCGATGAAATGAAACGTTGTGAGCAATTAGGTCTTCAGATGCTCAACTTCCACCCTGGCAGCCATCTCAATCAGATTTCTCTTGACCAATGCCTGAACCGTATTGCCGAAAGCATCAATTTAGCCCTGGAAAGAACGGAAGGGGTCACCGCTGTGATTGAAAATACCGCTGGACAAGGCTCCAATGTCGGCTTCAGCTTTGAGCATATCGCCATTATCATCGACAAAGTGGAAGACAAAAGCCGGGTAGGAGTCTGCATTGACACGTGCCATACCTATTCGGCGGGCTATGATCTTAAGTCAGAAGAGGGCTATACGGCAACTTTTGAGGAATTCGACCGTACCATCGGAGCCCAATATTTGCGGGCCATCCATCTCAACGACACCAAAAAGGCCTTGGCCTCCCACGTTGACCGCCATGAGAGCATTGGATTAGGCCTTTTAGGATTGCCTTTTTTTGAGCGGTTTATGAACGATCCTCGCTTCGATGACATGCCCATCATTCTGGAGACCCCAAACGAAGCGCTTTGGCCGGAGGAAATCAGGAGATTGTATCAGATGCAGCAATAAGGACGCTGAGCCTTGCCAAGTCCGCGATTTCGCCATTGCGGTACAATTAGTATTGGTTACCTCTTAACAAAGATTCACCTTCACAAGGTTTTCCCGTAGATTTGGGCCAGAACCTTTTCCTCGTTTTCCCATGTCAACTCATGGGCGGCTATTTCACAATGCTGCTGACATTGACTGTAAAAGTCGGCATTAAATTGCAGTTTGCGCACGGCTTCGGCAACGCCTTCAGGAGTCCAATCCTCGGCAACAACTCCCACTTGGTAGTTGTTCACAATATTGCGACGTTCAACCAGGTTGGAGACCACCAGCGGGGTGGCAGCCTTTATATACTCAAAAATCTTGTTTGGCAAGCTAAAACGGGCATTGTCGCTCACATTCTTGTCAAGCGCAATTCCGGCATCTGCGAGTTTCGTATAGTTATATAACATCTGCTGGTTCTGCCGGCCTACAAAGGTAATCTGGTCTGAGAGGTTGAGCGCCGCCACTCGCGCTTTCATAGCGGGTAGGGAAGGCCCACTGCCGACCACGAAAAGATGTGTGCCTGGCAATAGCGGCATAGCCTCTATCATCTCCTCGCCTCCTCGACCCTCACTAATAGCATTTCCCTGCAATATCAATATGAATTTGTCAGCGGGCATCCCCAGCGACTGGCGCGTTTCGACTAATCCATAGTGATTATTGGCTGGAATGTTGCGCACAAGATAGGGTCGAATGCCATATTCTTTCTCGTATTGGTCCACAATCGACTGACTGACTGTGATGACTGTCTCCAGTTTTGGAAAGCAGAACCGCTCAATATGTGACCAAACCCAATGAGCGATGGGATTGCTTACTACGGAGAGGTCTCCACAGAAATACTCATGGCTGTCATAGACCAATTTTTTCTTACGAACCTTGCTAACCATTAGATTTGGAAGCAACGTGTCGAGGTCATTGGCCACATACACATCATATGGGTGGAAAATCAGGTACAGGAAAAGTCTGATTTGATATTCAGCATAGAAAAGGAAGCCTCTTTTAAAAAGGAGCCTCATGCGATGGGTCTTATATGGTCGATTTTCAAGCTGCGGGGAGTCGGCATAGCGACGGCCTACCAAGGTGACCAGATAATCGTTACGTTGAAGAAAACGGGCCACCTTATCCACACGGGGGTCCGTATAGAGGTCATTGGTTACGGAGAGTATGGCTGTTTTCATTCTGCAAACTCGGCGCGACCGTGGCATTTCTTATATTTGAGGCCACTGCCACAGGGGCAAGGATCATTACGGCCCACTTTCTTTTCCACGCGGATTGGTTGGCTGCCTTTACCTCCCTGGGTGACCTGTCGCCCCTGTCCGGGCAAATCACTGCGGCCTGTTTGCAGTTTTTTGGCGTCTGACTGTGGCAGTTGCGCCTCACGAACCTGTGTGTTTTCGGCTACTGGCAATTTGCCTTTATTCAAGAAGGAGACAATTTCCTGGCTAATGCGAATCAGCAACTCGTCAAAGAGATTGAAGGACTCCAGTTTATAGATCAAAAGCGGGTCTTTCTGTTCGTAGGAGGCATTTTGCACGCTCTCCTTCAAGTCGTCCATGGCACGCAGGTGCTCTTTCCATGCATTATCAATAACAGCCAGCGTGATGCCTTTCTCAAAGGAGAGTCCCACCTCACGACCATTGGTCTCATGACATTTCTTCAGCGGTGCCACAATGTTGATGGTACGCTTGCCATCGGTAAAAGGAATAGCAATATTTTGGAATTGTTCTCCATGTTCAAGAAACACTCTGTCGATGACGGGGAATGCCTGTTCGCAAACCTTGGCAATTTTCTCCTTATAATGGTCATATACAATAGGTTGTAGCTTTTCTATCAAATTATTGGGGCGCTCCTGCAGAAAATCGTCTTCATTAAAAGGCGATTCTATGCCGAAGGTAGTGATCATAGCTGTGTTAAAGCCTTCGAAGTCTTTGGCTTCCCAATATTCGGGAACCATATTGGCGCATACATCCTCGAACATCTGCGAGATATCGATAGCCAATCTATCGCCAAAGAGAGCATTGCGACGTTTGCGGTAGATGGTGGAACGCTGTTTGTTCATCACATCATCATATTCCAGCAAACGCTTACGAATACCGAAGTTATTTTCCTCCACCTTTTTTTGGGCGCGTTCAATGGATTTGGAAATCATGCTGTGTTGGATGACATCACCGTCCTGGTGCCCCATCTGGTCCATAACCTTAGCGATACGTTCGGAGCCAAACAGACGCATCAGGTCGTCTTCCAAGGAGACGAAAAACTGGGAGCTACCCGGGTCGCCCTGACGACCGGAACGGCCTCGCAACTGGCGGTCCACCCGTCGGGAATCGTGGCGTTCTGTACCGATGATGGCCAAACCGCCCAACTCCTTCACTTTCGGGGTTAGTTTAATATCTGTACCACGACCAGCCATATTGGTGGCAATGGTCACGGTGCCCTCCTTTCCGGCTTCAGCCACAATGTCAGCCTCCTTCTTATGTAACTTGGCGTTCAAGACATTGTGCTGGATACGACGCATGTTCAGAATCTTTGACAGCAACTCCGAAGTTTCCACAGAGGTAGTACCTACCAGAACGGGACGACCCTCTTCGTGCAGACGAACAATCTCATTTACCACCGCATTGTATTTTTCGCGCTTGGTTTTGTACACCAAATCATCATAGTCGTTACGGATTACCGGCTTGTTGGTGGGGATTACGACCACATCCAGTTTATAGATATTCCAGAACTCGCCAGCTTCTGTCTCTGCTGTACCCGTCATACCAGCCAGTTTCTTATACATACGGAAATAGTTCTGAAGCGTGATGGTAGCATAGGTCTGCGTGGCGGCTTCTACCTTTACGTTTTCCTTGGCTTCGATAGCTTGGTGTAAACCATCTGAATAGCGACGACCCTCCATGATACGGCCTGTCTGCTCATCTACAATCTTCACCTTATTGTCAATAATCACATACTCCACATCCTTGGCAAACATTGTGTAAGCCTTCAAAAGTTGGTGAATGGTATGGATACGATCGGAAGCGGCGGCAAAGTTAGTGTATATTTCCTCTTTGCGGGTGGCTTTTTCCTCGGGAGAGAGGTCCAGCTTCTCCAGCTCGGCAATCTCTGCACCCACATCAGGCATGATGAACATCTTTGCTTGTTCAGAGTCCTTGCTGATGACGTCAATACCCTTTTCCATAATATCGACGGTATTCTGTTTTTCTTCGATCACGAAATAGAGCTCATCGTCAATAAAATGCATATTTCTATTTTGCTCTTGCATGAAGAAAGACTCCGTGCGTTGGAGCACCTGTTTCATACCCGGTTCGCTGAGAAATTTGATGAGGGCTTTGTTTTTGGGCAGACCGCGGTGGGCGCGCAACAGCAACATGGCACTCTCGTCTTGCGGCTTTGGGTCGGGGTTTTCCTTCAGCATGGCCTTGGCCTTGGTTAGAATGTCCGCCACATAGAGCTTCTGGGCATCGTACAGCTTTTGCACGATGGGCTTATACTGGTCAAAATCCTGCTTGTCGCCTTTGGGTGTGGGACCAGAAATAATCAATGGGGTACGGGCATCATCAATCAATACGGAGTCAACCTCATCCACGATGGCATAGTTATGGGGCCGTTGCACCAATTCCCCGATATTGCGGGCCATATTGTCACGCAAGTAGTCAAAACCGAACTCATTGTTGGTGCCGTATGTGATGTCAGCGTTATAAGCACGGCGGCGCTCATCGGAATTGGGTTCATGCTTGTCGATACAATCCACGGAAAGTCCAAGAAACTCATAGAGGCGGCCCATCCATTCAGAGTCACGCTTGGCCAAATAATCGTTCACGGTCACCACGTGCACGCCCTTACCCGGGAGTGCATTCAGATATACGGGCAGGGTGGCCACAAGGGTTTTACCTTCACCGGTGGCCATTTCGGCAATCTTACCATCATGCAACACAATACCGCCTATGAGCTGCACGTCATAATGGCACATATCCCAAGTGATCATATTGCCTCCCGCCGACCAAGAGTTGCTGTAACGAGCCTTGTCGCCATCAATCTCAATACCATCGTGGGTGGCTGCCAAATCACGGTCCATCTGGGTGGCCGTAACTTCTATCACCTCATTATCCTTGAAACGGCGGGCGGTCTCCTTCATGACCGAGAAAGCCTCAGGCAGTATCTCGCGTAAAATATGCTGAGTGGTCTCATATATCTTGTCTTCGAGCTTCTCACTCTCTTTGTATAATTCCTGCTTCTCCTCAATGGGAAGGTCGTAGTTCTCATCCAAGTAGTTTTTGATCTCCTTTACGCGATGTTCTTCAGTGGCAGTGGCAGACTGTATCTTCTCCCGAAATTCCAGCGTTTTGTGCCGCAACTCGTCTGTGGTCAGATTCTTAATAGTCTCATAAACTTCCAAAGTCTTATTCAACAAAGGCTTCAACTCCTTCATATCTCTATCTGCCTTTGTACCAAAAATTTTAGTTAAAAAGTTAGCCATATTTCAAAAAATAATTAAGGAGGCAAAAATAGCATTTTTTATTGAAATATGAGTGCTTCTATATAACATCCGCATACAACAAAAAAGGAGGCCGCCTGTTGGCAGCCTCCTTGGTGGATTACAGGGCTATTTGCCTTTCAAACACCTCTATTTTGTAAGATGGAGTTTGTAGGTAGCCACACCATATTCGGTGTTCAAATGAACGATGTAGGTGCCCGTAGCCACATTCATGGAGATTACCTCGCTGGATGAGTTCGCGGTACCGGCATAAATCAACTTGCCGTAAACATCGTAAATCTGGACATTGTCAATGCGAATACCATTTTCATTGATGATATACACATTGTTAACCACACTACACACATTGATCATCTCTTGAACGTGATCCTCAATACCATCGTTGAAGGTAGGAACGTCCAAAGTTCTGAAAATACAACCGTTGGTCCATGGGCTTGGGTTGTTGGCCACGCAGTTGGCACGTACCATCCAGATGTAGGTGGTGCTCGGTGTCAAACCGGTCAGCATGTATGACAATTGTGTGGTGGTGGTAGAAGTGAAGGTGGCCTCGTTGATAGCCTTGTATTGGATATCATAAGAGGAAGCACCTGCATGGTACCAAGACAATGTTGCGGATGTGGAATCAATGAAGATGGTTTGCAAGTTGGTAGGAAGTTCACATTCTTGCAGTTTGAAGGTTACGTTGATGGTATGGTTGGCCACCACATTCACGAAGGTGTAAGAGGTGATAGCACCCATGTTCATGCCATCTACGGTAACGTTTTCAACCTCATAGCCGGTGGCTGGGTTGAAGTTGTAAGACTTATTGGCACCGAAGTTCACTGTAGCCGTACCGCTCGGGTTGATGGTACCGTGGGCACCGGCAGAAGCGGTGATGGTGAAGGTCTTCTGGGTCATCGTAGCCGTCAGGGTTCTGTCGGCGGTCACAGCTGGCAAGGTGTATGTGTACACACCGTTCACCTGAGTGGCATTGTTGATGACATTCGTGCCGTTCAACGTGATAGCGCTCACATAGTATCCCGTGTTCGGGGTAACCACGAAGGTCGGAGTAGCACCATATTGTACGGTAGTGGTACCTGGATTAATCACACCGTTGTTCGGTTGGTTAACAGTGATTGTGTACTCATTGATGTCGAAGGTAGCAAAAATGGTATGGTTAGCCGTCACATCGGTGAAGGTGTAGCTGGAAACTGCGCCTACAGAAGCACCGTCCACATATACATTGTTGATATGATAGCCGGTGGCAGGAGTGATGGTATAGGTTTGCGTACCATTGTAAACCATGTTGGTAACACCGTTAGGCGTAATGCTACCACCGTTGCCAGCATTAGCAGTAATCGTATATTGATACTGTGCGAAAGTGGCTTCGATAGTATGGTTGGCTGTTACAGGTGCAAAGGTGTAGGAAGCAACAGCGCCTACAGACACGCCATCAACCGTTACGGAAGCAATACCATAACCGGCATTCGGAGTGATGTTGAAGGTCGGAGTGGCATTTTCTGCTACCGTAGTGGTTCCCGGAGTGATTGTACCATGGGCACCGGCATTCACCGTGATGGTGTACTCATATTGTGCGAATACAGCACTGATGGTGTGGTTGGCACTGATGTTCGGGAAGGTGTATGACATGGATGTCAAGGCACTGCCTTGCGTATAGTCAGTAGTCACACCGTCGATAGTCACAGAGGTGATGTAATAGCCGTTGGCAGCCTCAATGTAGTAGTTGGCATTGGTGTTGTAGTTGTAATAGGAGACACCATTCGGGGTGATCGTACCATGGGCACCGGCAGTGGCCGTTACACTGTACGTGTTCGGGTCGAAGCGTACCACATAGTCATAATCGCTGAGGATGTTGGTCAATGTCTCAGAGTATGTTGCAAACGGATCAGCAACCGTCAACTCTTCATTGTTGCGCAAAATGCTTGCGATGTGGCTATTATTGCCAGGAGTAGCGGAGAAGGTGTAGGTGTTGTTAGGATTGTACACGAAGGTAGCTCCGTCAGACACATAACCATTGCCGTAAGCCGTAGTGGTAACTACATAGGTATTAGGCGCAAAGGTGATGACGAAGTTATAATTCTGAGCAATGTGCGTAATCACCCAATAGGTGATAGGACCATAGTCCACACCATTGATGTTTACATTTTCTACATGATAACCTTCAGCAGCCTCGAAAGTGATGTATTGGTCTTGGTTATAAGCATACTCCTCGCTGAAGGTTGCAGGAGCGGTGTAGAAGCCACCGTTTACATAACCTTGGCCACCATTTATATTATAGGTGAACATATTAGTGGCGGTGAAGTTGGCGATCACTACATCGTGGTCGGTGGTTACCGTATGTACATAAGCCACGCCATTGGAAATGTTGTTGTAAGTAGCCACCACTTGTCCGTTCACGGTCACGCTCTGCAAGTAAGCATGTGGTTCAGGGTTCATCACGAAGGTTTGGGTCGTGTTAGCACCCACATAGAAGGTACCGCTCGGTGTGATAGAACCATTGCCGTTTGCATAAGCGGTGAGCTGAACCAGCTGTTCCACTTTGAGGTTTTTCACAGAAACACCCAGACCGCCTCTCTCGCTGTTGGCAAGAAAACCGAAGTTGTAAACACCGTCAGCCGGAATGGTGATGACGTGTTGTGCCGTCACATAGCTGCTGTTGGTGATGTTCTGGTGTTGAGCCAGCAGGTTGGTCATGTCGGCCACATTGCCGCCCTCGCCGTAGCATACAGCAAACTTCTCAGGAATAGCAGCATCGCCCACCTTGTAGTCGTACTTCACAACATAAGTACCGGCAGGAAGATCATAACACGGTGTGATCAACCAGCTGTTATTGTCATATACATCGCTGTACGGAGCATTCATGGTGGAATTGCTGATAGTCCAAGCCAGACCGCTATTGTTTCCGTCAACTGTCTTCCAACCGTCAACGCCAATTGTAGAGGTGGCGGCAGGCAATACGGTGTAAGGAGCCGTCATAGGAGCAACTTCATCAATACCTGTGATAGTAAAGGTGTTGTCATCCCGCATAGCAGCGGGCTCATCAGCAGCATAAAGAGTAACCTCCACGGTATTGGTAGTTTGGTCAAACACAACAGGTGTGCTGAACGTTACAGCACCGGTCTCGCCAGGAGCAACAGCCGGTAAGGAGAAGGTCTCCGTAACAGGAGCACCGCCGTTTACACTGTAACTACCAATCATAGTGGTAACGGCATCCAAGCCATTATTATTAAAAGTTGCGACAATATATTGATTGCTCAGATCGCAAGCATCAGAAAGACCACCAGCCCAAGTAATAGCTGTACTGATGTTTTCAGGAATGATACACTCCACATGGAAGGCAAAACCAGAATAGGTTACGCTGTAATCGCTTGAGAGGTTGATGGTAACAGGTGCAGACATCGTAATGTCAAGGTTGCCTTCGCCGGTAAGTTCAAGAACTTGAGTGCCTTGTGCATCATATACATAGATGAAATCATAATCTTCTTCCATGTTATATGTACCATAGATATGCAATTGAGCGCCCGGTGTGGCAGGATTGAGCACCATATCCACATCAGAAGAATTTATATAGTCGCCACTCTGGCCACCATTATCATAAATAATAGCATTACAACTGGTCACGGAAGCGGTTTCACCCATCACATAAGCATCGGGTTGCTCAACAGGATCTACGCATTCCACATGGAAGGCAAAGCCAGCGTCTGTATAACTACCATCAGAAGTGAGGTTCAACGTAATGGCACCATTAACGGTGTAATCAGCGGTTCCCGAACCCGTAAGGGTTGCCACAAGGTTGTTCTCGGAATCATAGATGTAGATGAAATCCCAATTTGATTCCATACTATAGGTTCCTGTCAAATGCAATGCGGCGCCCGGTGTGGCAGGAGTGATGACTAAGGTTTCATCAGAATTATTAAGGTAAGCACCATCGGCACCACCGTTGTCATAAATGGTTACATCGCAAGTGGTAACAGCGGAGGTTTCACCCATAATTATCTCATCCGAGGAGCCTCCAATCAAGGAAACATTGAAGTTGTCAAGGTTCCAAGAGTTACTATTGTTAGCATTGGTGATACGAATGGCAATGCGAGGGTTGACATCAAGCGTGACGTTAGCAAAACTAAAAGGACCTACATGGTCGGCATGAGCAGCATCCGTACCAGTACGGTTGAAAGCGGTAGGAGGAACCGTGTACAAAGCCAAGAAGGTATTCTCGTTATTGACATCAGTCACAACACCAACCTCCATAGTGCCGGCTTGAGAAGCATTGGATGAGGAAGCAGTGGTATTAGCCCAGAAGTCGAATTGCAACGTGTTGATATCATTGCTGAACTCAGGAAGCACAACCATCTGGTTAGCCCCCTTCATCTCCAAAGAGTTGTCTCCGGAGTAAGTAGCGGCAGAGTAACCAGTATAAACAGCCGGGAAAGTACCATTGCTCTGTGAAGAGGTGATTGGTGTAGCCCAGCATTCACCAAGAGACACAGCGCCACTACCAGAGTAGTTCACATCAAAGGTTTCCAACCACGGGTTGGTCTCCGTAACGGTAATCAAACCACAAGCTGTATTGGCAGTTACGCGCGCAGGTGTGCCCGTGTTGTCATTGGCACAGACAGGGTAAATCACAATGTCGTAAGCCGTGGAAGGCTCCATGTTGTTAATGGTCATCGAGGTGCCCGTAGTCGTTATCTGCGTGCCAGCACCGGAAGAAAAGCCTTGTGGACCATATTCCACCACGTACGAAACGGCATTGGTAGCTGTCCAGCTAACGGTTACATCGTTGCTGCCCACATTGTCCAAAGAAACGGTATTAACCACTGCATCGCACAATATAGGATCGTCACAATCTGGCAAGATGGTGAAGATGGCATTGGGTACATAGGTGGAACGAGTACCAGCAGTGCTATTGGTAACATCTGCATAATAAGCGTAGGAGTCGCTCTGACGATACAGCACTCTGTTGCTTTGGCTTGTATATCTGTGAGTCAATGAGCTCACATAGCTGGAAGCTGTACGCGTTACAATCAATACCAAGTTGTCCGTTCCATTATAGTTGAAAGGCGTATCAAAGGTGAATGTCTTCCAACCTGAAGAGGAAGAACCAATGGTCTCACCTGTAGAGGAATAAACCAAAGTCATGTCAGCTGCAGGTGTCCAGTCGCTGGTAGAGGCAAATGTTGTTTTGTCTGTGTGGGCCAAGTAAATGTTCAGGGTATTGGTGGCATGAGTGCCCGTACCTTGTACATAGAAAGAGATGTCGGTAATGACACCGCCATGTCCCAATTCACTGGCCAAATAAATAGATTCATTTCTGGAATTTTTATAGTAATTGTTGAAAGCGACATAGTTGGATGCAGACGTACCGGTACCGACCTCCACATCAGGAGATCCTGTACTGGTAGAACAAGGAATGTACAGAGAACTTGTAGCGTAGTCACTCTCGGAAGCGCCTCCATTACAAACAGCATTTACCCGGAATTGGTAGAAAGCCGCTGTCTGCAAACCGGAAATGGTTACGGTAGGTGTGCCTGTAACCATGACAGGAGCAGACCAGAAAGGAGCGTCACTCATCTTATAGGTTACAGCCCAAATATTTTGCTCTGGATCGGCCACCCAGGAAAGAACCACATTGGAGTTGTTGTCGAGTTCGCAAACCACATTGGAAGGGGCAAGACAGCCGTCAGCAGGCGTTTCAATTTGGTAAGGTGCAGACCAAACACTGGTATCGCCCTCGCCACAAATAGTTCTTACATACACAGCGTAGGTGGTCAAGCCTTGCAAACCTAACAGCGTGCCTTCTGTAGTGACGGCGAAGTTGTAGATCACCGTCGGGGCAGTGTTAGACGCACACATCACCTGATATCCTTGAGGAGTTCCAATCTGACCAGCCTCCCAAGAGAGCAACTTGGCAGTGGCATTGTAATTGGTAATCGTGGGAGCGACACAAGATGGGGTATAGTCAACCGACAAATTATCTACATAAAACACATTGTATGCAGGTGCTGCGCTCGGTTTTGTTGCCTTAAGAGCAATATAACTGCCATTTCCTGTGTAGTTACTTAAATATATTGTATAATTATTATAAGATGTATTGGTGGTGGTGACGGTCTGGATAGGAGTAAAGGTGGAAGCATCCGTAGGATCTGTCATCACACCAACAGTCAATTCACTACGATAGGTAGAGCTGCTGGTAGAGTAAGCTCTCATGTCGAAGTTAACCATCAACTCATTCACATTTGCATCCGTTGCAGGCAAAATAGCATATTGATCTTGATATGAGGTAGTAGAATAGACATAGAATCTCAACGAGTTGCTGCCGCTGGCAGAATAGGAGGAAGAGTTGTATGTGGTAGGATAACCCGTATAGGAAGTACCCGCATTGATTTTTGACCAGCAACTGGGCAGAATATTTACCGTAGAGGAGGTGGTGCCGTTGTAGCCGTCAAAGTTCTGGGCATAAGGCAGAGACAATGCTTCACACTCTGTCTCAAAGTTCACAATGTCGCTATAAAGCGAATAGATGTTTTCACCACATTGGCTTGCTACTACAACACTGTATTGTGTTCTGTTAGGCGTTAATCCTGTCAGCGTGTAGGTGTTGCCAGTAACGTTGTACCACATGGTAGCATCAGGTGCGGTTACTTTCACGACATAGGAACTGGTGGGATTGCCCGTCCAAGTAACCTGTGCGGAGGTGTTGGTTATGTTGGAAACAGTTACGTTTTCAGGGGCCGCGCACATAGGTTGGTCGTAACAAGAACCCATATGAATCATAATGTTGGGCAGATAATAAGTAAGGGTTCCCGAGTTGGATCCCGGATGCTCTGCATAAGAAGTGTTATTGTCTGCCTGTCTGTACAACACTCTGTTGGTGCTGGAGGTGTAGTTGTATTTCAGACCGCTGGTGTAACTGTTGGCAGAGTGGGTAACTACCACAACAAGGTTGTCATTGCCATTGTAGTCGAACGGAGTGTCAAAGTTGACATATTCCCATCCGGTGGCAGAGCCTAAAACAAGGTTATTGCCTGTGTACACCAAGGTAAGATCAGACAACGGAGTCCAGTCGGAAGAGGAAGCGTGTTGGGTCTTGGTAGTGTGACCCATATACACTTTCACTTGGTTTACGCTATAAGAAGTGGCAGTTCCTACATAGTAAGCAATGTTGTTAATTGTACCAGCAGTGCCGATTTCACTGGCCAAATAGATGCTCTCGTTCCAAGAATTACCATAATAGTTGTTGTAGGGAGAATAGTAAGATGTGGATGTTCCTGTACCAATGGTCAAATCAACAGGACTGGTACCATTCTGGCAGGGAACGTCCACCGTAATAGTACTGTAATTGCTCTCCATAGTACCATGATTGCATGAAGTCTTCATACGGATGATATAAGAAGAAGCGGTTTCCACAGGACTGATAATGTAAGGAGGTTGAGACACACTAATCTCAGAAGACCACAAATCAGAGCCAACTAATTGATATTGCAGTGTATAGTTATTAAAATAGTTCGTGTTTGTCCAGTTAACTTCAATTTGATTGCCGTTAACGGTAGCGGTGAAGAGCGGAGCGGCACATTCCTCAGAAGTGGTAAAGTTCACCACATCAGAGGTGCTGGTACCTTCATCCAACATACAATGGGTTATCACACGCACATTGTAAGCGGTGCTTTCGGACAAGCCACCAATCGTCACGGGAACAGAAGTCACTCCTGTGATTATGGTAATCCACTCTGTAGCACTGGCCGGCTTATATTGCACGTCATATTGGGAGTGGGAAGCAACCGTCCAGGTTACTTCTGCGGAATTGGCAGCTGGGGTAACGGTTACATCCTCGGCAGCAAGACATGCTGACAGCGTTGTAAAGGTGGTGTTTACATATTGGCTGTTTAAGTTGGCGCTGCATACCGTCTTCACTCGCACATTGTAAGTGGTGTTGGAGGCAAGGTTCGCCAAGTTTACCGAATTGCCTAACGCGTTCAAGGTCGTCCATTCAGTCGCATCGGCAGCCTTATATTCTACTTGCCAAGTCACATCGCTTTCGTTGGTCCAAGAAATGGTGGCCGAAGAGGATGTGATGTCGGAGATGGCCAAGTCTGCCACAGGCAGACAGGAGCCGGCCGTGATGACAATGTTGTCAACGGCAGCGGCAGGTTGGGAACCAAAACTGACATCATTTAACCAAGTAAGCACTACGCGTTTCGTGGTGGTTTCAGTTTCACCTTCCAATTGCACATAAGCACGTTGCCAACCATCAGACAGGTTCAACTCGGTAACATACTCCGTCATAGGCGTGTTAGATATGGGCGCAACATCATTGTCCACTACAGCAACAGCCATATAGTCATACTTCGCGCTCGTTCCTTCGCCACCAACACGGTAGTCAAAGCTGAGCATGGCACCTTCTGCGGGAACCATTACATCGAGATAGGCATGGGACGTTGATTCTGTGGTTATGTTGTATTTGTTGGTATTACCATTGTCAGAAATAAACATACCTTTATTCTGCAGACCAACAGCCTGGCCAATATACCATTGGTTGACCTGATCGTCTTGCACAAAGGTCCATTGGTTGGTAACCCCCTCAAAATCTTCTGTATAAGGCAGCGCTACTTCGTATTGGTGAATGTCGGCATTATCGCGGGCATAAAGCTGTTTCTGGGCATTGTAAGCACAGAGAAAACCTACCACATCGGCGTGCATACCGGTTACCACGTTAGCGCTGAGGGTGGAGAAAGCGTTGTAAATATACATATTGTTGGAACCATTCTGGCTGAATGTAACACTGTTTCTGGTTGCTGGCACAAACTGACGGTTGCCTGTGAAAGTCACATTTGTCAATCGTACCAACATACCTTCGTAGGTGCTGTAGTTGTTCAGCACATCGTCTGCGGTAAGGGTAATTGGAGCCTGAGGTCCCACATTGTCGGTGGCAGCGTCAGTACCATGTGTGGGCACCAACTCTGTCAAGCCATTATACACAGAACGTTTGCCATAAATATGAGGAATCACATCGCCTTCCTGATAGGAAGCTAAGACAGGAGTATTATAATCATACACGCAAAGACCACCAGTGGCGTCCTTCACGAACACATAGCGGCCGCTCTTATATACGAAAATACAGTTGGGAATATCATATACCACATTTGCTTCGCCGTCCTGACGGAAGGCCAGGGTGGTAGTCGTCACAGGAAAAGAGTAAGTGGCAGAAACCACCGCGCTTGCCTCGCCACCCACTACGGCAATGGCTTGCACTGTAGTATTCGTGGTGATGTTGATAGAAGTGGTGTAGAGCGTGGAGGCTGTTGTTGGTGTTGAGCCATCCAATGTGTAGTACACCGATGCGCCAGCGGGGGCGCTCAATGTCAAGGTAACAGGTTCATACTGGAAACCACCAGCTACAGAAAAAGTTGGAGGCGTCACAGCCTCGGCATCCTGAAGTTTATAGAAATTAAGCTCCTCTTGGTTGTTATTGCCATAGCAGGCAAAACGGGGGGAGGAGGCATTATAGCTCAAATAGCGAGTATTTACGCCCACATTGGCTACCATGAAATTACCAGCCGCATCCAGGGAAACTGTCCAGCGAGACTGGTCTGACAACGTGGCCGACATGAAAGCAGAATTGCCAGAGCCAGAATAGGCCGCATACTTCTCAACAGCTTCATTGTACAGGGTGACTACGCCATCGGCAACCGTCACATTCCATACAATATTAGCAGAAGGATTTGTAAAAACAGCATCCGTACTAAACAGGTAAGTAGTACTACCTGTAGAATTTTCATTCTTCATCGCGTACGCGCCGGTCTGGTTTGTCACCACATAATACCCGGATGTCAGTTCATCCACGGAATTAATCTTGACAAAAGTTCCGGTTCCTGCATACTGTGCGAACACAGCGGTTACCGCCATCAGCATGACGAGCATCAGTGCGGAAAACCTCTTTACCATTGAAGGTAAAGCCTTAAAAAAGTCGAACTTTTTCATTGTAATTGATTTTAGTTAAACAATAATTTTTGGTTTGATATTACATTATTTTTACTCTTCAAAAAACACTTCTTGCGGATTAAACAAAAAAGCCTGCAAATATAATGTTTTCTTTGATAAATCAATATAAAAAATGCATAATTTTAAAAGAATCTATCACTGACTTTAAAGAGGCTTCATAATATACTGATTTGCGGAAAAGGGTGCGTGGAAACAAAGAAAAAATGGATACAGTTTTGACAGGAATTTTGGAGGCATATAGAGTATCTAACTGATTATTTGCATATTATATTGATGAAAATATTTTTTATGGACGCATGTATGAATGTAAGATTTTTTGTATTTTTGCCGCCGTCAAGCCGAAGTGGCGGAATCGGTAGACGCGTTGGTCTCAAAAACCAATGAGGTAACACTCGTGCCGGTTCGATCCCGGCCTTCGGTACTAAAAGGGCTATGATAATAGTCCTTTTTTTTTCAACCAACAGGAAAAACAAAGAGCGACATCTTGTCGCCTTTTTTATATAGCACAGTTGCTGCTCAAACACAACGAAAAAGTGTATTTTTGCATGCTATTAAAACAATTTGTCATCTTTTTTGAAATCAACCCATTAACCCCAAACAATATGAAAAAATTGATCACCCTTTTATGGATATTTTGCCTTACGGGTGCGTATGCACAGATTGTGTCGCCAGGCAATGGCTCCACCTTCACCTTTCAGGATCTGGCCTCCGACCCATCGGGTGCGGTGGTCGCCACATCGGCTGGCTACTATCGTCTGTCACAAGACCTTACCCTGTCGGCCAGCGACACCTTGGTGATTGATGCCGCCACCAAGGAGCTCTTTATCAACAATACGCTCACTATTACCATCCACGGGTGTGTGGTCTGCGCTCCCCGCACCGACACACTCCTCGTCACCAGCAACATCTCCAACTGCAACGGCGACTTCTACGATATCCGCATCGACAATGCCGACTCCTGTGTGTTTACAGACATCCATTTTGAGTATGGTAACAACATCCTGATAACCCAAAGCGAGGCTACCTTTGAGCGTTGCGAGTTCAGTTTCTTCTCCGAGCAGTGTATCAAATATATCAATGCCAGTCCTGTGATAGAACATTGTTTCTTCCATGATAACCAGCAGGCGGCCATCAGCTCCGGCGCCAACGTTACCGGTTCGCCCGTCATCCGCCACAATGAATTTGTACGCAACGTACGCAACAATGTCAACCAACCCCAAATCAACCTCGGTCCGGGTATTGCAGGCGACACTATTGTCATCGAATACAACCACATTGACGGCTTTGCCCATATGTCGGGCGGCATTGCCATCGCCAACCTGTTAAATATTAGCAATACCGTGGCTATCATCCGTTACAATGTGGTGGAAAATAACCGCTACGGATACACGCAAAACGGCACCAATATCTTTGCCATCATTGAAGACAATGAGTTTAAGAACAATAACTTGGAAACCAACCCCCTGAATGGTGGCAGTGGCATCAGCATCTATGGCAACAACACGACCTGTGCCGCCAAGATGCGCCGCAACCTCGTCACTGGAAACCTGTGGGGTGTCACCGCCATCTATTATCACGCCCTCGACATGGGCACTGCTGATGATTGGGGCTACAACTGTATCTATAACAATGCCAACGGAGGCACCTCATACGCTCTCTTCAATAATGCCTTCAGCGACATGACCGCAGTAGGCAATTTCTGGGGCAGCAATGACTCCACCGATGCCGAAGAGGTCATCTTCCATTACGCAGACAGCACTATCTATGGCGAAGTATCCTATCTGCCAGTCTTGGAAATTGAACCCGACATCTTGGCATTTTCCGTATGGTACAATAATGAGGAAGAGGCTGTCTTCTGCTTCTCAGAACAGGGCGACACGCTGCTATTCTATGCCGAATGTGTCGCTCCGCCCCTCTGCAATGTGGTTCCTACTATTACCATGCCTCTCTGGGTATCCTGCTCACCCGACCCTTCTGAACCACAATGCTTTTTGGATCATCCTGTCGTGTACACCCTGACCACTCCAGACGGACGCAGTAAAGATTGGGTAGTAGCTGTGATTTTGGGTGGAGACGTGGAGGATTTTGAACCACTGCTCGTGTCTGTCTCGCCAAATCCGGCTACTTTTGGCCAAATCATGCTACATAACGATTTCGGCCAAGAGATTTTTGTGGAAGTGTTCACCCTGTCGGGACAGCGCGTGTATGCCAATGGCTGTTCTGCCGGGCAGACCGTCATTTCCACCTCCGCTTGGGGCAATGGAACCTATTTGCTCAAGGCCAGCAAGGGCAATCGCTCCCGCACCTTTAAGGTAATAGTGAACAACTGAGAACTTCTTTCCACTACGGTTACATCAAGTATCCCAACAGGCGAAAACTATGCATAACTGTGCATACCGCCCAATAGGAAGTTCACACCAAAATAGGTTATGATTACGCTCAGAAAAGCCAAGATGCTGTAGATATGAAAGAACATGGGCTTTTGGAAAGCTTTCCAAAGCGTATTGTAAAGAGGAACCGTATAAATTAAGAGCGTGATAAGCGCCCAAACCTCTTTAGGATCCCAAGACCAATAGTTGCCCCAAGAAATATTGGCCCACACGGCACCTATGCAAATGCCCACCGCCAGCAACGCCACGGCTGGATAGAGCATAATCATGCTGATGTTGCGCAACCGTTCCAGATAATCCGTATTAGCTGGTTGCAGCATACGTACAACCACGGCACTGATACCATTAAGCATGATGAAAAAGAGAAGTGCGTAGGCAATCATGATGACGGAGACATGAAGACTCAGCAATGGGGACGTCAACACAGGCATAAGATGCGTCACAGGCGGGTTTGAACCGCCCATCATCTGCACCAATAATACAAACCCGGTTATTAGCAGACCTGTGGGTAATGCCATCTCATATTTCCTCATCATAATCAAGGTGATAACACTGACACTTAGGGCTAACAGATTCATGGAATCAAAACTTCCCGCCATTGGCACATGCCCGCCTGCAATCCAGCGCAAGATAAATATCAAAGATAGAAACAGACACATCAGGCACATCCACACTGTAGCGACAAGACGTACATATTTGTTGAGTTTATTCCCTTTCCCAACCGCTATGATGGCAGCGGCAAAACAGACCAATCCTAAAGTGATGTTCACCATGGCTAACCATCGGCCGGCAGTAAGACGGTTATAAAGCCTCTCTGCGCGAAACTGGGCTGTAGGTTGCACTTGTCCCAATGCATATTTTTCCTGATAAACCCTTGTTTTGTCAAAAACCTCATTCAACGCATCAAAATCTTTCATGACCACATACTCCTGGCACAGGCTAAGTTGCTTACGAATAAAAAGATATTCTCCATCAGAGATATCTAACGGCAGGGCATCGCTCTGTGAATACCATGTGACTTCCTGAAGGCTGTCTGCGTGTGGGAAAAGCTTTAAGAGTTCCCCGTTGAACAACATATACACAAGTTGATACTTCTCATTGGCAGCATTGTAGTTTTTAAGCATAGGATTACCCATAGGCAATGCTTGAAGCGGCTCTTCCAGTTTGTTGGTGCCGTAAGCGTCGCGGAAATCCGACAACCGAGCATATTTACCATCAAGGCCAAGAGTCTCTCGCACTTCCTTTCCTTTGATTTTAAAGATGGGTTCATTTTGCCATTCTGCAGGATAGAACAGCCACCCGCTAAGCACCTGTTCCGGTGAATAGCCACGGTAGCGGGCATTCCCGTATAGCTTGGTAGTATAATCTTTGGCTAATGTTTGCAATGGACACACACGGCCTTTATACATCACATACATTTGTCCCATTTTGTCGGCACTCTCTCGGGGCAGTACCGATGGCTTGTCGGCAGCTACCGCTGGCAAAACAGCGCCAGCCATAAACAGCATAAGGGCTAAAGCCGTCTTATTCGACATTTTCCGCAAAAGCGTGCGAAACACGCCGTTCCGATCAACAAAAAGACCTATTAAAGCAACCAGCAATAGAATGTAACCCGTGTAGGTTACACCTGTGCCCCATGGATCATGAGCCACAGCCAGCGTGGAATTACCTTCATCGTCATAGTCACTCTGATAGAACCGATAGTGGCGATGTTTTAAAATGTGATTCATGGAGATCTTGGCATCCGTTGTGCTACCCTTGTCTGTGATTTGGAGATAACTCACAAAGTCCATTGGCGAGTGGGTTCCTGGATAGGTCTCCACTTCAAAATGATCAAGGGTCAAAGAGAAGGGAATCTTTGCCTCATGCATCAAACCATGTCGTTCCAAGGTAAACTTGTTGGCGGGTTTTCCAGGACTGAGGGTTATCTCTCCGTGCTGTCCCGTAAGCATGGTTAGTAAGGCCCCTAATAAAATCAAGATTACGGAAACATGCAAAGCACAGGTTACGGGTTGTTTCCATGACTTTTGCCGTATCATCATGAACAAGATGCCAAGGGCCAAAATACCCCACAGCGCCACAAACCACCAGGCACTATATATATGACTCAACGCATAGTCTGACCCATGGAACCTTTCCACAATAGTGCCTGCGGCCATAACCGCTATCAAGGCAATCACCAAAACAGAGAAAAAATGTCGAATGTTTTTCATTTGTAAGCATTAATTAAAAAAGGATTCAAAAATAAAAAAAATGTAGAGACACAATTGTGTCTCTACATTCAGAAAAAAAATCCAGTTAAATAGCCTCAATAAATTTCACGATGGCATCGCGGTCGGACTTGCCGAGGGTACGGAAACGTTCCACCGACTTGCGGGCATCACTTTGAGCGCTTCCATGCCACATAATGGCTTCCACCACAGTGCGGGCGCGGCAGTCATGCAAGCGATCACTGGCTCCTGTACAGATGGTGGATAGGCCGCGACCCCACAATGGGGTAGTACGGCACCATCCGGTACGAATATCGTTCTTCATACAAAGTCTGTGTTGCACCATGTCGGTATAAGGCCAAATCTTTTGATTCGGGTAACGTGGCAGACGCTGGTCTCCAGTCGTAAAGAAACCGTTGGGGTCGGTGAAGCGATCGGGGCCGGTAGTCCAACTGGGACGATGACAAGAGGCACAACCTATTTCACGGAAAAGCTGGCGACCACGCTGAATGGTAGTGTCGCTCAAGTTTCTAGCAGCAGGTACAGCCAAGCCACGATGCCAAACCATCAAGTTGACATAGTCGTCATTACTCATCTCTACCGGCAGATTTGTACCCATTAGATAATTGTAAATGTCGGTCTCGGGATTGCCCGTTTGGTTGAACTCTGGATAATATTGGTAGAATTGTGCCTGCACATCTGGATCCAAGGCGGCCACTCGCGCGTAGGTTTCCGTCATGTAATGTTTCCGGCGGTCGCTACGCGTTACATTGGTAATATTCCAAATAGCATTCGCTCCAGGTCCATCTTGCAGCGGTCCTCGAGAACAAGCATAGGTGAAACGTTTGGGATGATTGGTATTTCCATACAGACCCGATGGGGCCCAATCAGTGCCTGCCCACATAGCTGGATTGAGGTTGGCTCCCGCCATAGATTCCTTCAAATACTGGGCTTTTAAAGAATCATCGGGAATGGCATCCAACAATCCTGTACCATAGATGCCGATGGTGGACTCCAGACGGACAATCTCACTGCCGTATGGAATCTCAACACCATTAACTTCCAAAGGCACATAATATGCAGAGGCGGGTATGTAAACTTCGGGGTATATCAGACTATAGGTCTCGCCATCTGGGAAAGTATTACCCCAGTCATCTGTGTAGTTCAACCAGCTGATTTGGATTTGAGTCTCATCAATCGGTGCTTTAAAAGGAGGGGTTGCTTTGGTTTGTGGCATACCTGTCAAAGACGACACATAGTTGTCGTTCTGATCTGTGACAACCAGCAGATAGCCATTGCCCCAATCGTTGGCATTGTATCGGTCCATACGCCGACCATGCCCATAGCCTGGATGACAGGCGATACAGGAACTGCGAATGTACAGTGGCCCCAATCCATTGAAAGGAGGGGTGTTTTGGGTAAAATTTCTTTCAAAAAGATACTCACCATACTTAAAAGCAGCAATGTCGGTGACTGCTGGGGCGGGATCTTCATAGGCCGATGACGAAACATTAAAGGTAGTACCCAATTTTCCTCCGGCATAAGTTTCCTCTTCAATCCATGAGAGTTCTTCAATGGGTTCAGGCTTACAACAGCACAAAAGAATGGACAAAACCACTAAGCTTATACTTATAATCGAAAATCTATGTTTTTGCATAGAAGTAGAATTTATTGGTTGCTATTCTTTTGCAATGTGGCATTCACCTCTGAAAGGATGTCGTCTAAAGCTTGGCAAGCCTCGATAGCAGCGGCATTGGCTGAATTGGTGTAGTTGTTCACAAAAGGAACGGGCATGGCTTGAATCTTTGCTTTTGCCTCGTTGATGGCATCAACCACCTTCGCATCCAGGTCGGCGTCAATAGCCTTCATGTAGCCATGCAGGGAGTTGCTTTCATCTTGGGCACCCTCTATGCCTCCATAATAGGCATGTTCAATACTTATGATGTTGTTGAGAAAATCTTCGATGGAACGATGGCTATAGGGAGATTCTATATAATGAATATCCTCCCCATTATACGGTTTTCCGATTTTGGAGGTTCCAACCTCATCAGCAATTGTCTTGCATCCATCCACAATAGCAATGAGACCATTAACGGTGCTAAAATAGGTACTGCCAGGATTTCCCGCTTTAATAAGGTTCTCGCCATAGGAATATGTTCCCCCATTCACGGTAGAGTTCAATTCCAAATCCTCCACTTTTTCTCTGTGTGCCAAAGGAGCATCATCACCTATCCAGCTAACCTCAAGTTGGTAGCAGCGATTGCGAAGATCTCCGGCAACTGCGATAGCATAGATCATCTGCAAATCGTTGATTTCACTGGCACTTTTGATGTTTCCATCTTGGAAAAGAATATATTCAATACCATGGAATCCAAGAAGGGAATTGCCCAGCTTCTCGCCGGCATATTCATCCCCATCCTCTGCATCCATTGCCTGAATCTGAGAAGTGTTGCTCATCATTATGTTGAAGGCGTCCACATCCAAAGGCCAAGAATCAATGTGCGGATCGATGCCAAAATCAGAGGCGGCTCCGAAAAGAAATGCTTCACTCTTCTCCCACCACGCACGGGCTGTGAGAAATGTGTTGCAAGCTGTATTCAGGTCAGCCTGCGAATGACTGGAACGAAAGGCCTGTAAGTCCTTTACCAATTGTTCCGTCTGACTGGCAAGGTTGCTATAGGTCGGTGCAATAGTATGGTCCACATACTGTTTTAAAATGGCCGTTTGCTTTTCATCCGTGAGATAAGCATTTCCATGATTGCAGGATGTCGTCATCACTCCTGCTATAGCCGCTATGGCTATAATTACAAATCTAAAAATCTTTGTCATAGTTATAATTATTTAAAAATTAGAATTATTTAAAAATTAGTTCTTTTTTTTGTCATGCTTGAAATAGGCAGCCCAAGTTGCCCCTATGGCAACCCAAGGCTCGTTGTTGTATTGTGCTTTTAGCAGGCGTATGCCGCCTTCAGCTTTAATCGTGATTTCGGGAATGGGGCGATAGTTGATGCCTCCACTGATACAATGACGGTCTGTCCATTGATAGTCGGTAAGCATGTCGGCAGGCCTATAGGAATCGTAATACTCATACCGTACAAAAAGATAAAGCTTGCGTTGTCCAATACGAGTCCGGTCTTTGATGGAGTGCAAGATATCATAGCCAAACTCACCTCCGGCTGACCATGCGGAAGCTCCCACCAAAGTACAGGGATACTCATAGTTCCGGCTCCCCAAGGAGGTGACATTATAGGATGAGATAAGGGACGCATCAGCCAAGTAACCATACAGCCCACTACCCCTCATAATGAATCCTTCATGCTTGTAACTGAAATCCAGGCCACCGATAACCACCGTGCCTTTTACTTTCTCATATCGGGAAGCGTTTTCATTCGTGACTATATCATTGCGGAAGCTGTTCCCCACATAGCCGCTGATGCCAATATGCAGGCCTGAAATACTGTAATTGTCTATTCGGGCAGCAAAAGCAAGATTGTTGGCTACTTTAAATTCATACGGGGAAGCGGATCCATTGTGTACCCACCCCGACACATTAAACATGCTGGAGTTCAGCGCCGGAATAACCATGAAGTCGTAACGCCATCCTTTTACACGCCCCCACAACTCAATGCCTGTCTCATGCCACGTGCAAGGTATAATGGTATTTTCCCCTTCCGGACGATATACCCCAAAGTACTCATTGGGCAAGTGTGCGTTGTTGGTGCCTCCAACCGGAACCACCAAATGCCCCATACGTATGTTCAACTTAGATTGTAAAAAGGACTTTTGTAACCAAAACTGCTCCAATGCCACCTCACCTCCACGTTCAATCTCTTTTTCATGCTCTCCTGTCTCTTCTGTCTCTACCTCAACAGCCGACTCTGTTCCTCCATGCTCGAACTCTATCTCCGTGTTGAAGGTCCATCCTTTGCCAAAGTCGTACCCAAGCATGAAGACTCCATGTGGAATATCCACGCGCCCATGCCCTCTTGATTCTGTATAATCAGAGGCATGGTTATAACGAAACATGTTGTCGCTAAAAAAATTGTATTTATAAACCGCCTCTCCATATCCGCCAATTGTAAATCGGCTACGTACACTATCCTTTTTTACCGTTGTAGTGTCTTGTAAGGTACTCTTTTCCTGCGCATTGGCCTGTAAAACAATAGTTAAAGTCAATATAAAACATAAAAAACTACGCAACCTTCTCATAGTAAAAGTTTTAGGTTGCAAAGGTATGATTTTGAATATTTTGTCAACTAACTACTTTTTATGATTTTTGAGAATGTTGACCATCATTTTTGAGGATACAGCCAAACAAGACATTAAAGGCTATTTAGCATAAGGATACTTGACCGAACAATCATCCCCTACTCCACCCGTAATCTTCTGTGATTGCGAAACTTGTTCTGTTGTGCCACCAATCGTACCTGTTCGGCTGTCTGCGGATCAAAGAAGGATTCCGAGACCTTCTCCTCCATATACTCTATGGCTAAATCATTGGGATGGAAAAGGTCTTTGGCATAGAACCGGTAATCTCTAAGATCATCCATCAGATATTCATAAGAGGGGAAATAGAAGGTGTGTTCCTGATCCACCAGTTTCTCGGTAGCCAGCAAGAGAATGGCCTTGCTGAGGGTATTCTCGTGCAAACCATCGCCCACATGGCGCACCGGGCTCACTGTGAACACAATTTTCAGGTTGGGGCGCACCTCCAATAACTGGGTTATGGTTTCCCTCCATTGAGATACAATCTGTTTTTCCGTGAGCCTAAACCTGTTAAATTGATTGTTGGGGATTTTGTGACAGTTCGATACGATCAAGTTTCTGGGAATGAATTGGTAACAGAATGCTGTGCCAAAGGTCACAAATAACACATCGGTACGATACAGAAATTCGGAAGCTGTGGCCAACTGTTCGTCAATATTCTGTTCAAAGACCTCAAAATTTTCGCGAGAGAACCGTCCATGGTGGGCAAAGCTGACCCAAAGGTCGCGCGTTTTATAGAAGTAGCGGTCTTTGTCGAATCGTTCCGGATTCAGCATCAATCGGATAGAATGGTCAATGGAAATGGGGTTAAAAAGCACTCCGAAGGGATTTGATTTTACATCAAACTGATGGCGGGTGAAATAGCTTCCTATATTGTCGGAAAAACACGAGCCTATCAGCATGATGGCATCTTGATATGTGATATTAAAAGGATATTCAGGGGCGGGAATATTGGAACGAAACAGCATTTTTTTATTGTTTAGGGATTATCAATTTGGCAAATTTCAGCATGAGAGTCTTAGTGCCTACTGTATCGAAGGCCACTACGGCGCGGGCGTCACCGCTTTTGTTTTCCACCGACTGCACGGTGCCGTATCCGAAGGTGGAGTGGTACACGCGCACGCCCGGCTGCACCTGCTCGTTGGTGGCCAAGGCTCCTATCTGGTCCATCTTCACCTCTTGCTTGGTCTTCACATTCGGCTTGGCTGCAGCCGGGGCGGGAGACTTCCGGCGGGGACCTGAAAAAAGATGGCCAAAAGAGTCTTCCTTTGTGAAGACCCCCTTCCCGGAAGAAGCCTTTTTGGTAAAGTTGAGGTATCGCTCTGGAATCTCTTCCAAAAAACGACTCTCTTCGCAGAAGACTGCTGAGCCATAGCGATAACGGGTCTGGGCACAAGTAAGAAACACCTGCTTGCGCGCACGTGTCAAGGCCACATAGAACAACCGACGCTCCTCCTCAATCTCTGACAGGGTGTTGACACTCAAGGCCGATGGAAAAAGATTCTCCTCTAAACCCGTAATGAACACATAGTCAAACTCCAATCCCTTGGCAGAATGGATAGTCATCAACTTCACTTTGTCTTCATCATCCTGCCCTTTATTTTCGTCCACATCGCTAAGCAACGCCACCGATTCCATAAAGTGGTCCAAAGAAGGAAAATATTCCTCTATCAACTCGCCCGTTAATTCGTTGAAGTTTGTTTCCGGCGGATTATCTATGAAACTCTTGACTGCATCGAGCAATTCCTCTACATTGTCCAAGCGCTCCTTTTCGTCAGGAATCTCTTTCAAATTTTTGGCTATACCCGTCTTGAAAACCACTTGTTTGGCCAGTTCATAGGCATCCAGGGTTTTCATTTGCGCCGAAAACCCCTTAATCATGTCTGAAAACTCCACCAGCTTGGCAGCCACTTGACTGGTAACCTGCAACTGATGCCCTTTGGGGTTCGACACCACATCCCACATGTGCACCTGCTGTTCGTTAGCCGTGCTCAGGATGCGTGAGAAAGTGGTATCGCCAATGCCCCGCTGCGGATAGTTGATAACCCTGCGCAACGATTCCTCATCATAAGGATTGATAATCAGACGGAAATAAGCCAACACATCCTTAATCTCCTTGCGTTTGTAAAAAGAAAGTCCGCCATAGATCTTGTAAGGTATGTTCCTTTTTACAAAGGCCTCTTCCAAAACGCGCGACTGCACATTGGTTCTATAAAGGACCGCAAACTGCTTATTGGCCACATGATCATTCATTTTGATTTCAAAGATAGTGCCAGCAACCGTAGCAGCTTCCTCTTTATCGCTGGCGGTGCGCAGCAACCGAATCTTGTTACCCGCCTCATTTTCAGAAAAAACCTCCTTTTGAATCTGGTTTTTGTTATGCTTGATGACCTCATTGGCCACATTCACAATGTTTTGTGTGGAACGGTAGTTCTGCTCTAACTTGTAAGTGACCGCATCGGGGTAGTCGCGTTTGAAATTAAGGATGTTCTGAATGTCAGCCCCACGGAAACCATAAATGCTCTGTGCATCGTCACCCACCACACAGATATTGTGCGTAAGCGCCGCCAATTTCTTGATAATCAGATATTGGGCAAAGTTGGTATCTTGATACTCATCTATCAAGATATACTGAAAACGATTCTGATACTTGTACAATACATCGGGAAAATCTCGCAAAAGGACATTCATGTAGTACAGAATATCGTCAAAGTCCATAGCATCAGCGTTTTTCAGACGGGCATTGTAGCGCTGGAATATCTGGGCAATCATCGGCCGCCCAGCTCGCTTGTCAGCCAACACAATCTCATTGTCGTTGGCATACTCCTCCGCTGACATCAGACTGGTTTTTGCCGATGAGATCCGGTTGAGAATGAAGGAGGCCGTGTAGGTTTTGGCATCTAAGTTCATCTCCTTCACAATGTTCTTTATCAGCGATTTGGAATCATCCGTGTCGTAAATCGTCAAATTGTGGGTATAGCCTATCAACTCGGCCTCTATACGCAAGATTCGATAGAATACCGAGTGGAAGGTTCCCATGGTCACCGCCTTGGCTTTGTCGCCACCCACCAGATCCACAATCCTGCCGCGCATCTCTGCCGCCGCTTTGTTCGTAAAGGTCAAGGCCATAATCTTGTACGGACTGATGTCGTGCATCAGCATATAGGCAATCCTATAGGTAAGCACACGTGTCTTGCCCGACCCGGCGCCTGCCAATACCATAACGGGCCCATCTATCTGTTTCACAGCGTCTTTCTGCTGCCGGTTCAAAGCCGATAATAAATGATCTTCTTTCAACATTTCATTTTCCATCAAAGTGCGAAACTACGATTTTCAATGGTTTATATTGTTAATACTGTGTTAATAAATTTTTATTTTTATTTTAATGTATTATCAGATTGTTTTAGTATTTTTGCTGCGTGTTGAACATTACAAAAGGCAACCGGTAGTCCCTCATCCCTACTCGACACACTCATCCTTCATTTTTATTGGCAATTACTCAAAAAAATCCGGTTGCCTTTCCTTTTTGTTACATTTGAGATAACACGAGGCAGGGTGACAATGCCACCCTGCCTCACTATTGGATTATATACCGTTACTCCGCAGCCGCGTCGCTATTTTTGGCACTGAGCACCCTGATATCAAACACCAGCGGGGTGTAGGGATCAATCATATTGCCGGCTCCTCTTTCACCATAGCCCATGACAGAAGGAATCAGCACAATAGCTTGTTCACCCACATGCATCTTTGAAAGGGCCAGTTCCCAACCGGGAATCACCTGATGATTACCCAACACGAAGGTAAAGGGTTCGTTTCGACCTATTGAACTATCAAACTCTGTGCCATCCAATAGCTTGCCAACGTAATGAACCGTTACCTCCTGGCCATCCTGCAGCAAGGGACCACTTCCCTTCTTGATGGTCTTGATATACAGACCCTCTGGGGTGGGTTCGCCCATCTTGTTTTTGGCAACATAAGCAGCAATAGAGTCCTGCTCGGCATTCTTTCTCTGGTCTAACTCTGCCTCATAAGCAGCTTTAGCCTTTTCAAACTCGGCTTTGGGCATGTGTCCATATAACTTTACATCTGCATAGAGCGGCTCGTCGCCAAAGGGATACTCCTGACCCTCCATCATCTGGTCAAAAAACTCCTGGCCATTGAAAATGAAGGTGGCACTGTCGCCCACATGCATCATGCGTATAGCCGCAAAGAAGTCGTTCACACCCACCGAATCCATCAGCATCTCGTTCGGAATCATAGGAATAAGCGTGGAATCTTCCGTTCTCAAGGAGAAGAGAATGCCTACCAGGTCGCCAGTCTTTGGCATCTCGGCATCGGTATGAATTTCGTCATGAAACTTATAATAAATGCCCGATTTGTCTTTTTTATAGCCTTTATATTTACCAACATTTTGAAAAATCAGATAACCACAAACACCCAACAAAGCGAGAACAGCGACGGCCACAGCAATGTATAAGGGCAACTTGCTTTTGGATTTCTCGGGTTTCTCGGTCTCCCCTTCCTTGGTGACCGTGACTTCCGCTTCAGGTTCTTCTATCTCTTCTATGGTCTCTTCCACTTGTTCTGCGGCCTCTTCCATATTTTCTTGATATTGAGTGTTCATTTCCTCTTGGATTTTCTCTTCATCTAAGATATCTTCTGACATATTTTGGGGTTTTAATAAATGAAAAAATAATTCTTGTTAAACAGGCGGCAAAAATAGTAAAAATAAATGGTAGTAAAAATGAAAAATAACTATGGGGCCATATTGATATAATCCTCCAACATATTATCATTCCACTGTTCCAGTAATTTATTGATATAATGCTTTATGAGTTTTTTATCTTTTCGGCTCTCGGAAATACGCCGAAGCGCCTCGTTCACCTCATGGACGGTACCCACGCAGTCGAAAGGCTTGATTGTGGTAAGGCCGGCAAGCTGTTCCAAACAAGGGGCCAGCTCCGCGTTGTCAAGCATGTCTTCGCCGAAAATCTCTATCATAGTAGCATCATCAATAAAGGGTGACAGGATGATGTAAGCGAAGAGACATTTTGGACAGTGGCAGCACCATTTGTCCTCCTTACTGCCGGCATTGCAACTTTTGAAAACCTGAAAATATTGGGGATAGCGGGCAAATCGCTCGGCAATTTGGAGCTCAGTTAGCGGACGCAAATAGCTGTAGTAATGATTGCAAGCGTTCATATACGTATCCACATAGTAGCGGAAATCTTCTTCAAATTCCAGTGTTTTGGAGTACTGATGGTTTATATAGGTGCCTGGGATGGTGGGCTCGTTGGCCGAAGACTCGTTCGACAGGGCCACATCACGAATGCCGGTAACCGCCGAGATCAAAAGGGTATAGAATGCGAGCATGGCAGAAAAAGGAGTGTGCCCGTTGAGGAACCCTTGACGGTTCAGTTCCAGCAGCGCCGGAGATATTTCGCGCTTCAACACAACGATATCATCGCTTGTGGGGAATCCTGCCTTTTCGGCACAGGCAAGCGTAGCGCCGCGCGGGTTGATGATAAAGGGCACTACCCGCCGCTGCACACGCAACTCCTCCAAGGTGACCACCGAGTCTTTGCCCCCTCCTATCGGCACAATGGTGGTGTCGCTCTCCGCTACATGCGGGTACACGAGCCCCACAGATTCGGAAGCCCCGTCTTCAAATTGAAAATTTAAAAAATGCTCATGGTCAGTGTGGATATGATTCTGATAAAAGAACTCTCCCAAACCATACCAGTAAAGCTTCCGCCACCACAACTGCTGCTCTACAGTGAGCTTGTACGGACGGATAAGCAGTATAGGACTGCACGTGCACTTCCAGTAACTGATTAACTCTATCAGGCCAATATGGAAGATGATTCCCTCTAGACTTGACAGATCCTCCGGATATTTTGCATACCGGCCAGCCTTCAGGACCATGGCAGGCATGAAACGAATATCTTCGCCAATGCTGAAGTCAAAACTAATGTGCAGATCGGAACCAACCAGTGAATAGGTAAATCCGTTATAGGAAAAAACGGAATATTGGGAACGTAGTTCTTCAAAATTCATACTAAAAAACTTAACGCTGCAAAAGTACAAAAAAATAGTATCTTTGCCACTTGTTTCTACAGATATTATGACCGTCAAACGAGACTTTCTAAGGGTTAAACAGACAGAGTTCACGTTATCGGAGGGGTCGCTTCTGATTGCCGCGCCCCTGAGCCCTGACATGCTCTTCAACCGCTCGGTGATTTTATTAACCGACTACAACAAAGAAACGGTTGCGGGGGTCATCGTCAATAAACCAACCCCTTTTGTACTGGACCGTTTAGTTGATAGCATTTCCATAAAGGCTCCGCTTTATATCGGAGGCCCTGTAAGTCCGGAAATGCTTTTTCTGCTGCACAATCACAGTAACAGTGATGCGGCCTCTGCTATACGTCCCGGCATTTTTTTCGGCTACAACGACCAGCTATTAAAACAGATAGAGCAGCGTTTGTTTCCAAGTATACGCTATAAATTCATCCTGGGATACTCGGGGTGGGCACCAGGCCAATTGGAAGCGGAGATTGCCAACAACTATTGGGTCATCGGCAACCCCACTCCCGAACTGCTATTCAACACCGAGCCCGACCAAATATGGCACAAAGCCGTATCTATACTGGGTAAAGAATATGAACACTGGCTGAAAATACCCGAAAGCCCTCATTTAAATTGATAAGCTTATGAAGAAAAATCTACTTCTATTATGGATTTTCGCAGGCATCTTCTGCCTCTCCCAAGCGCAAAGTTCGAAAGGACAATTCAAAGGCGGACTCCGCATAGGCATGACCACCTCGCAAATATCAGGCGATGACCTAGCAGGTTTCCACAAAGTAGGTGCCACTGCCGGACTGTATGCTCATGTAGGACTGAACGACAATGACAACCTTCGGCTACAAATGGGCCTTGATTTCACCATGAAAGGCAGTCATTCGTACACTAAAAAAGGGCAAATAAGCAATGATAAATACGTGCTTAATCTCGGCTATCTGGAAGTTCCCGTTCTGCTGCAATGGCGCTTCGCCCATATCACCGCCTATGGTATTCACGACTTCTGGTTCGAGGTGGGCCCTATGTTGGGCGTGAATCTCTATGCCCGCGAACGGAATGGCGCCGGCATCATTTCATTCCGCCCTCCCTTCCGGCGGATGGAATTTTCTGCCTGCGCCGGCCTGTCGTATATGTTCAACGAACACCATGGCTTCAATTTCCGCTTTTCCAACTCCTTTATTCCCGTACGCATCCCCACCTGGGTTGTTAACAGGCGAATATTCAAGCAATTCAATACTGTTCTGGCTTTCTGCTATATCTATCAATTCTAACCGCTTTTCCGTTCTTTCGTAGTAAGAACCATATCTTTGTTAATAATATTAAAGAAGTTCTTTTTTTTGTATCTTTGCGCCTTAATTACGGCGTATGAAAAGATACTGTATTCCCCTGCTGATATTGCTCTGCTCAAGTTTTTCTATATGGGCGCAAAACACCATCCTAAAAGGCTTCACTTACGACGATGCCAACGGCGAAGCACTCCCTTATTGTACCATCCAACTCGACGGAACCAGTTTTGGTTCCATGTCTGACAGCAAAGGGGCTTTTGTTATCAATAAAATTCCGAAAGGCCACTATGTAGTCAAAGTATCCCAACCGGGCTATACCACTTTGTACGACACCATAGAGGTGCACAAGGATACTACCTTCGTTAAAAGATACACAATGGTGCCACAAACCACCACCATTAGCACGGTCACCATCCAAGGCGAAGGCCAGCGGCGAGAGCAGGAGACCCGCACCTCCGTCATTAGCGTCACCCCTAAAGACATGAGTAAGATGCCATCCATTGGCGGACAGCCCGACTTTGCACAATACTTGCAGGTGCTGCCAGGTGTGATTTCCACAGGCGACCAAGGTGGCCAACTCTACGTGCGCGGCGGCACCCCTGTACAGAACATGCTATTGCTGGATGGCGTCATCGTCTATAACCCTTTCCACTCCATAGGCATCTTCTCTGTGTTCGACATGGATATCATGAGCAGCGCTGATGTTTACACCGGTGGCTTCGGTGCAGAATTCGGTGGCAGAATATCCTCCGTGATGGATATCAAAACCCGCGACGGCAACAAGAAAAGAGTCTCTGGAAAGGTGGATGTCAGTAACATACAAACCCAACTGCTGCTGGAAGGACCCCTTGTCAAACTGAAAGACAACCGCAAAACCGCGCTCAGCTTCATTCTCTCAGGAAAGGGTTCCTACCTCAACCAATCAGCCAAATTGTTCTACCCCTACGTGGGCGAACAAGGTCTGCCCTATAACTTCCTCGACCTATACGGCAAAGTGACCCTCTCCACCACCAACGGCACTAAATTGAACATTTTTGGCTTTAACTTTGACGACCGGGTAAACTACAGCTCTGTGGCGGACTACGCATGGGACAACTGGGGCGTAGGCGCCAACTTCATGATCGTGCCTGGTAGCGTGCCCACCACCATCGAGGGCACCCTCTCTTACTCCGATTACACCTGCAAATTGGATGACAAACAATACAAACCCAAGGAAAGCTCCATGAACGGTTTCACCTTCAATCTCACCTTTAACTATTTCTTGGGCAAAAGCCTGCTCAAAGTGGGTATGGATGTGGTTGGATACAACACCGAGTACCTGTATCATACCCTGTGGGGCTCTCAAGTAAATATTGACGACCATACCACCGACCTCTCCGTATTCATCAAATACAAGTATAATTATAGAAATACGCTCTTGTTGGAACCCAGTTTCCGCCTACAATATTACTATTCGTTAGGCGAAGTTTCTCCCGAACCACGTTTGGCCATCAAATACAATATTAATAAAAAGGTACGCCTTAAACTGGCAGGCGGCCTCTACTCCCAAAACCTTATCTCCGTCACCTCCGACCGCGATGTGGTGAGCCTCTTCAACGGGTTCATGTCCTCCCCTATCAGTTCCTCTCTGCTGACCGACTACACCATCAACCAATCCGACACAATGAAGGGACGGCTCCAAAAGTCGCAACACATAATCCTCGGTCTCGAATATGACCCTATTCCCCAACTGACTTTCAATATGGAAGGCTATTTCAAAAACTTCTCTCAGCTAATCTCAGTCAATCGGTACAAAATGTTTGACAATGAAAAGGAGTTTATCTGGGAAAAGGGTATGGCCTATGGAGGCGACATTACGGTGAAATACGAGAACAAAGGCTTATACTTGTGGCTGGTTTATTCTTTAGGTTGGGTAAAGCGTACCGACGGCCTCATCACTTACAACCCACACTTCGACCGCCGTCACAACCTCAATTTTCTGGCCTCCTACGCCTTTGGAAAACGTCGCTCTTGGCAAGTGGACCTCCGCTGGAACTATGGCTCCGGCTTCCCCTTCACTCAAACGCAGGCATACTACCCACACTACAACCCCACACATATCTACGATGACTACATCTCTGCCAATGAGGACGTTTACTTCCTTTTGGCCGACTTTAACCAATCGCGCCTTCCCAGTTATCACCGCCTCGATATTGGGGCCAAAAAGAAATTCTTCTTAGGTGAAAGAAACTCTCTTGAAGTTAGCCTTTCCTTCTCCAATATCTACAACTACAGAAATGTATTTTATGTCAATCGAACCACCAATGATATCATTTATCAACTCCCGTTCTTATACTATTTTGGACTGACTTGGCGGTTTTAATCTATATAAGTTGCTATTATTTAGCTTATTACAAATATAACAAAAAAATCTTCAAAATGGTTGCGCACATTTAAAAAAAGTGTATTTTTGCGCCGTTCTAAGAAACACGGATCGGTAGTTCAGTTTGGTTAGAATACATGCCTGTCACGCATGGGGTCGCGAGTTCGAGTCTCGTCCGGTCCGCCAAGAAAGTCTCATAAGTCATTGGAAACTATACTTATGAGATTTTTTTATGTCCAAAAAATTGCACCGAAAATGCACCGAACTTGCTGACTTTCAAAAAAATAAGGAGATAGCGCTGCTATCTCCTTTGCAAAATTCTCCCTTCCTTTGTTAGAAGTTTGTCTCCATCATTTTCTTCCTCGTCTTGTCTGTCAGCGCGATATATGGTTTCATCGTGTCGTAACTTTCGTGCCCTGTGTATGTCATCACCAACTGGGGCGACCAACCCTTTTCCATCGTATGGACCACAAAGATCTGGAATATCTCCTGAAAAACCTTGCCATGTTGCACAAAAAAGTGGCTGCGTAGAGCAGCCACTTCAAAAACATACAATTATGCAAAAAATGCTTTGCTATTATCTTATTGGATAACCAACTTTTGTGTGCGTTGGCCATTCTTTGCGTTTAATTGGAGGAAGTAGATTCCCTCTGCAAAGTTGGTGGTCGGGATTTGGAACACTTGCTCGCCACCATTATAGCTGAATTGATCTGCATACACCACCTTACCTGCCATGTCAACGATGGTGGCCTTGATGTTTTGAGCCTCTTCGGCAGTGACAGCAACGTTCACCATAGAATGGGCAGGATTAGGATATACGCTCACCTCCATGGCATCAAGGCTTTCAACACCCACTTGGCTGGTATGATAATTCAACTCAAAACCAGAACCCTCTTGATCATTGTCAGTACCGAAATGTACGTACAGACGGGATGCTGAGATGAAGTAGTAGTCGTCTTGCAAGGAAGCCATATTGTCAATATCAAAGTGACGATATAACACTGGATTGTTACTGGAGGAAAAATCGTACACATCTACGAAATCACCCGCCTTGAGATCGAATTTGCTGAAAGAGAAGACATATCCTGTGGCACCGGAAGGACGAATCTGCCATGCGCAGGACAAGCCCGGACGATAAGGATTGTCATTATTCAAGGCATTGCCTGGCTTGTCGGTGATGGTGCCGGAAGAAGAAGTCATCTGCTGCATATTGGAGCAGCTGGTGGTGGTGGACTCGTAGCCGTTAGCCTCAAAATTCAACACGAAACCATAGTCGGTCTCAGAATTGGCTTCGGAGGTAAAGGTAATCAGCACGCTGTCGGCATTCACCGTAATGGCACCCGGGAGGGATTGACCTACATAGTCGCCATGTACACCGCCCGAAACGCTGGAGTATTGGGTACATGCGGGCATCAGATAGTCGCCACTGAAAGATTGTTTGATACCGGAAGCTTCCGTTCCGCCATTATAGATATTCACTTTGTCACCAGGTTTCACTTTCAGTTTGGAGAAAGAGAAACGATAGCTGTTCACGTTCGGGGAGGAAATCACCCATCTGCGGTTGGAACCGGGAGCATATTTCATGTTGCCAGCACCATCGCTGATAGAACCAACGCTTGCCGTCACACGTGTGTCGCTGATTGCAGGCTTCTCCACATCAGCGGTGTCGGGCATCAACTTGACCATCATCGTGTTGGTACCATCCTCATTGAAATGACCGCTATGAGTATTCTGATTGGTCAACAAGAAGAAACCATTGTCATAGCCACCCCATCCCCAATTGACATGGAAATAGGTGTTGGCATTTCCGGCTGTGTCGGTGATAGTTGTGTAACCATCCACAATCCAAGCGTGACCACCATCTGTGGCGTTGCGGCCGCTGAAGAATAACGGACGATGGCTGTTCAACTCATTAACGGCTTGCTCAACCCACAAAGGAATAAGGTCTGATGATGGAGCAACATCGGCAATGGAAGAAAACTGGCTGTTGTGTGAGAAATGGAAATATGTCTGCAAGGCATACATAGCATACTCAGACTGGGTACCAGAACCATCGTGACCATAACTCATACGAGTAGACACACCGCAATGATACAACATCTTGGCCAACTCTCCATTATATGAAGAGAGAGAATTGGTCATGTGGTTGTAGTTGTAATGTTGATTACTGAAGTTAACATATTGAGGAGGATAGATGTAGAGCAATTCTCCGTTATCATCATATTCTTTGGGAATGTAATAAATAGAACCAAAACCATTCTCAGGGAAACGGTAATAGTACAAAATGTTGCCCATTGTCAAGGCCACACAACCTACGTAAGAACGCATGTCAATATCCAAATTGCTGGCAGGGTTGTACGGACAAGAGCCATTGTAATAGGTATCCTGATTCCAAGAAGTGGTTACCAACGGCTCAACACAAGGATTGCCTTTAGTATTAGAGCGAACCACAAAATTGTCGTCCGTATAGTGCTTCCAAAGATCCTTGGTGGAGAGAGCTGTAGAAGGATTCTGGATCAAATAGGAGAGGTCCTTCTTGTACTGAGTGCAATAGAGGTCCGCTCCAGTGCCTTCCTTGAAGTTGCTCTCTAAGGAATAAGCCAACACGGGGGTAGCCAAATCAGTAGCTGAAACAATCATAAAGCCCTGCTCGCCTATCTGGAAACGATAGAAAACAGGGTCGCCCGTTTCAGCATATTCTGTGTAAACAAGCGTAAGATCCATGCCTTTTGCCTGTGAAGCGCCCACGCGCTCAGAAAGGAAGTTCTTGGATGCTTTCATAGCTGTTTCCACGGGTATTACATGGGATGCAAAGCCCCAAAGCGATACCGCTAAAAGACAAATTAATAAAGTAATTTTTTTCATATATGAAAGTATTTAGTTATTTAATAATTTCTACTTTTCCAAATGAGCGACAAAAATAAAAAAAATATTAAAGTTCCAACACGTGTGGCATCTTTTGTATGTTTTTGTTTCTCAATTCTTTATAAAAAACAACCTACGGGAGGAGGTTTATATCCACTCCTTTTTGGCTTGTTACTTCACCGATTATGGAAGCCTTTTCACCCAATTTTTGGAACATGTCCACCACGTCTTTGGCATCTTGCGGTTTTACAATCAAAATCATGCCGACGCCCATATTGAAGATATTGAACATCTCGCGGTGAGGGATATTGCCATACTTTTCGAGAAAACGGAATATAGGCAGAATCGTCCATGTTCCCTCTTGAATCCGAACGCCTTGATTTTCTTTCAGCATACGGGGAATATTTTCATCGAAGCCGCCGCCAGTAATATGGCAGATAGCATGGATATCGTACTGTGCAAGAACTTCCAGTACAGGTTTCACATAAATGCGGGTGGGGGTCAGCAGGGTGTTGCCCAGCGTATCGTCCAGCTCGTCATAGCAAGTGTTCAAATCCAGCTGGTTGTCCTTGAAGACAATTTTGCGCACTAGTGAAAACCCATTGGAGTGCACACCTGAAGATGCGAGGCCTATGAGTTTATCGCCCACTTCCACTTTGGAGCCGTCAATCAGTTTTGATTTTTCGACTGCACCCACGGTAAATCCGGCAATATCATACTCATCCTCATCGTACATGTCGGGCATCTCCGCAGTCTCGCCGCCTATCAATGCGCAATTGGAAAGCACACAGCCGTCAGCCACGCCCTTAACGATAGTCTCGATTTTTGTTGGACTGTTTTTGCCTACTGCCACATAGTCGAGAAAGAAGAGAGGGGTGGCGCCTTGTGCCAGCACATCATTCACGCACATTGCCACGGCATCCTGTCCTATAGTGTCATGCTTATCCATCATGAAGGCGATCTTCAGTTTGGTACCCACACCGTCCGTCCCGCTAACCAAGACAGGCTCCTTGTATTGCAATGAGGCCAGGTCGAACATGCCCCCAAAGCTACCGATGTTGCCCATCATGCCTGGGCGGTTAGTTCTGCTGATATGTTTCTTGATCAGCCGTACAGATTCATAACCGGCCTCCAAATTTACACCTGCATCTTCGTAAGTTTTAGCCATAAAAGTAAAGTGTTTATTCTGTTATATAATCAGCATGGCATCGCCATACGTCAAAAAGCGATATTTTTCCTCCACAGCGAGTTTGTAGGCCGACATCACAAAATCATAGCCGCCAAAGGCTGCCACCATCATGAGCATGGAACTCTGCGAGGCATGGAAATTGGTCACCATGGCATTGGCCACCATAAAGCGATACGGTGGATAGATGAACTTGCTGGTCCAGATATCCTCTTTGCCGTTCATGTGGGTGGTTTTCACATGGCCGTTGGAGTACACGGACGATTCGAGGGCCTTCATGGTAGTGGTTCCCACCGCCACAATCTTATGACCGGCATCCTTGGCCTCGTTGATAGTGTTGGCCACCTCGGGGAGGATAATCATCCGTTCAGAGTCGGGTTTATGTTTGGATAGATCCTCCACATCGATATCGTTGAAGTTGCTGAGGCCTGCGTGCAGGGTGATGTAGGTTCTCTCTAAACCATATAACTCCATGCGTTTCAGTAGTTCGCGACTGAAGTGGAAGCCAGCGGCCGGGGCCACCACGGCGCCCTCCTCTGTGGCATAGAGGGTCTGATAATTCTGGGCATCCTCTTCTTCAATCTCGCGCAGGCGCTGAATGTCGTCCGGCAAAGGCGTTGTACCCAAATCCATCAGTTTCTGCTTGAAAGCATCATGGTCTCCGTCAAAAAGAAACCGTAAGGTACGACCTCGGGAGGTGGTGTTGTCAATCACCTCAGCCACCAAACTGTCGTCCTCGCAAAAGCTGAGCTTGTTGCCGATACGAATCTTGCGCGCCGGGTCCACCAGCACGTCCCACAATCGACTCTCCTCGTCCAGCTCCCGGAGAAGGAAAACCCTGATTTTCGCTCGGGTCTGCTCCTTCTCGCCAAATAGCAAAGCCGGGAACACCCTCGTATTGTTCATGACAAACAGATCTCCCTCGTCAAAATAACTCAGGATATCTTTAAACAATTTATGCTCAATGGTTTTCGTCTTTCTGTTGAGAACCATCAATCGCGCTTCATCGCGCTCTTTCTCTGGATGTAGTGCTATCAATTCCTGGGGAAGATAGTACTTAAATTCTGATAATTTCATATAAAAAAATTGGCCCGCAAAATTACAACATTTTTAGCCGTTTGTCAAGACCATTTTTTACTTTTTTTAAATGTAATTATTTAAGTAGAATTGTTATGTGGATATTTGGATTTTTTACTACTTTTGCACTTTTAAAAAATATGATTAAAATGAAAAAAATTGTTCTTTGTAATCTCTTGTTGGTCTTGGCATTAAGCGGATTTTCCCAGACAACGCCCATCAAGAATGTCATCTTATTAATCACAGATGGAACTTCCACCAGCTTACTCTCCTGCGCCCGCTGGTATCAAACTTACTTGGATTCCACTAAATCAACTCTTTGTATTGACCCGTACATCAAAGGGTTAGTGCGCACCAACTCTTCAGATGCGCCTATCGGCGATTCTGCGCCCACGACATCTTGTTACATGACGGGGCAACCCTCCCAGACGGGCTTTATTGCCACCTATCCTGGCAAGACCGACCATGACTTGGCGCCAGTGGATGCCACGAAAGCTTACCAGCCACTGACCACCTTGTTGGAAGCTGCCCACCAACGGCAGGGCAAGTCCACGGGTTTGGTCTTCACTTGCGAGTTCACCCACGCCACACCAGCCGACTGCGCAGCACATACTTATAGTCGCGGCAGATACAATATGATAGCCCCGCAAATGGTATACAACGACCTGGACGTGGTCATCGGCGGCGGCACCTCTTATTTGAAAGAGCGTGAAAGAGAATATCTTAAATCCAAGGGTTATAATCTCTTCATGGATGATTTGAAGGGTATGCGAAATTGTCACCAGGCTCCCTTCTGGGCCTTGTTCCAACCAAGCAACATGCCATACTGGATGGAGGCCGACACTACCGCCATCCCCTCCCTCGCCGAATGCACGGAAAAAGCCATCGACGTACTTTCAAAAAATCCCAACGGCTTCTTCCTGATGGTGGAGGGCAGTAAGGTGGACTGGGCCGCCCACGACAATGACGCCAAGCCCGCCCTGATTGAGTTTTTGGAATTCGACAAGGCCTGCAAGGTGGCCCTCGATTTCGCAGAGAAGGATGGCAATACCGTAGTGGTCATCGTACCCGACCATGGCACTGGCGCCCTCACCATCGGCAACACCAAATCCAACCACGGCTACGACCGGCTCTCTCTCAAACAGATTATGGAGCCTATCGACAACTACAAAATCACACTCTGGAGCATGCGCGAGAAACTCCAAAACACTGACACCACTCAATGGCCAGAACTCTTCGAAACCTACTTCGGCATTCAGATACAGCCCGCAGAGATGGCTTTCCTGATGTCGGCCAGCGACTATAACAACTCTCCGATACCCAAGGAACAACGCCAAGGCAACCTCTCCATGGTCAAGATGCTGAGCCAAGTGATATACGGCAGAACCTATTTCGGATTCACCACCTTCGGACACACTATCGAGAATGTATTCTTCGCCATGTACCATCCCCAAAACGATGTTCTCACCGGTTGCCCGACTAACATTGAACTGCATCAATACCTCTGCCGCCAAATGGGCCTGGAGGGCGTACTCGAAGAATTGAATGAACAAAATTTCGTGGACCATCGCAAAGTCTTCGAAGGCTACAATTATAAAATTGACAGTCTTGACAAATACCACTATCGATTCACCGCCAAATACAAGAAAAACACCTTGGTGTTCGATAGTTATACCAACTACGTGACAGTCAATAAAAAAACCTATGATGTGGAGTCTGTATTAGTGTACATGCCCATCAATCAAACTTTCTACGTGCCAAAAGAATTATACCGATACCTCTTACTAAAATAATTTTTTTCTCGTTATTCCCCTATTATCAAACTTAAAATTCCCAGATACAATGCAATCAACAAGCGAAATGAACAACGAAAACAACCAACAAAATCCTTTAAAAAAATGGGTGATTATCTTGGGTGCTCTTGCAGGATTATTTTTCCTTTCAACGCTTTACTTAGGGTTCTTGGCAAAACCTGTAACCAACAAGGAATACATCAAGGTGTATGACGAAAAGGAATCCTTGCAGACGGAATTGAACAACCTTTTGGCGGAACACGAACGCATTAAGGCCCAATATGGGGATCTCTCAGAACAATTGAGTGCAAAAGATAGCGTGATTATGGCCAATGCCGCCGAAATTGAGAAACTCATCAACACGCAAGCTGACTACAACAAGATCAAAAAACAACTGGCACGTCTTCAGAATATCTCCCAAGAGTACGTGCAGGAAATGGATAAACTCTATCAAGAAAACCAAGCCTTGAAAGAGGAGAACACACAGGTGAAAGCCGACTTGGAGACGGAACGGCAAAATACGGCCAATATCCAAAAGTCGAACGAGGACCTGAATGCCAAGTTGTCGAATGCAGCTGTGTACAAGGCATATAACATCCACAGTGCCGGCTACAATGTGAAAAATAACGGCACTGAAGAGATAACCGACAAGGCGTCCCGCGTTGAACGCATCAAAACCTCGCTGATCTTAGGCGAAAACCCGCTGATAAACGCCGGCCCCGTAAACATTTACTGCCGTATCGCCATACCCGGAAGCGGCAAAGTGCTCACCGAAGGCTCCAGTGACAAATACTCCTTCGTACACGACGGCCAACGACTGCAATATTCTTCCAAACAGACTGTGGACTACAACAACAGCGCCAAGAATGTTACCCTCACCTGGGACATTCCATCCGACGACAAGGCCATCAAGGGTAAATACATAGTCCAATTATTCACCGACAACCAATTCTTGGGTGAAAGCTCTTTTACTTTAAAATAATCTCCTTTGCAGTAACCAATATCTCATCATCTCATGATCAGCCGACGATTTATCCGAATCAAAGTGATGCAGGCCCTGTATGCATTCAACACCCGCTCCAACGAATCGGAACGAGAAGCCGAACAATCCCTGTTCAAAACGGTGGAGAACTGCCATGCCCTTTTTATCTGGATCTTCTCCATACTCCCAGAAGTGGCCCGCTACCGGACCAACAAGCTCGATAGCTTCAAAGAGAAAAACAATCCTTCTTATGAAGACCTCCACCCCAACACCAAGTTTGTGGACAATAGAGTCATCAAACAAATGGAGGAAAACAAAGCCCTGGAAAACTACATTGAAAATTACCGCATCAAATGGGATAATGATTTGGATTTCATTATTAAGGTTTTCAAGGAGATAGAAGCCTCTGACATTTATCATGTCTATATGGCTTCTCCCGAAAACAGTTTTAAGGAAGACAAGCAGTTTGTATTAGACATCATCCAACATATCTTTGCAGAAAGCGACTATATCAGATGGTTTTTCGGCGAAAAAGACCCCAATTGGATAGATGATTATTACGAGGCACTGGCCATTTTGTACAAAAATGTAGATGCATTCAAGGAAAAAACGGTATCTTCTTATGAGATATTTCCCCCTTTCAACCAACCAAAGGATGATGAACACCTGTGCCGCCACTTGTTCAGAACTGTACTTGCCAAAAACCAGGAGTATGAGCAACTCATTGAAAGCAAACTGCACAATTGGGACATGGAGCGCCTGATAGAGATGGACATTCTGCTGCTGAAGATGGCCATTTGCGAATTGACAGAGTTCCCCTCAATCCCGGTCAAGGTTACGCTAAACGAATATATAGAACTGGCCAAGATGTACAGTTCTGATAAGAGCAAGACTTTTATAAACGGAGTGTTAGATAAAATGATTGAAGAATTACGCGACAACGGTTTGTTGAACAAGACAGGCCGTGGTTTGTATCAAAACTAACTGATTATGAAGAAATTAACCTTATATTGCTTGATGATTCTGCTCTGTTGCTGCAGTGCATGCCGCCAAAAGACCACAGAGGAAAACACATTTAAAGTGTCCGACATTCACAATCCCCAAACGGCGGATGGCATGTCCGACAAAGCCAACAAGAACATGCCGGCTATCACCTTTGAGACCACCACGTACGATTTTGGCGATGTTGTGCAAGGCGAGAAACTGACCTACGCTTTCAAGTTCAAGAATACGGGCAAATCGAACCTGATCATCTACTCTTCGGAGGCTACCTGCGGGTGCACTACCTCTACGCCCCCGAAAGCCCCGATACGCCCAGGAGAGTCTGGCGAGATTACCGTTACCTTTGACTCCCAATCCCAAAACGGGAAGGTGACCAAGCGCATTTTGGTGGCCGCCAATACCTATCCGTCAGAAAACATCCTGACCATTACAGCCAATGTTTCTAAATTAAAATAACAATATTAACCATTTAAAATCCACACAATGAACATGTTTATCTTATTAGCAGCAGAAGGAGCTACCGGTGGCATGTCTACCGTAATCATGATTCTCCTATTTATTGCTATTTTCTATTTCTTCTTGATCCGTCCGCAGCAAAAACAGCAAAAGCAGATGGAAGAGTTCCGAAACAACCTTGGCAAGGGTGATAAAATAACGACTGTGGGTGGTATCCACGGCAAGATTGTCGGTGTCAAGGAAAAGACTTTCCAGGTTGAGATTGCGAAAGGTATCGTCATTGAACTGGAAAAGACCGCCATCAATTACCAAGCCAATGGCAACACCCCCAAGAAGGATCCGGTGAAACCAGAAGAGAACGACAAAAATGAAGAACCCTCTACACCTACTGCCATAGACGAAGACCGCAATCCAAACCTCGACTAATCTTGAACAATGAACGATAAAAAGTTACCCTTACGCTTACCCTCTGTAGCTTTTTTGGTATGCCTTCTCCTGGCGGCGATGGCATGGCTGGTAATCACCTTTTCCAGAGATTACCGCGTAACCCAAGAATACAAGATACAATGTTATAATGTTCCGGAAGGTAAAAAATCGGTGACTTTTTCAGACTCTACCATCTCCCTGACATTCCATCAAAAGGGAATCAACTATTTGATGAAACCCTATTCCAACAAGGAAAAAGTGGTGTATATCTCGGTTTCCGACCTCGTCAAATCCAAGAAGAAAGTATCAGTATATACCTTCACCAACAAGGAGATGCGCGACTTTTTGTCGCAATACAACTTTGGTCCCGAGCTGGTGGCTGTGGAAGCCCCGGAAGTGCTGACCATTTACGTCAAATAACAAGTTTTTGTCAATTATTTATCAATTAAAATATAACTATTATGGCATTAGCAATTACAACAGAAAATTTCGAATCATTAGTACAGGGTAACCCGTTGGTAGTTGTCGATTTTTGGGCAACTTGGTGTGGCCCGTGCCGCCACATTGCCCCCATTGTGGAGGAGGTGGCTAACGAGTATGAAGGCAAAGCCGTTATCGGCAAATGCGACACCGATGAAAATGGTGACATCGCCATGCAGTTCGGCGTCATGAACATCCCCACGTTAATCTTCTTGAAGAATGGGGAAGAGGTGGACCGCCATGTCGGCATCATCAGCAAAGAAGAACTGGTGAAGAAAATTAACCAATATCTGTAAATCATTTTTAATTCTAAATTTTTTTACCTATGAATCTTATCTCCACTTTATGGCATGACCATCGTACTTTGATGGTGTTTGTCATAGTTTTAATCGTTGTCATTCCCTTCTTGATTTTTTATTTGAAGAAGGCAAAAGAACATCCCAAAGGCTTAATTGCCGCTGCTTTGAGCAATATGGGTGAGCGTTTCGGCTACTATATTATGAATGCTGTACTCGTGTTGTTCATCTGCTCCAAGTTCGGTATTTCCGATGAGACCTCCGGCCTTATTTTCGGGATATTCTATTTTCTGATCTATGTGCTGGCTCTGCCAGGCGGTATCATCGCTGACCGTACCCAAAACTACAAAAGGACTATTATCACAGGTATCATTGTGATGGCTATTGGCTATGCGTTATTGTCCATTCCTGTATTCAGCGATCAAGGCGCTAAGTCTTGGGTATTTGTACTTGCCATGTGTGCCCTACTGCTTATTGCTTGTGGTAACGGTCTATTTAAAGGAAACTTGCAAGCTATCGTAGGTCAATTATACGATGACTTTGAGGCCGAAGCTGCCAAAGAGGGTCCTGAAGCATTGGCTGCTGCCAAAGAGAAAAGAGACAGTGGTTTCCAGATTTTCTATGTATTCATCAACATTGGTGGTGTGATTGCCCCGTTTGTAGCTCCTATCATCCGCGACTGGTGGTTAGGTGCCAAGAATTTGGTTTACAATGCTGACCTTCCTCGTTTGTGCCACAAATTCCTCATGGGTACCATGGAAGGCAACGACATGTCCAACCTTACACAACTCTCCCAAAAATTCGCAGGTGCAGCCGATAATCTTCCTGCCTTCTGCCAAAATTATCTGCAAGTGTACAACACCGGTGTGCATCTCTCCTTTATTGTCTCCGTGCTGGCCATGTTGATTTCATTATGCATCTTTTTGGCTGTCAAACACAAACTTCCGAACCCCGTTAAAAAGGAAAAAGCTAATGTTCAAGATTATACCGAAGAAGAACGCCTGGCCAATGCCAAGGAAATCAAACAGCGTATGATGGCACTGTATGCCGTGCTGGGTATCGCTGTGTTCTTCTGGTTCTCTTTCCACCAAAACGCACAATCTCTGTCTATCTTTGCCCGTGACTTCGTTGACACAACGAATCTGCCACCAGAAATCATGCAGTTCATCAACCCCTTCTTTGTAATTGTTTTGACACCTGTTATCATGTGGATATTTGCCGCATTTGTCCGTAAAGGCAAAGAGGTTTCCACACCTAAGAAGATTGCTTTGGGTATGTTTATTGCCGCATGTGCCTACATCTTCCTAATAATTGTTGCCATTATTCACAACTATCCTTCCGGTAGCGAGTTCAAGGCAATGGAAGAGAGTGTCAAAATGAGCATGAAATCCAGTCCGAGTGTGTTGATTGTGACTTACTTCTTCCTTACCGTGGCCGAATTGTTTATCTCACCTCTGGGCTTATCTTTTGTGTCCAAGATTGCTCCGCGTCACATGGTTGGCAAGTGCCAAGGTTTGTGGCTGACCGCCACTGCTATTGGTAATTTGTTCATATTCCTCGGTGTCAAAATGCTGAACGCTTTCCCACACCAGTGGATGACTTGGGGTGTTTTCGCCCTCATTTGCCTTGCTTCCATGTCTATTATGCTGGGCATGTTGAAGTGGCTTGAGAGAGTAACCCAATAGTAGGTGAAACTTTCGATACCAATACGAAAAGAGCGCCCCGACGGGGCGCTCTTTGTTTATGACAATATCAGCAATTCGGATTTTACTACTTAGAAAGCTGGTAGGTTTCCATGGCCATCACAAGCTCCTCATTAGTGGTTACCGATACCAACTTAACCTTGGCGTCAGGAGTGGAGATGATGCCATCCTCACCGGCAAACTTTTGGTTAGCCTCTTTGTCGAGTTTGGTACCCAAGAACTCCAAGCCATCACAAATGGCTTCGCGTTGGAACCAGGCATTCTCGCCAATACCGCCCGTGAAGAGGATAATATCCACACCACCCATGGCAGCGGCATAGGCACCTATGTACTTCTTCACTCTATAGGCAAACATATTGAAGGCATCTGTGGAACGCTCGTCGCCACTGTCGCGGCCGGCACGAATGTCGCGCATATCCACACTCTTACCAGAGATACCCAGCAATCCACTCCTCTTATTAATTAGCGTGTTGGCCTCTTGGGTGTTGAGATGCTCGTTCTCCATGATATAGAGCAGCGCACCGGCATCAATATCGCCTACACGGGTACCCATCACCAATCCCTCAACTGGAGTGAAACCCATGGAGGTATCGATAGACTTTCCGTTCTTGATAGCACATATGGAAGCACCATTACCCAAGTGACAACTCACAATCTTGGCACTCTCATAAGGAATACCCACTATTTCGGCAGCTTTGGGACCCACATATTTATGACTGGTGCCGTGGAAACCGTAGCGACGAATCTTCTTCTCAGAATAATATTCAAAAGGCAGTGCATATAAGAACGCCTCTGGAGGCATAGTCTGATGGAAAGAAGTATCGAAAATACCCACATGTTTCACATTGGGGAGCAATTTCTTCATGGCATCAATACCAGTAAGACTGGCTGGGTTGTGCAACGGGGCCAAGGCACAGAGTTTCTCAATCTCCTCGCGCTCTTTGTCGCCGATTACCATCGACTTTTTAAAATACTCTCCGCCGTGCGCCACCCGATGGCCTACTGCATTGATCTCATCCAAGGAACAGATAACACCGTGTACGGGATCGGTAAGCGCTTCCAATATCAACTTGATACCCGCCTCGTGGGTGGGAATAGGAGTCTGGGTATAATACTTATCCTTGCCAACTGGTTTATGCGTAAACTCACCCATCTCCAAGCCTACGCGCTCAACAAGACCTTTGGCCTTCAACTCGGGCTGCGGTTCCATCTCCAAAATCTGATACTTGATAGAGGAACTGCCACAATTTAAAACTAATATTTTCATATGCAATTGAAATTTGTTGTAATAATCAGGCCGCAAATATATGAAAAAAAGTGGTCTGTCCTCCTATTCCAATATCATTTTTTTGTTTATTTTTGCGGCTGCAATTTTTGGGGTTGCAACAATCAAAAAGAAAGTTTCAATAACGCAAAAAACAGATAATTTATGGCAAAAATTAAAATTGGTATCAATGGTTTCGGCCGTATCGGCCGTTTGGTTTTCAGAGCCACTACTGAAAGAGATGACGTACAAGTGGTAGGTATTAACGACCTGTTGGACGTTGACTATATGGCATATATGCTCCGTTACGACACCGCCCACGGCGCATTCCAAGGCGATGTGAAAGTGGAAGACGGCATGTTGGTCGTGAACGGCAACAAGATCCGCGTTACCGCTGAAAGAGATCCTAAAAACTTGAAATGGAACGAAGTGGGTGCCGATTATGTCGTGGAGTCCACCGGTCTGTTCCTCACACACGATCTTGCACACGCCCACATCGAGGCGGGTGCCAAACGCGTGGTGATGTCTGCCCCTTCCAAAGACGACACCCCGATGTTTGTAATGGGCGTTAACAATAAGGAATATGCCGGCCAACCCATCGTGTCAAACGCCTCCTGCACCACCAACTGTCTGGCTCCTTTAGCAAAGGTTATTAACGACAATTTCGGCTTGACGGAAGGCCTCATGACCACCGTACATGCTGCCACAGCTACTCAAAAGACCGTTGACGGTCCTTCCCAGAAAGACTGGCGCGGTGGTCGTTCCATCCTGGGGAACATCATCCCCTCCTCTACGGGTGCCGCCAAAGCTGTGGGCAAAGTGATTCCCTCCCTGAAAGGTAAACTGACCGGTATGTCATTCCGCGTCCCCACTGCCGATGTGTCTGTGGTTGACTTAACCTGCAAGATTGAAAAAGCCGCTACCTATGACGACATCAAGGCTGCCGTAAAGGAAGCTTCCGAAAACGAGCTGAAGGGCATCCTCGGCTATACCGAAGAGCCGGTGGTATCCTCTGACTTCCTCGGTGAGAAGAGAACCTCTGTGTTCGATGCCAGCGCCGGTATCATGCTTAACGAGCACTTTGTTAAACTTGTGTCCTGGTACGATAATGAGATTGGCTACTCCAACAAGGTGGTTGACCTCATCTGTAGCATGCAAAGCACTATGCCTTTGTAATCATTCTAAACACACCGAATATGCAATAAAACGGGTGACCTTTTGATCACCCGTTTTTGTTTTCCTGACTGTACTATATAAGAAACTAACTATAAAGACCTCCGTTCACCTGTATTACCTGACCAGTAACATAGGAGGCCTCGGGAGAAGCAAGAAAAGCCACTACAGCGGCAACCTCCTCTGGTGTGCCAAATCGTGCGGCGGGAATCATCTTGCTGAGTGCAGCCTCGTCAAGCCCGGCAGTCATGTCCGTGACAATGAAGCCTGGAGCCACTGCATTGACCGTCACCTTGCGCTTGGCCACCTCTTGGGCAAGTGCCTTGGTAGCCCCGATGATGGCAGCCTTGGCAGCACTGTAGTTTGTCTGCCCAGGCACACCCTTAAGCCCAGAAAGAGACGCCATGTTGATAATACGACCCTCACGATGCTGCAACATACCCTTCACCACCCGACGCGTGATATTGAAAAAGCCATTCAGAGGCGTGTCGATTACACTGTGCCATTCTTCGTCACTCATCATGATCATCAGGTTGTCGCGACGCGTGCCCGCATTATTCACAAGCACGGAAATGAAGTCGCCATGGTGTGCTACTTCCCACTGCTGAAGCGCCTCTTCCACGGCCTGATCATCCGAAATATCAAACTTTAGCAGCTCGCAAACGCCTCCCTTATCCTCTATCAGCCTTTTTGTTTCCTCTGCGGCAGCATCATTACTTACATAGTTGACGACAACCGCGAACCCTTGTTGTGACAATCGCAAAGCCACCGCTCGCCCAATGCCACGCGAACCTCCTGTTACTAATGCATATTTTAGCATGATCTCAATATATTTTTAAATAAAAGATTTTCGCCCTTCCCGACCCATCCATATAAAACGGCAAAGATAATCTTTTTAACCTTTTTATGTATTATCAAAGCGAATTTATCCATATGTTTTATACACAAAAAAAGGCCGGACTCGCGAGTCCAGCCTAAAAAACAACTTACTATATTATTATAAAATCAAACATTGCCTAACTTCTTCGCCCCCCCTTATTTCTTCAGCACAAAATGTGTATCATTTACGATGGCAAAAATATAGGGATTACGCAAACTGCCTAATCCCCATTTTTGAGTATTTTATAATTTTTTAAGGGTCTTTTTATCCCCTATTATGTTTACCGATGAGGCGGTAGGTCTTCATGCCGCCAATAAGGTTGTAAATTTCGGTAAATCCAGACTGCATCAGAATGCGGGCGGCCACATAGCCACGCATGCCTACCTCGCAGAACACTACCGTCTTCTTGTTGGGGTCCAAATCCTCCATTAATTCGCGGAGTTCGTCCAGAGGATAGTTTTCGGCATGAGCGATAGTCCCTGTTTTATACTCTTGAATATCACGCACATCCACCAGCTGAATGTCTTCCGCTTGGTCGAGCAGTTGGTCAAGTTCTTCCGCTTGTATAGGATTCATCAAATGGGCCATAATGTTCTCGGCCACCATGCCGGCAAACATTACCGGGCTTTTGGCGGAACCATAGGGCGGTGCATACGCGTGCTCACTGTTAATCATATCGAAGATAGTACCCTCGTGTTTCAGCAACAAGGAAATCACATCTATCTGCTTGTCCACATACTGTCTGCCAACGGCCTGCGCGCCCAAAACGCGGCCGTTTTCAGGGTTGAAGTTAAGTTTCATGTGTATTTGCTCTCCCCCCGGATAATAATTGGCATGGGGCCAAGGATGTGTGATAAGTGTCTGGTAAGGCATGCCCAACTTTTGGAGTTGCCGTTCGTTGAGTCCTGTAGAAGCAGCTGTCAAGTCAAAGATTTTGGCGATAGCTGTTGCCACGGATCCACTATAGCGCACACTTTCGGGATAAACCATATTCATGGCAGCAATGCGGGCCTGCGCGTTGGCGGGCCCTGCCAAAAAATTGCAATAAGGCTTCCCTGTGACGGGATGTGTAAATTCGACGACATCTCCCACGGCATAGATATACTCATCGGAGGTTCGCAAATACTCATCCACGAGCACTCCCCCACTCTCCCCTATTTTCAATCCACAATTCTGCGCCAATTCCGTGTTCGGGCGTACCCCAATACTCAGTATAGCCATGTCGCACGGCAATTCTTCCTGCCCGTCGGTACACACCATCAGTCGGCCCTCATCTTCCTTAAAACCTGTCAAGGAGCAGTTTGTCTTCACGGTTACCCCATTGTCGCACAAATGCTTTTGTACGATAACTGCCATCGGGACGTCCAAAGGAGCAAGCACATGCGGGGACTTTTCAATAATGGTAACCTTATAGCCTATGCGATGAAGGTTCTCCGCCATCTCCAAGCCAATGAAACCACCACCTACTATCACCACAGCAGCGCCATCTCGCAACTGCTCCAAGGCACGCTGCTTAATGTGATCACAATCGGGTACATTGCGTAATGTGTAAATATGTGGCAAATCAATCCCTGGCAACTTCGGTACTACAGGCTTTGCTCCCGGGGAAAGTAAAAGACAGTCGTACGACTCCTCATATTCTTTGCCATTGCGCAGGTTTTTAACCATCACAACCTTCCGCACCCGATCGATGGCTATCACCTCATTCAAGGTGCGCACATCGGCATCATAACGATTGCCAAAAGAAACTGGCGTCTGTACAAAAAGCTTCCTCCGGTCCTCTATCGCATTGCCGATGTAATAGGGTAAACCACAATTGGCATAGGAGATATATTCCCCTTTTTCAAAGATGACAATCTCGGCATCTTCCTGTATTCTTTTTAGTCTGGCAGCTGCAGAGGCTCCCCCTGCAACGCCACCAATGATCACATATTTCATGATGTTCGTTTTTAGTTTTTCAATGCTTGGGGCACAGTATCCCCAATTTTCATAAATGGGTTCTCACAATCCTTGAAAAGATTACGGTAATAGTCTTTGGATTTCTCGGGTAACAACAACGTATAGCTTTTACCCGAAGGAACCACCAATTTGCTGTTGCGAATCCATGGGTTCAGGTCTCGTAGTTCCTTATAGGTGATGTTGTGTTCCTGGGCAAACTTGGGTAAGTCGGCAATAGAGGCCGTGACAGTCAGTTCCTTGGTGGGAATGGGATGGTACATTTGAGCCGGGCAGAGCTCCACGCCATACAATTGAGGATTTTCAAACAGCAATTTGAAAGAGAGTATGCGAAACACATAGCGGGAGGTTTCCGCGTTAAGCCACAAATCCCAATAATTATTGCACGATTGGGAGGTGATGGCGGCCTGTAAGCCGCCCTCGCCACGGTTGTAAGCGGCAGCGGCCAATGTCCAGCTTCCAAATTGGTTTTTACACTTCTTTAAATGCTTGCAGGCCGCCCGAGTGGCCTTTTCCAAATGGTTTCGCTCGTCAATGTCGTTGGTCACCGTCAAACCATACACTTTAGCTGTAGCAGGCATGAATTGCCAATATCCGGCGGCACTTGCCGGCGACACCACATTCTCCAACCCGCTCTCCGCCACACAGAGGTATTTGAAGTCTTCTGGCACACCCTCCTCTTTTAATATCTTCTCCACCACCGGAAAGATACGCGTGGACAATTTGAAAATTCTCAGTGTCTTGGAGTGTTGGTAGGTGTTAATAACCATTTCCCGATCCAATGCCTCGTGCACCCAATACACATCTAAGGGCACCTTCTCACCTGCAAAGGTCATCGACTCTGGCAAATAGGGAGATGTCAACTTGTTGCTATAATAGTTGGGTATAGGCTTCACCTTCAAGGGATGGTCGGTGAAAGCCAAGCAAAGCGTGATGCCCACAGAGGCAACCAACAAGATGGACAAAATAGCGATGGCAATGGTCGTTTTTCTTTTATTCATGGCGAGATATATAAACGAGAGACTCCCCTACCCTAATAGAAAAGTCTCCCGTTTTGTTGTTTTTAAAGATTATTATGCCTCTTCTATATCTTTTTCAGGAGCAATGTTGGGTAATTCCAAACCAAGACCTTTCTTTTTGTCTACGGCTTTCAGGATAATACCCAATATGAAAGCGGCCACGCCAAGGCAAGCCAGCATAACCAAAGCCCATGTGTAGTTCAATTCATCAGCAGGTGTTCCCTGAGGATTGGTGTTGACGAGCACGTTACCAATAAGAATGGGGAACAACCAGAGACCAATGTTCTGAATCCAGAAAATCAGGGCGTATGCGGAACCGATAATTTTTTCATCCACTAATTTGGGAACACTCGGCCATAAAGAAGCGGGAACCAGGGAAAAAGAAGCTCCTAATATCAAAATAGTAATGTAGGCCACCACAGTTCCACCTACGGCACTGCCCTTGAACAACGGTAAAATGAAGGCGAATGTCAAGTGACATACAATCAATAACAAAGATCCTATCATCAACATGGAAGCGGCTTTACCTTTGTGATCCACATAATTACCCAAAATAGGGGTAATAGCTACAGCCAACAGAGGAAATACGGCAAAAATAGATTGGGCAGTGCCACCTTTATAACCCATGTAACAATATATTACCAAGGCTACTACCGCCACACACATCAAGGTGTATTTTTTGGTTTTGTTTTTGAGAAAATTGCTGGAAAAAGCACAAACTGCCACCACTAACATAATAAGATATTGGATGATGGTCACGCTGTCACCGGCCCAGAAAGTGCCCGCTTCCGGTTCAGAAAGTGTCAAGTTACACTGCAACATGTTGACAGCATATTTCTGGAATGGGAAGATAGCGGAATAGTAGAGTACGCAAAGCAAGGCTACCAACCAGAAACCGCCGGAAGACAAAATCTTGCCAATATCTGACACTTTGAAAGGGTCGTCTTTCTCTTCTGCTTCACCTGTTTGTGCATCCAGTTTCTTATCCATGAAGAAATAAACAATGAACATGATGAGGGCGATACATAGCAGCACAACACCGAAAGCAACAGAACGGCTCACATTAACGGAACCACCCAATAAAGCAAAATAAGGAGAGAAAATCATACAGGTAGCCACACCTAAACGGGCTAAGGCCATTTCAGAACCCATTGCCAAGGCCATTTCGCGACCCTTGAACCACTTCACAATACCACGGGAAACAGTAATTCCGGCCATTTCGCAACCACAACCGAAAATCATGAAGCCCAAAGCTGCCAACTTAGCCGATGCAGGCATTCCCGGATAGAAAGGCAAAACTCCGTCAATAATTTTAATGCCCGTTTCCCAATTAAGGTGTGTGTTGAACCAATTCTCTAAACCCGTACCCATAAACGACTCACTGATGGCATAATACTTAATAAGTCCGCCTAAAAGCATCACCGCACCAGAAAGAATGGCCGTGAAACGAACACCCATCTTATCCAAAATGATACCGGCAAAAATGAGGAAAAAGACAAACACATTGAGGAATGTTTCCGCCCCCTCCATCGTGCCGAAAGCCTTGGAATCCCATCCTCTTGTACTTTGCATCAAATCTTTGATGGGAGAAAGAATATCCATGAAAATGTAGGCACAGAACATGGCCAATGCCAACAGTAAAAGTGCCAACCAACGAATGGCTGCACTGTCTCTTAAGGTTTTAATTTTTTCTGTCATAAATATTATTTTTAATGAATATTAGTATCTCTAAAAAAAACAAGTCGCAAAAATAATGATTTTTATGCTTCATTCTGCGAATTATTTTCTTGCTCTTTTCTCTTTTGGCTGTTAAAAACTAAGTCACAAAGAATATAACCTGTCAAAATTCCCCATAATGCCATCAAATAGGGATTTTTTTTCAGTATATTATCCGAAAATTGTCCGGATTTTGCCCAATATACCATACTTAATCCAACCCCTAACACCATTCCAATAATATGGAAGATATTTAAATTCTTCTTGATAAAATCTTCTGTTGAAGCCATGCTTTTAATTTCCGTTCTTAATCTTATCGTATTGGTAGGAGAAAAATTTGTTTTTCACCTCAGAAGAAATAGTCTCCCTGTCCCAACGTACCAAATCATAATAACTGAAATGGCAATATGTCATAAAATCTAATAATTCATCTCCTTGTAAACCAGTAATTTCATGAACAACTTCGCGATTGTATTTCTCCTGTATGTGGTCTATTTCATCTTCATAGGTCATCATCTCATTGTAAAGTTGCTGCATCTGCGACTTACGGTTGTATTTATTATACAAATACGATATCGGCGACATGGTCATGCCCCCTCCCAATGCTAAAAGATTGCCGTTGGGATTTTGAGCATATTTGGCATTGGCTTTGTCCATTTCCGACAACTTCACATCCTGCGCCCTCTTGTAATAATCTGGCAATTGCAAGGTTACAATATCACGCTTAAAACCTTCGTATGAAGGATTTATAGCCACTATACGTACCTCTTTCAACATAGTGGTTTTATAATACAAGAAAATATCATCCTTATATAATATCCTGTTCTTATCAACCGCTATCACCGTTTGCCTATATACCGACTTCGAAATGATTAGCGTATCATTTTCACGCACTGTAATGGTAAACCTTCCACATTTATCGGTAAAAGCGAATTTCTTGGTATGCGTATTATATACACTCGCACCATCCAAAGGCTGATAAGTGATGCCATCAAACACGCGTGCCGAAAATGTTACTGATTGAGCAAAAGCACTAAAACAATAACATACAATGCATAATATGAAAATGATTTTTTTCACGGCGGCAAATATAGTCTTTATTCTTTTATAAAAAGCACCATCTTATAGAGCAAATTATAACGACTCCATTACTAAATTTATTGCCAATCACACCACTTCTTTATCTATGATAAAGAATAGTATTTCACACGTGAAATCTATCTGATTGATACTAAAATTAATATCTTTTATTAACTTGAAAATGTTAATAAAAAGGGGATTTATAAAAAAAGTTGAAGTTACGATTTGATTACTCTGTTAAAAAAAAAATGATAAAGAAAAATATCAAGAAAAAGCCCATTTTTTCCACATTATTTTTCAACGAAAATTTGGTCTGTAAAAACCAAAAGTTTTCAACTAAAAAAAATGAAAACTTTTTTTGGAAATTTTGAACCTGCTAAAAATTAATCTTATAACATTAAAAATTGTAGGGTGAAAATGTTTATTAAAAATGATAACTAAAAATGTCAAGAGAATACCACAAAAAAATATCAACGGTTTCAACAGCCATAATAATTCATTTTATAATTAATAAAAAAGATATAAAAGGAAAAAACAAAGAAATATTTTAGTGATGATGACGATTGATTTTTTGTATTTTTGCAGACTTTATAAAAATTGGATTAATATGAGAGTAATCATAGCATCAGACCACGCCGGATATACATTGAAAGAAAGATTAAAGGAGGTGTTTGCCAGTTCCATGGCGTTTGAAGATTTAGGCACTTTTTCAGAAGAGAGTGTTGACTATCCTGATTTAGCCCATCCGCTTTCTGATAAGGTGGCGGCTGGAGACTATGAATTTGGTATTCTGATATGTGGTACTGGAAATGGTATGGCCATGTGTGCCAACAAGCATAAGGATATAAGGGCTGGACTTTGCTGGAAACCAGAGATTGCTGCTTTGGTGCGACAGCATAACAATGCTAACATCTTGGTTATGCCTGCCCGCTTTATAGAGATTGAGACAGCCATAGAGATCATGAAAGTTTTCTTCTCCACGGCATTTGAAGGCGGCCGCCACCAACGTAGGATCGACAAAATCAATTTGTAAAAGACATGATTGAAATATCTCCAGATATTCGGGAGTACGCCCACTATTATAGGTCTTTGTATTTCAAAGACATGGAAAAAAACGTGCTGGCCTTGGAATCTGCCCTGATGAAAAATGGCTTCTCGGTCTCTTGGGCTCATAACAAGGAAACCTTGGCAGAACAAGTGCAGATTTTGTTGCCAAAGAAATCGCATAATCGCGTTTGCATGGATATAAGCAACCACGAAGAGATTACAATCGACAAAGAGGTTATCAATGAATGTAAATGCTCCACTATCAACAATAGAGAATTTAATGTGGATGCTTTGGTTATTGAGGCCGATTTTGCTATTGTTAGCAACGGTTCTCTCGTGTTTATTGACAAAGAATCACAAAATGGTTTCAATTTTGTGGATCATTTAGTCGTGATAGTGAATCTTGATCAGGTATTGTTAAATGCTTCTGATCTGCCCATCTTTTTGCATATAAAATCTCAATCAGGATTTCCTCAAGATGTGAAAATCATTCATTCACCTCTTACCCAAATTATTCCAGATCCTTTTATTTCTTCTGATTCCAAAGGATATAGTACTATCACTGGCAATGTTTCCGTTATCTTATATGCCAATAATACTGAACCGTTGTTGCAAGATGACTTTTTAGTCAATTCTATATTCTGTATTCATTGTAATAGGTGCAATGATGTGTGTCCCGTGGCAAAAACAACCCAAATCTCACCTATTGATATAGTTAAGAACAATTGCCTTGACGAATATAATAGAACCCAACAAATTTTTAGCCAAACCACATTATGCGGCATGTGCCAAGATGTTTGTCCTGTGAATATTCCACTCACCGATTTGCTTGCCTACGAAATGAAAATTGTAAACAACAATTTCACCACTTGGAAACAGGACTATGTGTACAAAGTATTTGCCAAACGAAGTAAATTAAACAAAACGACCAATTTTTTGTTCTATCGCGTCTGGATGAAATTACTATTCGGAAAAAACAAAATGTTGCAGAACTACTTTTTAAAGAATAAATCGACCTATTTTGCTATTCAAGAGGATGAAAACAATCCATCCGTACCACCAAGCAATGAAATCATCTAACCAAGACATATTAAATGATAAAATACATCAGTTTTTGAGGCAATTCTATCTCAATAAACTGTATAGAGGGTTAATTTATCTCGTTTTAATCCTCCTTTCAGTGTTTATTATCTTTTCAGTGTTCGAGTATTTTTCCTACTCAAACACAACGGTTCGCGCCATTCTATTTTTTTCGTTCATTGCTTTGTCGCTGCTAACCTTAATAGTAAATGTAATTATTCCTGTTGCCAAAATCAGCGGCCTCGGTAAACGACTTTCCAATGAGGAAATAGCCAATATTATAGGAACCTACTTCTCGGAAATTGATGATAAATTATTGAATCTATTTGAATTACAGAAGCAACTTGAAAATGGCGATTATAAAAGCTATGATCTTTTATCGGCGGCTATTGATACAAAGATAGAAGCATTAAAACCATTTTCATTCATTCAGGCGATTCCTTTTAGCAAAACAAAAAAATTTGCGAAGTGGGCCATTGTTCCCATTTTGCTTTTCCTTGTTCTTTTCGGTTTCAAAAAAGAATTGTTCGTGGAGCCAACCCAGCGCATTTTACATTATTCAACCGAATTTGAAAAACCCGCCCCCTACTCTTTCGTGATTACCAACCCTTCTATGCAAGCTTTTCAACATGACGATTTCACCGTAAATGTGAAAGTGGAAGGTGATGAGGTGCCTGACGAGGTGTTTATAAAGTATAAAAACCGCACATATAAATGTAATAAGCTTTCAAATACAACCTACAATTATACGTTTACAAATATCCAGAAAAATTTGGATTTTCAATTATTGACGGATGAGGTTACCTCTTTGACTTATTCTGTTAGTGTGTTGCCAAAGCCTGTAACCGTTGGTTTTGAAATGCAACTCCATTATCCGGCATATCTAAATCGTCCGGATGAGGTGTTGGAGAATATAGGGAATGCCACTGTTCCGGAGGGAACCCGTATAGTATGGAAGTTCTATACAAAAAACTCTGATAATATTGTCTTTATATTAAATGATAAGGAGAATATGGTCTCTTCTGAAAGTGATCAATTCACAGTCAATCATGTGGCCCGAAACTCTTTTACCTACGCTCTTTTTAATAAAAATTTATATTTCACCAGCACGGATACCATCAAGGATAATATCACGGTTATTAAGGATATGTATCCTGAAATAATAGTGCAAAGTCAGCAGGATTCAGCCTATAGTGAGCGATATTATTTTAAAGGTAATATTAAGGATGACTATGGATTTTCAAAACTACACTTTGTGTATAACCGCTACGATGCTGATGGAAAACTGGTACAGCAGAACCAAGTGGTGCCTATTGCCATTCAGAACCATGTTACACTCCAAGATTTCTACTATTACTTTGATCCGAATACCTTCGAATTAAAGCCAGGAGAAAAAATTGACTATTATTTTCAAGTGTTTGACAACGATGGTGTTAATGGTCATAAATCGTCAAAATCATCTACTTCTACCTATAGGGTTAAGACTTTGGATGAAATTAACAAAGATTTAGAAAAATCAGAGCGTGAAACAATGTCAGATTTTTCGGATTTGGTTTCTGAATCTGCCGATTTGATGAAAGATATAGAAAAATTGCAGAAGCAGATGATTCAAGAGAAGGAGTTGAGTTGGCAAGACAAAAAGAAGTTGGAGCAGCTTATGAACCAATATCAAAACCTTCAGGATGCACTGAACAAATTGCAAAATCAACAGAAAAATAATCAAGCTATAGAATCTCAATATAAAGATATTCAGGAAGATATTCTGAAAAAGCAGCAAGAATTGCAGAAACGGATGGAGGATGTTTTGTCAGATGAAATGAAACAGATGATGAACAAACTTCAGCAGATGATGCAGCAGTCTGCCAAAAAGGATGATGTACAAAAACAAGTTCAAAAGCTGAAAAATAACACCGAAGACATCAATAAGACGCTTGATCAGCAGCTTCAATTATACAAGCAGTTAGAGGTAGAGAAAAGACTAAATGAGGCTGTTCAAACATTGCGTAATTTATCGGAAAAGCTTGATAAGAATGCTAAGAATACCGAAAATAAGAGCATTTCAAAGGACCAGGTACAGCAACAGCAGCAGCAAATCCAGCAGCAATACAATGAATTGAAGCATGATTTACAGGAGCTAATGCAATTGAATAAGGAGTTGGAAGATCCGGTGCAATTCAAAAATACGGAATCATTACAGCAACAGATCGACGATCAATTAAACCAAAGCAAGCAGAATCTGGAAAAGAATAATCGTTCCAAATCCTCTGATAACCAGAAGAAGGCTGCTGAATCAATGGATCAATTAGCTAATCAATTGGAGCAGGATTTTAATGAAGACGAGTTAGAAAACGTGTCGGAAGACATTGAAACCTTGCGACAGATTTTGGATAATTTGGTGAAAATTTCTTTTAATCAAGAAGAAGTGCTATTACGCACACAAAAGTCTGCCAGTCGTTCCGCCGCTATGTCCACTATTATGACAGATCAGTTTGATGTAAAAAATAATATGTCGCATATTGCAGACTCGTTGAATGCGTTGGCACGTCGACAATTATCTGTTAAGCCTTTCATTCAGACAGAAGTATCGAAAATTGAAGATTATTTGGGAGTCACACAGACGGAATTGCGTGAACGTCGTACGGCGAATGCGGCAAAAAACCAGCAGTTTGCGTTGACTTCCATGAATAATTTGGCTTTGATGCTTAATGAATCTCTCCAAGAGATGCAGAAGAAAAAGGAAGAGTGCAAGTCGAAATGCAATAAGTCGGGCAATGGTTCTTGCAGCAAACCTGGGGGAAAAGGCAAAAGCCAGAAGACTTCTGCACGTGAGTTGCAGCAACAGTTGAACCGCCAGATGGAGGCTTTGAAGAAGAGTATGGATCAGGCAGGTAAGGAAGGGCAGTCGGGTCAGCAGCAGCAGATGAGCGAGAAATTTGCCAAGTTGGCAGCTCAGCAGGAGGCTATCAGAAGGATGTTGGAGGACTATAATAGCGATATGAAATCAGAGAATGGGGTAGGGGATCGTGAGTTGGAACAGTTGATTAATGAGATGAAAAAGACAGAAAAGGAGCTCGTAAACCGCACGCTTACACAGCAGACGCTCCAACGTCAGCAAAATATCACAACACGCTTATTGAAGAGTGAGCGAGCCGACATAGAAAAAGAAAAGGATGACGAACGTAAATCTAATGAGGCCAAGTATGTTCCTCAATTAAATCCGCCTAAGGAATGGAATTTTGACATAAATCACCAACAACAGAATGAGATGTTGCGTTCAGTGCCTGCCGACTTGAACCATTACTACAAGGAGAAGGCGAACGAGTATTTTTATAATATTGATTAGTAGTTTTGTTATGATATACTTTGAATTAAACGAATTAAATAAGGGTAATATTTATCGTAAGACGCTATCTATGATAGAATACCTATGCGACAAGTATGCCCTTGCTGAAAGTATCGGCATCATTGAGACCGCCAATCAAAATATTTTGGAACAACTGAATGCAAATGAAAACGATTACTCTTTGGATGTCATAGCCCATTTTGAAAATCAAATATTAATAATGGACTATATCTCGCCAGACCCGATATTCCAATTTTTTGAGCAGCTGCCAACGGATTTAAAAACTGATAATATTTGGGGGATTTTGGTAGATGATTTTGTATTAGAACCTGATAATAAAAAACTTACGTTAATGTTTCACGTAAAACCATCACCTTATATCGTTCATTCTGTAGAGCAAAATGTTTTGCAAACAAAAGATCTCTATACAAAATGAAAGCAGTTGTCTCCGTTCTTTGTTTTTTATTAATAAACCTATCCGTTTTAGGACTCAATTATAAAGTTCTATTTATCGGGAATAGTTATACCGAAGTAAATAATCTTCCACAAATCATATCTGATATTGCCTCCTCTATGGGTGATACCATACAGTTTTCAAGTTATACTCCTGGCGGTTGTACTTTCCAACAGCACGTAACAGGCGCAGCTTCCTATATTCAACAAGGAGATTGGGACTATGTGGTTTTACAAGAGCAAAGCCAACTGCCCTCTTTTCCTATAGGACAATTTATGAATGAATCGTATCCCTATGCTCAACAATTGGTGGAGATGATACGACAATATAATCCCACAGCAAAAGTTGTTTTCTATATGACCTGGGGACGCAAAAACGGAGACGCCCAAAATGCTCCCTATTATCCACCATTGGCCACATACGAGGGTATGGACAGTCTGCTGTATGCACGCTATATGATGATGGCTGAAGATAATCATTCATGGGTTTCACCGGTAGGATATGTCTGGCACTATATTCGCAACCATTATCCTGAGATAGAGTTGTATAGTGCTGATGAAAGTCACCCTTCTTGGTATGGTTCTTATGCAGCAGCAACCTTTTACACAGTCTTCTTCCAAAAAGACCCAATGAATATCACCTATCATGGTTCACTTGATGAAGGAATGGTTCTTCCTATTTTAGAAACAGTCAAAATCTGTGTATTCGACAGTTTGTTCAAGTGGTTTATTTCCGATCCGCCCACCCAAGACACCACAGATATAACGCATTATTCCAGATCTAATACCTCAATATGGTACAATTATTTCAATAAAACCATTGAAATTGAAACTGACATTATTCAACCCTACCAGATATCTTTATATAATCTTCAAGGATCAAGGCTATGCACGTGTGACGTCTGCCAACCAAGGTTTGCCATCACACTTGCTGGCATTTCAGAGGGCTGTTACATTGTTCAAATTCTTTCTTCCCAACTCAACCTGTCGAAAAAAATACTTATTTATTAAAAATGATATCTTTCACCTATCTTATACCGACAGATTACCCACTGACCATTTTTCACAAACAATGGCTTAAGGAAGTAATTCGTCAAGAGCAATTATTTCCAGGAGAGATTTCCTATACTTTTTGTACTGACGAATATTTATTAGAGCGGAATATTGCTTTCTTAAGTCACGATACATTAACGGATATTATAACTTTTGACAACAGGGTAGGGGATTGTGTTTCAGGCGAAATTTTTATCAGTGTTGATCGTGTGCAAGAGAACGCAACTACGATGGGCTTGGAATATACTACGGAACTATTACGCGTTTTAGTACATGGGGTTTTGCACCTTTGTGGATACAAGGACAAAACACCAATAGAAGAGCAATGTATGCGTGGTTTAGAAGATAAGTATATAGCCTTGTTTTACAATAAATTTAACGCGTAAACCCCTTATGATAAACAGATTAACAAATGTGTTTTACGTATAACAATGGATTATAAATATGATGTGATAGTGGTGGGAGCCGGACATGCCGGTTGCGAGGCGGCGGTGGCTGCGGCATCCTTGGGAAGTAAGACATTGCTCATCACCATGAATCTCGCGCTCGTGGCACAGATGTCCTGCAACCCTGCAATAGGAGGAGTGGCAAAAGGTCAAATTGTTCGCGAAATTGATGCGCTTGGTGGCATGACAGGTATTGTGACAGACAGATCCACGGTCCAGTTTCGTATGCTGGGGCGCTCCAAAGGTCCGGCTATGTGGAGCCCTCGCGCGCAGTGTGACAAAACCCAATTTTCGCTCCATTGGAGAGAAGTGTTAGAGCATACTCCAAACCTTTACCTTCGTCAGGACACCGTTGTCTCTCTTCTTTTTGAAAACGATCGTCTTTCTGGAGTTGTCACACAGCTTAACAGAAATATTTATGCCCGCAAAGTTATTCTCACCTCAGGGACCTTTTTGAACGGCCGCATACACGTAGGTGAGGTAAATTTTTCTGGTGGAAGGATGGGAGAGCCCGCATCATTCCAAGTGTCTGACCAGTTAAAAGCCGCAGGTATCTCCACCAACAAATTAAAAACAGGAACCCCTGTCAGAATTGATGGTCGAACTATCGCCTTTTCTAAAATGACCTGCCAGCCTGGCGATGATGTTCCTGCAAAATTTTCCTTCTCCAACACATCCTCTGTTAAAGACCAACTTCCCTGCTGGATAACCTATACTAATCCTGAAGTTCATGATATTCTTAAAATGGGCTTTCAATTTTCTCCTCTTTTCCATGGACGCATTCAAGGTGTTGGACCCCGTTACTGTCCATCTATCGAAGACAAAATTGTTAGATTTTCCGATAAATCACAACACCAGCTTTTTTTGGAACCCGAAGGGCGTGACACTATCGAATATTATCTAAACGGATTTTCTTCTTCATTACCCGAAGATGTTCAAGTTGAAGCCATGCATCATATTCCTGGTTTAGAAAAAGCTGAAATTTTACGTCCAGGGTATGCCATCGAATACGATTATTTTGATCCTACGCAGTTGCATTATACCATGGAGTCAAAGGTAATTCCCAATCTCTATCTCGCAGGCCAAGTTAACGGCACTACCGGTTATGAGGAAGCAGCTTGCCAAGGTCTAATGGCAGGCATTAATGCACATCTAAGTATACAGAATAAATCACCTTTTATCCTGCAACGATCCCAGGCCTATATTGGCGTTTTAATAGATGATTTAATTACTAAAGGAGTTCAAGATCCTTATCGCATGTTTACTTCCCGAGCCGAGTACCGTATCTTGTTACGACAGGATAATGCCGATTATCGTCTTACTCCACTGGGCCATCGCATAGGACTAATCCCAGACACACGCTATAAGACCTTTGAACATAAATACCAGCAACAACAGTTGCTTTTGGATTATTTGCAATCTCAACTCACTCGACTACCCTTGTATAATCCTATGCTTGGACGTAAAAATTTGTCTCCTTTAGTGCATAATGTTAAGTTGTCGCAATTACTTCTACGTCCGCAAATCAACATTCAGGACTTAATACAATGCGATGATCAATTATCTGAATTTATTTCCACTCATCAAATCACAGCGGAGCAAATTATCAATGTAGAGACATATATCAAATATGAAAATTATATCCAGAAAGAGGAACAACTTGTGCAAAAATTTTCCCAACTGGACCATATCAAAATTTCACCCGATTTTGATTACTATTCATTGTCAAGTATCTCCATGGAATCACGTGAAAAATTATCCAAGGCAAAACCACACAATTTAGGTCAGGCCTCCCGTATCAGTGGTGTAAGTCCTTCAGATATTGCAGCGCTAATGATACATTTGCGCAACAACAACATGTAATTATTTGACTCTCAATGGTATAATCCAAACACCGAGCAAATAACGAAGAAATTTCTAAAGATATAATCATACTCATTTTTTTTATAAAAGCTCAATATTTGGCAATTTTTTTAAAACACACCTGATTTTCAAGCCCTTACGAACAATCATGTGGTATATGAAAGCATTATGTATAAGTGTCTGTAATATATTTTTCAGAAATACCCCCAAAAAATGGCATATTTCAACCACGAGACCTATCCGTGGTATAGACCATCCAATGTAACAAGAAAGTTATTTGGGAAGTAGTCTCGCTGGGAATCGAACCCAGATCTAAGGTTTAGGAAACCTTTGTTCTATCCATTGAACTACAAGACCAAAGAGGCCGCAAAAATAATAAATTTTCAGGCCACTTGTTTTTATAAACATCCGTTGATTTTCCTTCGACCTGTATGGTTACAGGGGAAGTTTGTTCTTGAGATTTGCCTTGAATGATCTTGTAATCTTAAATGTAATATCGCCGATGCTACAAATATCGTTTCTCTTAATCTGATCAATTTTGTTTACATTGACAATAGTTTTTTGATTGATTTTTTGAAAACGGTTTTTTGGGAGTTTATTAATGAAATAGTTGAGTGATTTTCTTCGCTCAAAGGTGTCTCCATTGGCCATAAAAAAGGTGATTTTGTTCACGATTAGCTGGATATAAAGAATATCATTCAGTAATAGGCGAATGGAAGGTTGAGTTTTTGTTGGTGGCAGGAAGATGGATTCATCCGTAAAGATGTATTGGGCAAATTGGGATTTATTGTACTCGAGAGCAGGTTCATTGACATAACTTGCGTGTTTGTCTTGGTTTTGGAAGACGGCTTGAATATGAAGGATTTTTCCTAAGATATTTTTCAGATTTTCATCCGGATGATCCAGGAAAAGAATGTCAAAACACCCCTTTTGCAATAGGTTACTCATCATTTTCAGACTCTTTTTTTCACAAATCGGGATAATAAAGTGCGGTTTTTTTATGTTGTTCACTATTCGGAATTCATCCTGATTGACAAACAGCAATGTTGTTTGTTGATGGTTTAGCAATTCGAGAGCCTCTTCCTCATCTGATAGAATGATAATATTCTGCCAAGCGGAAAATTTTGACAATGAATCTTTTAGCCATGAAGCGAGAGAGGCATTTTTCACAAAAATTGAAACTAAGTCTAATTTTTTCATTTTTTTGATTGTTGAAATGATAAGAAAGTAAATGTAGAAATATCCATAGAAAATAAAAAATGTTTCCAAAAATCCAAGAATTATCAAATATTATTTCAAATATGACAAATCGCATTCAAGAAGAAGCAGAAATAGGCCATATTTGCGAATTGTAAAATTATAAAACGTTTATGTGCATAAAGGAGTTGTAAATTGTCAGAAATCGCCCATTATTACACAAAAGAGCCTGTTAAAAAAAATATTATAAGAGAGACAAGGATATTGTATGTAGTTCTATTTTTTTTGACTATTTTTGCGCCTGCAAATCATGTGATTGCTTTTTTACCAGTTTTTGAAATAATAAAAAATTATGGCAAAAGTATTAATTATTGGAGCTGGGGGCGTAGGCGCTGTAGTAGCTCACAAGTGTGCTTCTGTACCGGAAGTGTTTACGGAGATTGTTTTGGCATCCCGCACAAAAGCCAAATGCGACAAGATTGCAGCCGAGATTGGTGGCGGGCGAATTATTACCGACCAAGTGGATGCGGACAATGTGCCGGAGACCATACAGTTGATAGAAAAATACCGTCCTAACCTGCTTATCAATGTGGCATTGCCTTATCAGGATTTGCCTTTGATGGATGCGTGTTTGGCCACGAAGACCAACTATATGGATACGGCCAACTATGAGCCTCGCGACAAGGCAAAGTTCGAGTATAGTTGGCAATGGGCCTATCAAGATCGTTTCAAAGAGGCCGGCATCATGGCGCTATTGGGTTGTGGATTTGACCCGGGCGTGACAAGCATTTATACTGCATACGCGGCTAAGCATTATTTCGACGAAATCCACTATTTGGATATTGTGGACTGCAATGCGGGCGATCATGGCAAGGCTTTTGCCACCAATTTCAACCCTGAGATTAATATCCGTGAGATTACCCAAAGAGGCAAATATTGGGAAAACGGCCAGTGGATAGAGATAGATCCAATGTCTATTCATCGTCCTGTTGACTATCCTAATATTGGCGAGCGGGAATCGTATCTGTTGTACCATGAGGAGTTGGAGTCGTTGGTAAGAAGCTATCCGACCATTAAGCGTGCGCGCTTTTGGATGACCTTTGGGCAGAAGTACCTTACCGTGCTCAATGTGCTGCAAGAAGTGGGAATGACCAGCATTAAGCCAATTCATTATCAGGGTATTGATATTGTTCCTTTGCAGTTTTTGAAGGCTGTTTTACCCGAGCCATCTTCGTTGGGAGAAGGTTATCATGGCCAAACCTCCATTGGTTGCCAGATCAAAGGTATTAAAGATGGCAAGGAGCGCACTTATTACGTATGGAACAATTGTGATCACGCAGCTTGTTATAAGGAGATTGGTGCACAGGCTGTTTCCTACACGACAGGTGTGCCAGCTATGCTTTGTGCCAAGATGATCTTGACGGGCACTTGGAAAGGCGAGGGTGTTTTCAATGTGGAGCAATTTGACCCGGATCCTTTCATGAAGGAGATTGGCGGGTATGGTCTGCCTTGGAATGAGCTGATCGACCAGCCTCTGCCCGTATATGCGCATGAATAGCATAAAAACAGATGCAGCATTACTGCTTCACAAAAGCAGTAATGCAGAAGATAAAGATGCCAGATTCATTTATAAAATCTGGCACCTTTTTATTATATAGCTAATACATAATGAGATAAAACTATTTACAAGAATGTAAAAGAAAAGCAGAATTTTTTTATTTTTGCACGTAATAAATACACCACCGACTATGTCTTTTATTACAGATCGAATTGCCTTAGAGGGATTGACCTTTGATGACGTATTGTTGATCCCCGCTTATTCAGAGGTATTACCGCGCGACGTCCAGCTTTCCACACCTTTTACCAAGAATATATCGTTGAACTTGCCCTTTGTTTCGGCGGCTATGGATACCGTGACAGAGGCTAACATGGCAATTGCCATTGCTCGAGAGGGTGGTATAGGTGTCATCCATAAGAACATGACTATTGAAGAGCAGGCCAAGCAGGTGGCTTCGGTGAAGCGTGCCGAAAACGGAATGATTAACGCACCCATTGTTATTACAGCCGACAAGAAGGTGGGAGATGCATTGAGAATCATGTCGGATTATCACATTGGTGGTATTCCCGTGGTGGATGAGAAGCATGTGCTCATCGGCATTGTTACGAACCGAGACTTGCGTTTTGAAAAGGACTTTAACAAGAGTATCGGGTTGGTGATGACGAAGGAGCATCTTATCACGACATCCAAGGATACGGATTTGAACAAAGCGACGGATATTCTGCAGCAGCACAAGATTGAGAAGTTGCCAGTCATTGACGAGGATGGTACCTTATTGGGATTGATCACATACAAAGACATTACAAAGGCCAAGGACAAGCCATTTGCATGCAAAGATGCGCAGGGCCGGTTGCGCGTGGCTGCGGGCGTTGGCATCACCAATGATGCGGTGCAGCGTGCGGCTGCGCTGGTGGAAGCCGGTGTGGATGCCTTGGTGTTGGATTGTGCCCATGGTCATTCACGCAATGTGGTGAACACGTTGATTGCTATTAAGAAGCAGTTCAGCTGTGTGGACGTTGTGGTGGGCAATATCGCTACCGGTGAAGCAGCCAAGTGGCTGGCCGACAATGGTGCTGACGCCGTTAAGGTAGGCATTGGTCCGGGCTCTATCTGCACTACGCGAGTTGTGGCAGGAGTTGGCGTGCCACAACTGAGTGCGGTATATGACGTTTACATAGCATTGTATGGCTATGGTGTTCCTATCATTGCGGATGGCGGTATTCGCTATTCTGGCGACATAGTCAAAGCGTTAGCCGCAGGTGGCAGCTCTGTCATGCTGGGCGGCATGCTGGCCGGCGTGGAAGAGTCGCCAGGTGCAACCATTCTCTTTAACGGAAGAAAATTCAAGGCTTATAGAGGTATGGGTTCTCTGGAAGCCATGCAACACGGATCCAAGGATCGTTATATGCAAAGTGATGTGGAGGATGCCAAGAAATTGGTTCCTGAAGGCATTGTGGGTCGAGTGCCCTACAAGGGAGATTTGTATGAGGTGATTTATCAGATGGCGGGTGGTTTGCGCTCCGGTATGGGCTATTGTGGTGCCCATAATATTGAAGAATTGCACCAGGCTCGTTTCTGTCGTATCACCAATGCCGGTGTCTTGGAAAGCCATCCGCATGATATTTCTATCACTAGTGAGGCCCCAAACTACTCCAGCGGCACGAACAAATAGTAATTATCCATTAATGTGATATTTACTTAAGATTTCGTTTACCAAAGCTTCACCAACCTGCATAAGCAGTACATAAACAGCATAATATTTTTTAAAATATTGGGCAAATACATAATATTCCGTGGATTACCACAGTTTTTTTGAGAACCTGGAAAGAGACGGTTAGAAAATTCTGCAGGAAGTTGCTGAACAACTGTTGCTGCTCGAATTTCAGGGGGCGTGAGCGCCAACGAGAACATGAACGGACACATCAGACAGTATTTGCCCAAAGGAACCTCTTTTGATAATCTCTCAAACGATAATCTCCAATTGATACAAAATAAGTTAAATAATAGACCGAGAAAAAAATTAGACTTCCTCACCCCGCGTGAATATTTTTTATCTAATTTTGCACCCGTAAATTTAAATTTGATAATCTAAAGTTGCATTTATAAATTGAATTCGGCGGGTATTTAAGGCATTAAAAGTGTTGACAGAATTTTTACCTTGCCAACAGATGTTTATAACCTCTCTTGTCCCTTTTAACAAACACATTAGTTCAGTTTTTCTTCCCATAGGCCAGGTCGCCGGCATCACCGAGACCAGGCACAATGTATGATTGGGCAGTTAGTTCCTCGTCCACAGAGCCAATCCATAGTGTGCAATTGGTAGGCGAACAGTGGCTTTGCAGGTATTCAATGCCTTGGCGACTGGCGATAATGCTGACCAAATGGGTGTGAGCGGGGTCACCTTTGGAGAGAAGTTCCTCGTAGGCAAGCACCATAGACTGACCGGTGGCCAGCATAGGATCGGCCAGAATCAAGGTTTTATCGTCCAGTTCTGGGGAGGACAGGTAGTCGATTTGGATTTCAAAGGTGCCGTCCTTTTCATATTTCCGAAAAGCGGAGATAAAGGCGTTTTCCGCATGGTCGAAATAGTTGAGCATTCCTTGGTGCAGAGGAAGGCCGGCGCGCAAGATAGTGGCCAGCACGAGTTTGTCGGTAAGTCGGGGTATTTCGGCTATGCCCAGGGGAGTGGTTACCTCTTGGGCTTTATAGTTCATGGTTTTGCTGATTTCATAGGCGAAAATTTCGCCTATACGTTCCAGATTTCTGCGAAACCGCATGCTGTCGGTTTGCACATCGGTGCTTCTGATTTCGGCAATAAACTCATCAAACAGAGAGTTGTTGTTTCCCAAAATGTGAACATATTGTTTCATAATGTATGGTTTCTATGGGTTATTATTCCGTTGGTTTTAAATAATACCGCCAGTTTTTATTAAAAGGGGAAAAATCTATAGGCTAATAGATAACAGCTACTTGCCAAACACCCTTTCAAAGATGGTGGGTACTTCCTTCATATAATACTCCAGCGTGAAACATTGCGCCAGTTCCTCCGGGGAGAAGTATTGTTGAATGGTTTCATTTTGCAGGAGCAATTCTTGGTAGTCGAGACCGTCGAACCAGGCTTTCATGGCTATAGGCTGCACGAGGTCGTAGGCGCTTTCGCGGGCGAGGCCTTTGTTGATAAGAGCCGTCATCACGCGTTGGGCGAAGATCACCTTATTGGTCATATAGATGTGTTTGAGCATATTTTCTGGGAATACCACAAGGTTTTCGAGAATTTTACCAAAGCGGTTGAGCATATAATCGAGCAGGATGGTGGCATCGGGGAGCATGATGCGTTCGGCGGAAGAGTGGGAGATGTCGCGTTCGTGCCAGAGTGGGATGTTTTCATAGGCGGACACCATATAGCCACGTAGGATACGTGCGCAGCCGCACATATTCTCGCTGCCGATGGGGTTGCGCTTGTGGGGCATGGCGGAAGAACCTTTCTGTCCTTTGCCGAAAGCCTCTTCAGCTTCGCGGAGTTCGGTGCGTTGCCAATGTCTGACTTCCACGGCCATCTGTTCCATGGAGGAGCCTATCAAGGCGAGGGTGGCTATATAGTGGGCGTGGCGGTCGCGTTGGAGCACTTGAGTAGAGATATTGGCGGAATGGATACCGAGTTGTTCGCATACAAAGTCTTGCACAAAAGGAGGGGTGTTGGCAAAATTGCCCACGGCGCCGCTGATCTTGCCGCATTCCACATCGGCGGCGGCGGCCTCAAAACGGACCATATTGCGTTTCATTTCCTCGTACCACAAGGCCCATTTCAGCCCCAACGAAGTGATGTCAGCATGTACACCGTGGGTGCGTCCGATGCAGGGCGTATCCTTAAATTCGAAGGCTCTCTTCTTCAAGATTTCCATGAACCGTTTCAAATCAGCCCGCAGAATGTTGTTGGCTTGGAGGAGCAGGTAGCCGTTGGCAGTATCCACCACATCCGTGGAGGTTAACCCGTAGTGCACCCACTTGCGTTCATTGCCCAGCGATTCGCTGACGGCTCGGGTGAAGGCCACAATATCGTGACGTGTTTCCTGTTCTATCTCATAAATGCGCTCCACCCTGAAGGAGGCTTTTTCGCGTAGTTTCTGCACATCCTCAGCAGGAATCACGCCCAGTTTACTCCAAGCGGCAGCAGCTTCAATCTCAACTTTCAGGTAGGCACCGAATTTGTTTTCTTCAGTCCAGACGGCACTCATTTCGGGCCGCGAATAACGTGTGATCATATCCAAGTATATTTGTGGAGTGCAAAAGTAATAAAAAAATAATTACTTTTCATTTTTCAAATAATAGTAGTCTGGCGAAGTGTTGTGATGATAATCATAATCCCTTTGGTTGAAGAAAACGTGCTTTCTGTGTTTTGATGGATTTGTCCCAAACACAGGCTGCCTCCATAGGGTGCGGCCAGAACTGCGCGTAGTGTATAACGGTATGGTAGCGACCCGCTTCTTCTCGCTCGACAACTTTGTGAAGACGCCGGATAGCACGTTGGAAACACCCGCTCCCAAATAATTTAGTCACACTATGTCCACGCTATCTTCTTTTTATTATTTTTGCCATTTGTTTATAAAATTACGATTATGGCACAGGATAAATTTGTGGTAATAGGGGCTGGACATTTTGGGCAGGCCATTAGTAGAGCCCTTTCAGAAAAAGGCCACGAAGTGTTGGTCATCGATAATGATATCAAGGTGGTGCAAGACATTGCCGAGGATGTGGCGTACGCCGTCTGTACCGATGCCACAAATAAAAGAGCGCTCATCAATGAGAATATACAGAACTTTGATGTGGCCATTGTGGCCATAGGCAATGATTTTGTGGGGCGGCTGCTCTGTACGGCAAACCTCTTAGACCTCGGTGTAAAGCGCATCATTTGTCGCGTGATGGGCGACAACCAACGCACCATCCTATCCAAAATGGGCATCAGCGAGTTTTTATCTCCTGAAGACGAGGTAGGTGCACTCCTCGCCGAACGCCTTACCAATCCCAATATGATTTCTTATCTCCAACTGCCCGATGGCTATAAGGTGGCCGAAATCATCGCCCCAAACAGCCTCGAGGGTCTTACTTTGGGCGACATAGACTTTCGCGACAACCATAAACTTAGTCTTATCACCATCCGTCGTAGCTACAAAGAGACAAACGCTGATAACCAAGAGGATATCCAGCAACACATCATCGGTGTGCCCGACACCTCCACCGTAATCAAAAAGGACGATGTGTTCGTACTCTTCGGAAAGGACAGCGACTTGGATAATTTTATCAAAATCAACCTGTAATGTGGTTTAACCAATCACATAAAGACTATTCTCATAGCAAGCTGAAAATACATATTGCGACGCATAAGGAGAAAGTGTATCGCATTATGCAGATACTCAGCCTGATAGTGTCGTTGGTGACCATCACATGCGTTATCTGCTACCATGGCTTGTACATTTCCACCAGCGTCAAGAATCTGATCCGCTGGGTCATCTTCGGCAGTCTCTTTTTCTATGTAGTCAAATATTTCATTATGCTCTTCTATTCCCTTCATCGTCGCGAATATCTGAAACGATCGTGGTTTGAGGGGTGTATTATCACATTACTGATCATACAGTTTATTTCCTATTTCATCTTTAATTTTGATTTAAAAATTATCAATTCCATCAATTTTGAGAATTACTATTTGCTGTTCATCCAGTTTTATTTTCTCGTTATTGTACTGATTGAGTTCACCAAGGTGAGCGGCTTGATGGGGCGACACAAGATTAGTCCGCCCATTTTGATGATGCTCTCCTTCTTTTTGTTGATTTTGGTAGGCACTGTTTTGTTGTCGATGCCGCGTATGACTACTAATGGCATCTCCTTGATTGATGCCCTGTTCACAGCTACGAGTGCCAGTTGTATCACGGGTCTGACCACCGTAAGTACTGGTACGGTCTTCACGTTCAAGGGCCAGCTGGTCATCATGATTCTTGTGCAATTGGGTGGTATGAGCATCTTATCTTTTGCTACGTTCTTCTCCACCTTCTTGTCGCAGTCGTATGTAGGTTTGCGTTATCAGTACTTGGTGCGCGACATTATGAATACTGACCAGTTGTCGGATACGGTCTCCTTGGTGCGGAGCATTGTGCTGACCACTTTCACCATTGAGTTGGTTGGTGCAGCGCTGCTGTTTACCTATTGGAAAACCACAGGAATTTTCCACTCTGACGGGGAGAATCTGTTCTATTCGCTGTTTTATGCCATTTCGGCGTTCAACAACGGAGGTTTTGTGCTGGTGGATAAAAGTTTGCTGGAAATGGGGGTGAACAACACCTACTTTCCACAAATTGTGATGATGGCACTGGTATTTTTAGGCGGTATCGGTTTTCTTACCATCCGCGACTTCTTCAGTGCCCGCTATATCCGTGAGCGCAACAAATATAAGTGGAAACGCCTGATGCCCCAGACGCAGGTGGTACTGGTAACCACCGTCGGATTGATAGCGGTGGGCACTATACTGTTTTTCTTCTTAGAAAAGGGAAACACCCTGACGGGCCAGCGCGGTCTTTTCGACAAGATTTTTGTGGCGTTGTTTCAGATAGTGACCTGCCGCACATCGGGCTTTACGGTATTGGACATCAACGCCATGCACTTGTCTTCCGTGATGATTATCATTCTGCTGATGTTTATTGGCGGATCCCCCGGCTCTACGGGTGGCGGTATCAAGACCACGACCTTGTTTGTATTGATCAAGAACATAGAGGCCACCATTTTGGGTAAGAAACGGTTAGAGTACAACCATCGTACAATTCCGTTCTCTATGGTGGACCGTGCCAGCACCATCGTTACCATGTCGCTGATTTTTATCTTCATATCCTGTTTTTTGATTGCGTTGGTGCAGCCGGATGCCTCGCTGCTGGATGTCATTTTTGAGACAACTTCAGGCTTCACTACTTGCGGTCTTTCCACGGGTGCACCAGCAACCTGGAATTGGTGTGCTAAGCTAATACTGATTTTCGATATGTACATCGGCCGTATTGGTACGCTGACGATTGCCTTTGCCCTCACAAAGCAGAAAAAGGAGTCGCAGCACGAGTACCCTGACATGTATATTATGGTGGGGTAGAAGAATGTAGCATTGGAAGTTGAAAATTATGGGGCGTGATGAAAAGATTGATAGAATAAATGATTAAGGGGCAGGAGGGAGTGTTAGATAACGTTATGGTTAATGTTTGCTTGTAATGGGAAAGCAGACTATCAGTATCGACTTTCGATGTTCTCCTATCCATTAAAATTCTATATTTGCCACTTCATTTATAGTGTTATTTTTAAACGAGAGAATGGAAGATATCATATAGTGTTGAACTTTAAAACAGCTTTGTCATGAAAAAAGTTTTAGGAATAGGAAATGCGTTAGTGGATGTTTTGCTTCAGGTTGAGGACGAGGCGATAGGTCGTTATGGTTTGCAAAAAGGCGGTATGTGCATGATTGATGCGGCCCGCAAGCGGGAGTTGCATGCGCAGTTAGAAGGGCTTCCCAAAGTATGCGCCACGGGGGGCTCCACATCTAACACCATACATGGTTTGGCCCGCTTGGGTATGCCTGCTGGCTATATTGGCAAGGTAGGCAATGATGAAATGGGCGACTTTTTCCGTCGCGAAATGGAACGCTTTGGCGTTACCCCGCACCTTATTCTTTCTGATACCGACACTGGCATTGCCACCACTTATATTTCCGATGATGGGGAGCGCACTTTTGCTACCTACTTGGGCGCCGCCGCCGAAATGTCACCCGAAGAACTTGACCTTTCCATCTTGCCACAGTATGACTTGATTCATGTGGAAGGGTATCTTATCTTCAACCACGACCTGATTCTGCGGGTTTGTGAGGCAGCCAAAGCCCAAGGACTTTGCATATCCATGGATATGGCCAGCTATAACCTTATAGAGGAGCATTATGACTTTGTGGAAATGTTGTTGCGCGACTATGTGAACGTGATCTTCGCCAATGAGGAAGAGGCCAAGGCTTTTACCCATAAAGAGGGTGTGGAGGCACTGAAGGTGCTGGCGCAATATTGCGAAGTAGCTATTGTCAAAGTGGGCAAGGACGGATCCTATATCATGATGAATGGGGAGGTGACAAAGATAGAACCTGTGGATGCAGAGCGTCGCGACACCACTGGGGCGGGCGACATTTATGCCGCCGGTTTTTTGTATGGCTACTTGAATGGACAAAGCGCATTGCAGGCCGGCAATTTGGCATCTTGGCTTTCCGCCCGCATGATTGAACATATCGGCGCCAAACTGCCCGATGAAGTGTGGGCGGATGTTCAGCACATAAAAAAAGAAGCTTGAAAAAGCTTCTTTAGAGAGCCACTTGTGAGACTTGAACTCGCGACCTACGCATTACGAATGCGTCGCTCTACCAACTGAGCTAAAGTGGCTTGTTTGAGGCCGCAAAAATACAATTTTTTTAAATATGGGACTTATAAAATATTTTTTCATTCCAGATATTCTCCTTTGTTGGGTGGGTGAATACAAGAAGAGTTGTACAGCCCAGTGTGTACGATATGCTATTTTACTGACAATGAACTTGTTGATATACCTTGAACGAAGGCACTATCGTGTTCGGAACGCCTTTTGCCGTATAGGGAAACAAACAAGTGAACTTTTTGCGGTAGGATTGGTCATCCTGCGTAGCGTGTGAATGCCCACCACACCATAACTATTAAAATTTAACACAAAATGTCTTTTTTTACACTTTTATTATTAGCTTTAAGTTTGGCGATGGATTGCTTTGCAGTGAGTTGCACCGCAGGAGTTACCCAGCCGAAATTGTCATGGAAAACCGTGGCCGGCTTTGCTTTCTCTTTTGGCTTTTTTCAGGCCATGATGCCCTTGGCGGGTTATTTGCTGGGGGTTACTGTTTCTCAGTTTGTGGACAAATATGCCCCTTGGATTGCCTTTGGCATTCTGGCATGCATAGGGGTTCGCATGATCATTGATGCTGTGAGAGACCAAGAGGAGAAGATAGTGGACATGACACAACTGAAGAGTGTGCTATTGTTATCGGTGGCTACTAGCATAGACGCTTTGGCGGTGGGATTCTCGTTTTCTATGATGCAAGGGATTTCCGTAGGCATGGTTGTGCTCGTCATCGGCATAGTTTCCTTTTTGGCTTCTATAGTAGGCTATGCAATAGCCAGCAGGGTGGGGAAGCACCTGAAAGCCAACATCGCAGAAATTGTGGGCGGTGTGGTGCTGATAGGCATAGGACTGCACATATTGATAGGGTAAGGACCTGTTTTTAGCGTTTTACAATCTTTCGCATGATGGAGTATGAGCCGTCCTGCAAATGAAGCAGATACATGCCAGAGGGCAGTTCTTGTAAGGGAATGTTCAGCGTTTCAACTTCAGCTGGAAAGTCTGCATGCCAAAGCATTTGGCCCGTGATACTCATCAGGGTACAAATGACAGGAGAGTTCGGGTCAGTGATGGATACGTGCACGTAGTCGCTGGCAGGATTTGGATAGACGGTGCAGTGGGTGAGTGCATAGTCTGTCAGATTAGTCACGAACGGCTGCAGCGTGTCGTTGCCGTAGATCATGTGCACTAGTTCAGGGAAATCAATAAAAGGGTTGCGGTTATGTTGAATGGCATAGATGGCATTATTGCGGTCAATTTCTTTTTGGCTTACGGGGTCCTCGTCGCACCATCTGACCAACATTTGCAAGGCCCAAGGCTTCAGAGATCCTCCTTCAAACATGGAGGGTTCGTAGCTAAAGTTTTTATCCATATAGCAGACGGTCATATAGAGAAAGGAGCGTGCCAAATCGCCTTTGTAGGCATCGATAGGCTCAAATACCTGGCCACTGTATCCGCTGACGGAGGAGGAGCCCACCTTGGAACCGTTGAGGCTGGTCCACGAAGCGTTGCCCACTTCACCAAACGGCAGGTTGCCGCGCTTGTTGTTCACCCACCCGTCGGTAGGGTAGATGTGAAACAGATCGGTGTACATGGGTGTGGCACCGTTGAACCAGCTTTTGGGCACGGAGTGCTCGCGGTTGTAACAGTCGCCCTCCGAGGAGTAATTGCCGCATTGGTCAGAACCGAAGTCATAGAGATACGGCGTTTGCCCATCAGGATTGTCAGAGTAGATGTCCCAAACCTTCCCGTCAGAACGCATATCCGTAGTATAAAAAGCAGTCCATAGACCGCTATAGGTTTGCTCGGTATGTATTTTGATAATCTGGTGCAGTGCCACTCGCAGGGCATAGCCATGTTGGTTTTGGGCGCTTTGGTAATATGAAACAGGTACTTGCGCACTTAAACCAATATATCCGAGTAGAAATAGAAAACAAAAGAATCGTCTCATTGCATATTGAAAATTTCAGTGCAAAAATAAAGAATTATACCATATGAAAGTTTCTATTTATGAAAAAACATTCCTTAGGTTCAGTCAAAATATGCTTTAACCTTAGCCGTAGTATGTAAATAAGCGGGTTTCTACTTTAGAATAATGAATATCCCTTTTATTGGTTATTTATAAGTTCAACTTGGAAAGTTATAAAAGCGGGTAAACAAACAAGCCCGCCGATCGGCGGGCTTGTTTGAAAAAAAATGCCACATTTGCGGTCTCAAAACTAAATGCAAATGAAACATTTAAACGAGACGCAAAGGTACACAATTTCTCGAATGAGAAGAGACAAAAAAACACAAACGGAAATCGCACGGGCCATAGGGGTTTCCCAGGCC